>NZ_JAAXKZ010000020.1 GCF_012911875.1 Pseudonocardia bannensis | reverse complement strand
CCCCACCGATCGTCTCGAAGCACTCGGCCAGCATGTTCAGGGTGGTCTCGGCGCGTTCGTCGACCGCGAAGCGGACGAACCGCACCCTCGACCATGGCAGCACCGCGCAGAACACGAGCACGTTGACGACGACCAGCACGGCGCGGAGCCTATCCGGACGAGCCTCCCGATCTCCTCGGCGAGTTCCTTGTAGTGCGCCGGGACACCCTCGGACGAGGCGCAGTAGACGCAGATCGCGTACGAACCGGTGCTCACGGCGTCACCGTGCCGAGCAGTCGCGCGCTCAATGCGTCTCCTCCCACGCGCGATAAGCCTCGTGCACGACCTTCACCGCGTCGTCGACGTCGTCGGTCAGGTGCAGCAGCGCCAGGTCCTTCTCGCCGATCTTGCCGCTGTCCAGGACCGTCGAGGCGATCCAGTCGTAGAGCCCGCCCCAGTAGTCGCGGCCGAGCAGCACCACCGGGAACTTCGTGACCTTCTTGGTCTGCACGAGGGTGAGCGCCTCGAACAGCTCGTCGAGGGTGCCGAAGCCGCCGGGCAGGCAGACGAACGCCTGGGAGTACTTGACGAACATCGTCTTGCGGGCGAAGAAGTAGCGGAAGTTGATACCGAGGTCGACCCAGTCGTTCAGCCCCTGCTCGAACGGCAGCTCGATGCCCAGCCCGACCGACATCCCGCCGGCATCGGAGCAGCCCCGGTTGACCGCCTCCATGGTCCCCGGGCCGCCGCCGGTGATCACGGCGAAGCCGGCCTCGGCGAGAGCCGCGCCCAGCTCACGGCCCAGCGCGTACTCCGGGTGCTCCCGGGGGGTGCGGGCGGAGCCGAAGACGGTGACCGCGCGCGGCAGTTCGGCCAGTGCTCCGAAGCCCTCGACGAACTCGGCCTGGATCCGCAGCACCCGCCACGGGTCGGTGTGCACCCAGTCGCTGGGGCCGCGCGAGTCGAGCAGCCGTTGGTCGGTGGTCGTGTCTTCGTTGCGGTGCTCGCGGCGCAGCACGACCGGACCGCGCAACTTCTCCTCGGGACGTCCGTCACCGCTCGTGGTCATGTGGTCCAGACTAGTGAGGGCTGGTGTCAGGCCAGGAAACGCCACAGCACGTCCGTGCAGCCGGTGATCGCCCGGGTGTCGACGTGCTCCTCGCGGGTGTGGGCCAGGTTCGGGTCACCGGGGCCGTAGTTGATCGCGGGGATGCCCAGGGCGGCGAACCGGGACACGTCGGTCCACCCGTACTTCGCCTGCGCCGTCGTGCCGGTGGCCGCGAGGAACTCCCTGGCCGCGGGGGCTGCCAGGCCCGGGAGCGCCCCGGGCGACAGGTCGGTGACGGTCAGGTCGTAGCCGTCGAAGACCTCCCGGACGTGGGCCTGCGCGGCCTCCGCGTCACGATCGGGGGCGAACCGGAAGTTGACCGTCACCACGCATTCGTCGGGGACGACGTTGCCGGCCACCCCGCCCGCGATCCGCACCGCCTGCAGGCCCTCGCGGTACACGCACCCGTCGATGTCGACGTCGCGGGCGGTGTAGGCGTTGAGCCGCGCCAGGACGTCCGCCGCGTGGTGCACCGCGTTGTCACCCAGCCACGACCGTGCGGAGTGCGCGCGCCGGCCCTGCGTGCGGATCTCCACCCGCAGCGTGCCCTGACAGCCGGCCTCGACGGCGCCGCCCGTCGGCTCGCCGAGGATCGCGAGGTCGGCGCGCAGCCAGTCGGGCAGTTCGCGCTCGATGCGGCCCAGGCCGTTGCGGGTCGCCTCGATCTCCTCGCAGTCGTAGAACACCAGTGTCAGGTCGTGCCGCGGCTCGGTCAGGGTGGCGGCCAGGTGCGCGAAGACGGCGTCGCCGGACTTCATGTCGGAGGTGCCGCAGCCGTAGAGCAGGTCGCCCTCGCGCCGGCTCGGCACGTTGTCCGCGATCGGCACCGTGTCGGTGTGCCCCGCGAGCAGGACCCGCCGGGCCCGGCCGAGGTGGGTGCGGGCCAGCACCGCGGCCCCTGACCGGACGACCTCGAGATGCGGGGCCTGGGTGCGCAGCGCGTGTTCCAGGGCGTCGGCCAGCATCGCCTCGTCGCCGGACACGCTGGGCACGTCGACCAGCGCGGCGGTGAGCTCGACGGGATCGGCGGTGAGGTCCAGGGTCGGGACGGTGGTCGTCACGGGCCCCGACGCTACCCGGACCGGGTGGCCGGGGCGGGGCGCCGGCTCCGGTGCCCGTCGAATCGCTTCTGGATCCCCGGCTGAGCGAGACGTCGGGGCGGGCCGGGCCCGTGGTGGGGTCGACGGCCGATCTCGCGGTGGCCTGCGCGACGGCGGGCAGCGGCTTGGGCGGCATCCGGAGGACGGCGCAGCGGCCGCGCGGGATAAATTGGGCGTCCGTGAGCACCGCACTGCGCCATGAGGGCGCCTCCGGCACCGGCCTGGCCACCGTCACCGCCGACGGCACCGTCCTGGACACCTGGTACCCGTCCCCCGCGCTCGGGGCCGACGCCGAGGACGTGTCGGCGTCGCTGGAGGGGCTGGCCGGCAGCGACGAGGCGCGGGGCGTCACGACGCGGGTCGTCCGCACGACGATCGACTCGCTCGCCGACCCGGCGGTCGACGCCCAGGACGTCTACCTGCGGCTGCACCTGCTCAGCCACCGCCTCGTCCGCCCGCACGAGGTCAACCTCGACGGGATCTTCGGGCTGCTCGCGAACGTGGCCTGGACCAACCAGGGCCCGTGTGCCGTGCCCGGTTTCGAGCTGACCCGCGCCCGGCTGAAGGCCCGCGGCCCGCTCACCGTGTACGGCGTCGACAAGTTCCCGCGGATGGTCGACTACATCGTGCCGACCGGTGTCCGGATCGCCGACGCCGACCGGGTCCGTCTCGGCGCGCACCTGGCCGAGGGCACCACCGTCATGCACGAGGGATTCGTCAACTTCAACGCCGGCACGCTCGGCGCCTCCATGGTCGAGGGTCGGATCTCCGCCGGTGTCGTCGTCGGCGACGGCTCGGACCTCGGTGGCAGCGCCTCGGTCATGGGCACGCTGTCCGGCGGCGGCAAGGAGGTCATCTCGGTCGGCAAGCGCTGCCTGATCGGCGCCAACGCCGGGATCGGCATCTCGCTCGGCGACGACTGCGTGGTCGAGGCCGGGCTCTACGTCACCGCCGGCACGAAGGTCACGCTGCCGGACGGCAGCACCACCGCGGCCCGCACCCTGTCGGGCACGGACGGGCTGCTGCTGCGCCGGAACTCGGTGACCGGGGCGGTCGAAGCCCTCCCGCGAACCGGTGACGGGATCGCCCTGAACGCCGCTCTGCACGCCAACTGAGCCGCCGGAGGGTGGGCACCGGGCTCGAATAGAGTTCGCGCCCGTGTCCTCCCCCGCTCCGCGCCGCGCCCGCCGGCGCCAGTCCGACGGCCCGCGCCTGCTGGATCTGCCGACCCCGCTGACGGCGATCCCCACCGACCCACCGGCACACCACGTCCGCGCCGCCCTCGACCTGCGGCTGCGCGCGCTGCTGCACCACGACCCGGGCACCCGCACCGGGCGCGACATCGAGGACCTGCACCAGATGCGGGTCTCGGTGCGGCGGATGCGGGCGACGCTCAAGGCCGCGCGGCCGCTGCTCGACGCCGCGTGGGCCGACGGGCTCCGGGCGGAGCTGGGCTGGCTGGGCCGGGCGCTGGGCCCGGTCCGCGACCTCGACGTGATGCTGCTGCGGCTGCGCGGTGAGGCCGCGCTGCTGCCGCCCGCCGAGCAGGCTGCGGCCGAGGTCCTGGTCGCCGCGCTCGAGACCGAGCGGGCGGCCGCCCGCGCCGAGATGCTGGCCGCCCTCGACGCCCCCCGCTACACCGCGCTGCTGGAGCGGCTGGTCGACGCGATCCGACTGCCTCTGCCGACGCCGTCGGCCACCCAGGCGCAGCCGGCGCTCGTCGACCTGGTGCGCGGGGAGGCCCGCAAGCTCCGCAAGGCCGTCGAGAAGGCCGGGGAGAACCCGCCGGACGAGACCTTGCACGCGCTGCGGATCCTCGGCAAGCGGGTGCGCTACACCGGCGAGCTGGTCGAGCCGGCGTTGGGCAAGCCGGTGCGGCGGCTGCTCAAGGCGACCGCCGAACTCCAGGAGGTCCTCGGCGACCACCAGGACGCGTGCGTCGCCGAGCAGCGGATCCGCGAGCTGCTCGACGGCCTGGGCGAGTACCCGGACGCGCACGTCGTGTTCGTCGCGGGGCGGCTGGTGGAGCGCGAGCGCACGCGGGCCGACGAGAAGCGCACCCACTGGTGGGCGGCGTGGCTGCAGGTCAGGGAGCGAGCCGAGGCGCTGTGACGGCCGTGCCGTCCGGTTCGGCGTCCGGCTCCGGCCGGGCCCGTCCGGGCGGCGGCCGGTCGCCGATCCGCCAGATCGCCAGACCCTGCAGGACGCCCGCGGCGAGCAGCATCGCGATGGCGGCGGGGAAGCCGCGGGTGAGGTCGATGAGCAGGCCCATCAGGAGCGGGCCCAGGCCCGCCGCGAGGTAGCCGACGCCCAGCGCGAGGCCGCTGGTCGCGGCGCTGGCGGCGCCGTCCGGGGTCCGCCAGGCGATCACCGACAGGCCGAGCGGGAACCCGGCGCCGGCCCCGATGCCCATCAGCACCACCCACAGCCACGCACCCAGGACCGGCGGCTGCGGCAGCAGCATCGCCCCCAGGGTGCCGGCCAGGCCGCAACCCAGCGTGATCCCGGACCAGAAACGCCAGCGCCACCGCCGCTCGGCGAAGATCGGCACGAGCAGCGCCGCGGGGATCTGCGAGACGCTCCACACGGCCAGCAGCAACCCGGCCCGCGCAGCGCTCCAGCCCTGGCTCTCGTAGTACGGCGACAGCCAGGTCAGCCAGCCGTAGAACATCAGCGAGGTGCCCGCCTGGTAGCAGGCGGCCTGGCGGGCGAACCGGTCGCGCCAGGGCAGCCGGGGACGCGGCGCCGTCCGGTCGTGCGACCCCATCCGGCGGACGACCGGGGTCCAGGCGACCACCGCGAGCACCGCGGGCACCGCCCAGACCGCGAGCGAGAACGACCACCCGCCCAGGGCGGTCGCGATCGGTACCGCGGCGGCACTGGACACCGTCGCACCGATCATCATCGACACGACGTAGCCGCCGGTGGCGGCGCCGGCACGGGTCGCGAGATGTTCCTTGACGACCCCCGTGAGCAGAACCCCCGCCAGCCCGATGCCGAGACCGATGAGCAGGCTGCCCCCGATCAGCGGCACCAGCGCGGGACAGCCGCGCGCGATGCTGCCGAGCGCCACCATCCCGACCGACACGCCGAGCGCGCGTTCCCGGCCGAAGCGGCCGCCGAACGCGGAACCGACGAACGAACCGACCGCCATCATCAGCACGGCGGAGGCCTGGACGAGCCCGGCCGCGCCCGCGGAGATCCCGAGCTCGCCGCGGACCGTCTCGATCAGCGGCGGATAGCCGGCCAGCGCGGCCCGCAGGTTGGCCGCGAGCGCGAGCAGGCCGAGGAGCACGACCGCCGGGCGGACCTGCCGCGCCACCGCCGTCGTGGAAGCACTCACGCCGGGGTCAGCCGGGCCACTGCCGCGTCGATCCGCTCGTCGCTGGCGGTGACGGCCACCCGGACGTGCTGCGCCCCTGCCGGACCGTAGAACTCCCCCGGTGCCACCAGGACACCTTGCGTGGCGAGCTCCCGCACCGTCAAACGGGACGGCCGGCCGGCCGTCGCCCAGAGGTAGAGCCCGGCCTCGGAATGGTCGACGCGCAGCCCGGCCGCCTCCAGCGCCGTGCGCAGCCGAGCCCGGCGCCGGTCGTACACCGCGGTCTGGGCGGCCACGTGGGCGTCATCGGACACCGCCGCGGCCATCGCGGCCTGCACCGGTCGCGGCACGATCATTCCGGCGTGCTTGCGCACCTCGAGCAGCGGCGCGATCAGGGACGGGTCCCCCGCCACGAACGCCGCCCGGTAGCCGGCCAGGTTCGACGACTTCGACAGCGAGTGCACCGCGAGCAGCCCGTCGATGCGGCCACCGCTGATCTCCGGGTGCAGCACCGAGGTCGCCCGGTGCGGCGGCGCGGACAGCGCGAGGTAGCACTCGTCGGACGCCACCGTCGCGCCCACCGCGCGGGCCGCGTCCACGGCCTCGCGCAGCGCGGCGGCGGACAGTACCCGCCCGGTGGGGTTCGACGGCGAGTTCAGCCAGACCAGACGGGTCCCGGGCGGCGGCGCCTCACCGTCGGCGAGCCGCACCACGGTGGCCCCGGCCAGCAGCGCCCCGACCTCGTAGGTCGGGTACGCCAGCTCCGGTACCGCCACGATGTCGCCCCGGCCGAGCCCGAGCAGCGTGGGCAGCCAGGCGACCAGCTCCTTGGAGCCGATCGTGGGCAGCACCGCCGCGGGATCGATCGGGGCGACGCCGAAGCGCCGGACCAGCGAGTCGGCCACCGCCCGGCGCAGCTCCACCGGACCGTGCGTGGTCGGATAGCCCGGCTCGTCGGCGGCCGGCCCGGCCAGAGCCGCCCGGACCACGGCCGGAACCGGGTCGACGGGCGTCCCGACGGACAGGTCGACGATCCCGTCCGGGTGCCCGGCGGCGAGTTCCTTGTCGCCCGCGAGCGAGTCCCAGGGGAAGTCGGGAAGAGCGATAGCCCTGTGCACTGACGGTTCGACCCTGCGAGCAGGTCCCTGCACTGACGGTTCGACCCTGCGAGCAGGTCCCTGCACTGACGGTTCGACCCTGCGAGCAGGTCTCACTCGTCGTGGGACTGGGGCGGCAGGCTAGCGGCCGGCTCGACGTCCTTCTCGATCTTGCCGACCTTGGACGCGCCCCCCGGCGAGCCGAGCTCCGCGAAGAAGTCGGCGTTGGCCTTGGTGTAGGCGGCCCACTGCTCGGGCACGTCGTCCTCGTAGTAGATGGCCTCGACGGGGCAGACCGGCTCGCAGGCACCGCAGTCGACGCACTCGTCGGGGTGGATGTACATCATCCGCCCGCCCTCGTAGATGCAGTCCACCGGGCACTCTTCGATGCACGCCTTGTCGAGCAGGTCGACGCAGGGCTCGGCGATGACGTAGGTCACGGGGTGGTCCTCCACTCGGGCATTACGACGCTCCCAGTATGTATCTCGACGTGATCGCTGCGGGAGCCGGGGCGATGTCAGTCGTACGGCAGGTTAACCCGGCCGGATGCGCGTGTCGTGAGAGAGGATGGCCTCAGTATGGCTGCGGTGGACGGGCTGGACGCCCTGCTGGGCTCGCGGGTCGCGCTGCGCCACCGGATCGGCGAGCGCGACGGACGTCCGCTGTTCACCGACGTGGTGGGTGAACTCACAGAAGGCGGCGAGCGCGACGGCGTCGCCACCGTCGTGGTGGCGACGCGACGGGGTCCGGTCCGCGTCGACAAGGAGGCCGTCGTCGCCGTCCGGGCGGTTCCGCCCGCGCAGCCCAAGCGCCCGTCCTGGTCGGTGGTGGGCCGGCTCGAGGTGCTGTGCGCGGACGCCTGGCCGGCGCAGGCCGACCGGCCGCTGGGGGCGTGGCGGTTGCGCGCGGCGGGCGGCTTCACCGGCCGGGCGAACGCCGCGCTCGCCGCCGGGGACCCGGGGGTGCCGATCCCCGCCGCCCTCGACGCCGTGCGGGCCTTCGCCGCCGAGCACGGGATCACACCCCGGGTGCAGGCGCCGATGGGCTCACCGTGGTCCAAGGCGGTGGCCGGCGAGGGCTGGGTGCTCGACGCCGGGCACGCGGCCGGCGCGGAGGTGGCGGTACTCGTCGCGGACCTGGACCGGTTCGCCGGCGCGGACCCGGCCGGCGTCGTGCTGGCGGACCGCGCGAGCGACGACTGGTGGGAGGCCGCGCTCGGCGACTCGCCCACGCCGGCGCAGCGGCACGTGCTCGAACCGGGCCCGGACGGGCCGTCCACGGCGTTCGGGCTGGCCCGGGCCGGCGGATCCGGCGACCCGGCCGGCGTGATCCGGGCGGCCGTCGTGGCCGACCATCTCCACCTGTCCCGCCTGGCGGTCGCCCCCGCCGCGCGCCGGACCGGGGTGGCCACGGCGCTGACCGCGGCGGCCGCGCGCTGGGGCCGCGAGCACGGCGCACGCTGGGCAGTGCTCCAGGTCGCGGTGCACAACACGGAGGCGCTGGCGTTCTACGACGCCCTCGGCGCCACCGAACACCACCGCTACCACTACCTCGTGCCGCCCGAGCGCAACCAGGTGTGACCCTGCTTCGAGGCCCGTTTGAGCCCCGACCACTCCCCGAAGTACTTCCCCACCACCCCGACGACGGGCAGCATGCCGATCGCCTCGTGGTAGAAGCGGCCGCGCGGGCGCTTGTCGAGCTCGTCCTCCACCGCGAACAGGGCCCGCCCGAGCCGCCACACCGCGCCGCCGACCCGGCGCAGCGTCGGCGTGCTCCCCGCCCCGGCGAGATCACCGGTGAGCTCGGCCGCCCGCGCGGCGACGGCGGCGTCGTCGGCGGCGCTGAGCTGGTGCGGGACGGCGAGGTCCCGGCGGAACAGGACCGCACCGAGCAGCGCGACGAGGTGGTCCTCCTCGCGGATCCCGTGCTCACCCGCGATCGCGCACAGCAGCAGGCCCTGGCCGGCCGTCCCGACCGCCGCCGAGACCGGCAGGGTGCGGGCGAGGGCCCCGCCCAGTCCCGGGATCGCCGCGATCAGCGTGACGAACCGGCCGACCCGGTAGACCCACCACCGGCAGCGGGCATCGGCGTCCATCGCCGCCCACGCCGCCGTGCCCGGGACCTCGACGGCGGCCAGCGCGTCGAGCATCTTCTCCCGCAGACCGCGCTCGCCCGCGTCGTCCGGGCCCACCGCGCCGGGGCCCGACCGGTCCAGCGCGCCCACCCGGGCCCGCAGACCGAACGGGTCGGACTCGCGCAGGCCGTCGAGCACCGGACGGGTCGCCCGGACGAACGGCCGCAGCACCGCGACGATCGCGGCGTCGCTGATCGACTCAGCCACTGCTGACCGCCGACATGGAGCCCCGCTCGTCGTCCGCCGTCGCGGGCCCGGAATGCAGCACCTGCCGCAGCGTCCACAGCCCGGAGCCCAGGCCCGACACGATCAGCAGCAGCGACTGCCACGTCGCCGGGAGCAGGACGTCGCCACCGGGACCGCCGAACCCGAGCACGCCGACCACCCCGATCCACACGAGAACCGGCGCGCCCGCCACCCCGGAGCTCGCCTCCTGCTCAGCGGCCCGGCGCACCAGCCACGGCATGGTGAGCAGGACGAGCACCGTGCCGATCGGCACCGGGACCCACCCGATGTAGGACGGCTGGAGCATCAGCGCGAGCGCGGCCAGCATCGCCGAGTCCAGCGACAACAGCGCGAGCACCAGGACCCGCATCACGTCCCGATCCCGGTGAACAGGTCGGTCTCGGGACCGGCGGCGCCGCCGGCCAGTACGAACTCCTCGACGTCGAGCAGCGGCTGCGCCACCCCGTTGCTCATCGCGTAGGCCACCCGGCCGGGCCGGGCCGGGTCCTCCCACACCGCGATCTGGGTCGCGTGCGCGCGCATCGCGGCGATCCGTGCCGGGCGCTGGGCGGCGACGTCGATCCGGGTGGTGACGGCGGCGTCGGCGACGCTGGGCAGCTCGTCGGGCGCGGGCAGGCGGAACGGCATCCCCGGCGCGCCGGCGAGGTCGGCGAGCCCGGCGTCGAGCCCGGACCGGCCGACCGCGGCGAAGTAGACCTTCTCGACCCCCGTGGCCCGTTCCGCGGCCGCGACGGTGATCCGGTGGGCCCGGACGTGGTCGGGATGGCCGTAGCCACCGTCGTCGCCGTAGCTGACCACCACCTGCGGGCGCAGCTCGGCGAGGATCGCCGCGAGCTGGGAGACCTGCTCGTCGAACGCGCCGGGCGCGGCGAACGCACGGGGGTGCAGCTGGTCCGGTGACGCCGCGCGCACCCCGTGTCCGGCCAGCACCATGCCGGAGTCGCGCCAGCGGCCCACCCCGCCGAGGAACCGGTGGTCGCGCAGGCCCAGCGCCGCCGTGGCGCCGGCCAGCTCGCCGATCCGGTAGCCGCCGAGCTGATCGGCCTGATCGGGGGCGAGCTGGGCGAGCTCGGGCGGGATGACCTCGCCCTCCTCGCCCAGCGTGCAGGTCACGACCGTCACCGCGGTGTCGGGTTCGGCGGCGTAGCGGGCGATCGTGCCGCCGGTCGTGAGCGTCTCGTCGTCGGGATGGGCGTGCACCAGCACGAGCCGGCGCGCGGGGAGCATCACGGCCGCAGCCTATGCCGAGCCGCTCAGAGCATGCTCCGGCGCCGGGCGAAGTGACAGGCCACCGGGTGTCCCTGCCCGCGCTCGACGAGCTCCGGCACCACCTCGGTGCACCGCCGGCGCTCCCCCTCGCCCAGGTCGTCCGCGAACGTCGGGCAGCGGGTACGGAACCGGCAGCCGCTCGGTGGGGCGAGCGGGCTCGGCAGCTCCCCGGCCAGCGTGAGCCGCTCGCGGGCCCGTTCCCGGCGCGGGTCGGGCAGCGGGATCGCCGAGATCAGCGCCTGCGTGTACGGGTGCGCCGGCCCGTCGAAGAGCCGGTCGACCGGCCCGGTCTCCACGATCCGGCCGAGGTACATCACGGCCACCCGATCGGCGATGTGCCGGACCACGGACAGGTCGTGGGAGACGAACAGGTAGGCGGGCCCCAGCTCGGACTGCAGCTCGGCGAGCAGGTTGAGCACCCCGGCCTGGACGGACACGTCCAACGCGGAGACCGGCTCGTCGAGGACGAGCACCGCGGGCCGCAGCGCCAGCGCGCGGGCCACCCCGATGCGCTGGCGCTGCCCGCCGGAGAACTCGTGCGGCAGGCGGTGGCCGTGCTCGGGGTCCAGGCCGACCCTGCGCATCAGCTCGCGCACCGTGTCCGGGCCGCCGGCGTCGTAGCGGCGGTGGATACGCAGCGGCTCGGCGATGATGTCGTGCACGGACAGCCTCGGGTCGAGGGCCGCGTACGGGTCCTGGAAGACGATCTGCAACTCCCGGCGCAGCGACCGCATCTGCGGGCGCGACACCGTCGTCAGGTCCCGGCCCCGGTACCGCACCTCCCCCGACGTGGCCGGGATCAGGTTCAGCGCCATCCTGGCCGTGGTCGACTTGCCGCAGCCGGACTCGCCGACCAGGCCCAGTGTCTCTCCGGCCGCCAGGTCGAAGGACACGTCGCAGACCGCGTGCACCTCGCCTGCGGCGCGGCGGATCAGGCCCTTCGACCGCGCCGGGAAGTGCTTGACGAGGTGACGCACGGACAGCAGCGGCGCGCCGCCGGCCGGGACGACCCCGTCGGGGTGGACGGCGGGAGCGCTCACGCGCCGCCCCCGGGCCCGGCCGGCACGCCGACGCGCTCCCCGGCCCGGAACACCTCGTCGGCGCTCGCGCCGGCCAGCTCCGCGGACCGGTGGCACGCGGCCAGGTGCCCGGCACCGGTGGCCGTCTGCAGTTCCGGCTCGGACTCGGTGCAGCTCGCGGCCGCGAGCGGACAGCGGGGCGCGAACGGGCACCCCGGCGGCAGGTCGACCATCGACGGGGGCGATCCGGCGATCGGCGTGAGGCGGGCGGCCGGCCGGTCCAGCCGCGGCAGGCTGCCCAGCAGGCCGAGGGTGTAGGGCATCCGCGGGGTGTAGAAGACCTCCTCCGCGGTGCCGACCTCGACGGGTTTGCCGGCGTACATCACGAGCACCCGGTCGGCCTGTCCGGCGATCACGCCGAGGTCGTGGGTGATGAGTACCATCGCCGCTCCGGTCCGCTCCTGGGCGGTCCGCAGCGACTCCAGGACCTGGGCCTGCACGGTCACGTCCAGCGCGGTCGTCGGCTCGTCCGCGATGATCACGTCGGGGTCGTTGGCCATCGCGATCGCGATGACCACCCGCTGGCGCATGCCACCGGACAGCTCGTGCGGGTAGGCGTTCACCCGCTCCGCCGGGTTGGGGATGCGCAGGGCCGCGAGCAGCTCCACCCCCCGGTCGTTCGCGGCCGCCCTGCTCACGTCGTGGTGGGCCCGCACGGCCTCCGCGATCTGCCGGCCGACGGTGTGCACGGGGTTCAGCGACGTCATCGGGTCCTGGAGGACCATCGCGATCCGCCGGCCCCGGATCCGGCTGAGCTCGGCGTCCGGGGCACCCACCAACTCCCGGCCGGCGAACCGGACCGAGCCGGACACCTGTGCGGTGCGCGGCAGCAGGCCCATGACGGCGAGCGATGTCACCGACTTGCCGGACCCGGACTCGCCGACGATGCCCAGCACCTCGCCGCGGCGCAGCCGGTAGTCCACCCCCCGCACGGCCCGCACCGGCCCGTCGGCACTCGGGAACGACACCGAGAGCCCGGAGACCTCGAGCACGGTGTCGGATGGTCCGTCACAGTTTCCGGCACGCGTGCTCACGCCCCGTAGCTTACGTAGCCGGAGGACCATGAACACTGCGCCGACCGGGGTCGCCCGGCTCCACCCCGAGCACGACACGAGGGTCGCCGAGGCCCTGCTCCACCTGCAGATCGCGGCGTACCGCGTGGAGGCCGCCCTGATCGGGTCGCCTGCCATACCCGGACTCACCGACACCGTCGACGCGCTGCGCGGCGCCGGGTCGACCTGGTTCGGGGTCGTCGAATCCGGCGGGCGCGCCGACGCCCCGGCCCGCAGGCTCTACGAGAGCGCCGGGTTCCGGGGTGCCGGGCACACCGAGGTGGAGCCGGGCCTGTGGATCAGCCACTACGCGTGGGAGCCACCTCAGCCGCGCAGGACCTGACGCTCCCCCGCGAAGTGACACGCCACCCGGTGCCGGCCCGACCCGTCGGCGAGGTCCAGCGCAGGGCGCTCGGTGATGCATCGCTGCTTGTCCGGGTCCGACAGCTCCAGGTGCTTCCAGCACCGCGTGCGGAACCGGCAGCCCGACGGCGGGTCGGCCGGGTTCGGCACGTCCCCGGTGAGCACGATCCGCTCCCGGCTGCGTTCGACGGCCGGGTCCGGGATCGGCACCGCCGAGATCAACGCCTGGGTGTACGGATGCTGCGGCCGCTCGAACAGGTCGTCGCGGTCGGCCAGTTCGACGATCCCGCCCAGGTACATGACCGCCACCCGGTCGGAGATGTGCCGGACCACCGAGAGGTCGTGCGCGATGAACAGGTAGGTCAGGCCGAACTCGCGCTGCAGGTCCTCCAGGAGGTTCAGGATCTGCGCCTGGATCGACACGTCCAGCGCGGACACCGGCTCGTCGAGGACCACGAACCTCGGGTTCAACGCGATCGCCCGCGCGATGCCGACGCGCTGGCGCTGACCGCCGGAGAACTCGTGCGGGTAGCGGTCGGCGTACTCCGCCGAGAGGCCGACGGTCTCCAGCAGGTCGGGGATCGTGTCCTCGGTGAGCTCGCCGCCGAGCAGTTCGTACTTCTCGGTGAGGATCTGCCGGACCGTCATGCGCGGGTTGAGCGAGGCGTAGGGGTCCTGGAAGACGATCTGCATGTCCTCCCGGGCCTTGCGCAGCTCCTCCTTGCGCATGGCCGTGACGTCGCGGCTGCCGAGCCGGACGGACCCCGCGGTCGGCTCCTGCAACCGCAGGATCGTCCGCGCCGCCGTCGACTTGCCGCAGCCGGACTCACCGACCAGGGACAGCGTCGTCCCCGGCTCGATGTCCAGGTCGATCCCGTCCACGGCCTGCACGGCGCCGATGGTGCGTTTGAACAGCAGGCCGGACCGGATCGGGAAGTGCTTGACCAGGCCCTCGACCTCGAGGACCGGCGGGACGCCGGTCTCGACGCGCGCCGTCGCGACCGCCGCGGGCGGGCGCGGAGCGGAGTGCGCCGCGGCGACCCTGTCGCTGTGCAGGCAGGCGTGCAGATGGTCCGAGCCGGGCCGGCTCGGGACGAGTATCGGCACCTCGGTCGTGCACTCGGCGGTGGCGAACTGACAGCGCGGGTGGAACGCGCAGCCTTGCGGTACCCGCGACAGGCTCGGCGGCTGCCCGGGGATCGGCTCCAGCTTCTCCGGCCGGGCGTGGTCCATCCGGGCGAGGCTGGACAGCAGGCCGTGGGTGTAGGAGTGCCGCGGCGCGGTGAAGATCTCCTCGCACGTGCCGGTCTCCACGATCCGGCCCGCGTACATCACGGCGATCCGGTCGGCGTGGCTGGCGACCAGACCGAGGTCGTGGGTGATGAGCACGATCGCGGTGTTACGGCTGGCCTGCAGATCCTCGAGCAGTTGCATGATCTGCGCCTGCACGGTGACGTCGAGCGCGGTGGTGGGCTCGTCGGCCAGCAGCACCTGCGGGTCGTTGGCCAGCGCCATCGCGATCATCGCGCGCTGCCGCATGCCGCCGGAGAACTCGTGCGGGTACTGCGCGGCACGCACCCGCGGGTTGGGGATGCCCACCTCGCCGAGCAGGTCGACGGCCTTGCGCAGCGCCGCCGCCTTCCCGACCTTCCGGTGCGTCCGGATCATCTCGGCGATCTGCTCGCCGACCTTGAAGACCGGGTTCAGCGCGGTCAGCGGGTCCTGGAAGATCATCGAGATCTCGTTGCCCCGCAGCTTGCGCTGCCGGGCCTCCGGCATGTCGAGCAGCGAACGGCCGCGCAGCAGCACCTGTCCGCCGGGGAACACCGCCGGCGGACTCGGGACCAGCCCGAGGATCGTCATCGCCGACACCGACTTGCCCGACCCGGACTCGCCGACGATCGCCAGCGTCTCGCCCTCGTCGACCTGCCAGCTGACCCCGTCGACGGCTTTGACCGTCCCGGCCGGGGTGTCGAAGTGCACCCGCAGGTCGCGGACCTCCAGCAGCGGCGCGGTCCGGCTCCCCCCGGATGCGCCGAGCACGTCCTCGCCCCGCGAGGTCGGTGTCGTTCCTGCCGTATCGGCCACGGTCAGCCCCTCCCGCGCAGCTTGGGGTCGAGCGCGTCGCGCAGGCCGTCGGCCACGAACGCGAAGCCCAACGTGGTGACGCAGATGGCGAGCGCCGGGAAGGCCCACAGGTGGGACTTGCCGGGCACCTGGAAGAACGGCGCCGACTGCGAGATCAGCCGGCCCCACTCCGGGATGTCCGCCGGGACGCCGATGCCGAGGAACGACAGCGAGGCCATCGCGACGACGACCACGCCGATGTTGGTGAACGCGTAGACCAGCACGGGCGCGATCGCATTGGGCAGGATGTGCCGCGAGATGATCCGCCGGTCGGTCGCCCCGATGGACCGGGCGGCCTCGACGTACTCGCTCTCCCGCAGGGCCAGCGTCTGGCCGCGCATCAGCCGCGCGCTGGTCGTCCACCCGAACAGGGCCAGCGCGATGATCACCGGCGTGACCCCCGCACCGAACGTGCGCACCACCAGGATCGCGCCGACGAGCAGCGGAAAGGCCAGGAAGACGTCGGTCGTACGCATGATGACCGAGTCCACGGCCCCGCCGCGAAAGCCGGCGATGGCCCCGAACACCACGCCGATCAGCAACGACATCGCCACCGTCGCGAGACCCACGATCACCGCGAGCTTGGCGCCGTAGATGATCGCGGAGAACATGTCGCGGCCGAGCACGTCGGTACCGAACCAGTGCCGGGCGCTGGGTGGCGCCGTGGTGTTCAGCAGGTTCTGTTCGAACGGGCTGAACGGCGTGATGAAGGGTTCGAAGATCGCGAGGAAGACCAGCAACCCGACGATGCCCAGGCCGAGCAGGGCCAGCCTGTTGCGCCGGTAGCGGCGCCAGATGTCGGAGAGCTGGCCCGGCCCTGCGGAACGGCGGCCGCCGTGCGGGGCCTGCGTGGTGGGTCGCGCCGCGGCGGCCACCTCGGCGGTGTCGGCCGGCGAGCCGCCGGTGGGCGGCGGAAGCGTGGTCATGAGGGGTCGCCCCAACTCGTTCGTCTGTGGTGGTGGCTAGTTCAGTCGGATCCGGGGGTCGAGGAAGGCGTAGAGGATGTCCACGAGCAGGCTCAGCAGCACGTAGGCCAGCACGCCGAACACCACGACCGCGGAGATCACCGGAGCGTTGTTGCCGCTGATCGCCCGGAACAGCAGGAAGCCGACACCGTTGTACTGGAAGATCGTCTCAGTGATGATCGCTCCGCCGAGCAGCACGCCGAGCGAGACCCCGATGTAGGTGACGACGGGGATCAGCGAGTTGCGCAGCGCGTGCTTGCCGATCACCTTGCGTTCGGAGAGGCCTTTGGCCCGTGCGGTCCGGATGTAGTCCGAGCGCAGCACCTCGAGCATCGAGCCGCGCATCAGGCGTGCGATGAACGCCGCGTCGATGATCGCCAGCGCGAACGCCGGCAGCAGGACCTCCTGGTACCAGGGCACCTCGACGGTGAAGCTGCGTGGCACGGTCGGGAACGGTCCGACGCCGGAGAGGTTGGCCACGAGCACGATGCCGATGACGAACACCGGGACGCCGATCGCGAGCGTCGACAGCACGGTGACCAGGACGTCGGCGAAGGAGTAGCGCTTGACCGCGGCGATGATGCCGGCGACCACCCCGATGATCACGTCGATCAGGATGGCGACGAGCGCCAGCCGGACGGTGTTGGGCACGGTCTCGGCCAGCATGTCGATCACCGGGCGGCGCTGGTCGAAGTCGACCCCCAGATCGCCGGTGAACAGGTTGCCCAGGTAGGTCACGTACTGGATCGGCAGCGGCTGGTCCAGGCCGAACTGGGCCCGGTTGGCCGCCGCGATCTCCGGCGGCACCTGACGGTCGCCGGTCGAGGCGAAGGGGTCACCGAGCGCGAACGTGGCGATGAAGACGAGCAGCGTCGCGCCCATCACCACCAGGACCGCCTGCCCTGAGCGGCGCAGGATGAACATTCCCATGAGGCCTTCTTCTCTCCATACGCGAGGGCCGGCGGCCCCTCGGTGGAGGGGCCGCCGGCCGTCGTCACGAGCTCACTTGATGGAGATCTTCTCCAGCGTCGGGTTCTCGTTGAAGTTCATGTTGATGTTGTTGAACCGGTCGGTCGCGACGAGCCGGAACTGCTGCCGGGCCCACAGCGGGATGAGCGCCAGGTCCTGACCGATGGCGATCCGCTCGGCCTGCTTCCACAGGTCGTTGCGCTCGGCCTCATCCTTGCTCGCATTGGCCCGCGCCACCAGGTCGTCGAACTGCGGGTTGCTGTAGCGACCGTAGTTGTTGCCGGTGACCGGCTCGTTCGGCGCCGCCCCGATCGAGGATGTGGCGAGCAGCGGGATCAGGTAGTTGCCCGGGGTCGGGTAGTCCGCACCCCACGCCGAACGGAACAGACCGGTCGCGCCCGGGGCGCCCTCGTTGTTCAGCAGGTCGGTGAACGGCACCCCCGTGTAGTTCACCTTGAGGCCCAGGTTGGTCTCCAACTGCTGGCGGACGGCCGCGGTCCACTCCTCGTGGCCACCACCGGTGTTGAACTGGAGACTGAGCTCGGTACCCGGGGTCAGCCCGGCCTGCTCGGCGAGCCGCTTGGCCTCCGCCGGGTCGTAGCGACAGGCCTCGCAGACCCCGTCCTGGTAGGCCTCCGGGAACAGCGGCGGCACCAGCGCGGTCGCCGGGGACTGGGCGCCCTGGAACACGCCCTGCGCGATGGCGTTGCGGTCGATGGCGAGCGAGATCGCCTTGCGGGCCTCCGGGGAGTTCAGCGGAGCCGTCGTGTTCGCGACCGTGAAGTAGTTGATGCCGTTGGTCTTCTTCGACATCCACTTTCCGGCCGGCTCGTTCGCCGCGCGCGCCTGCGCCAGCAGCGGCGGAGGCATCCGCGCCCAGTCGAACTGGCCGTTGTTGAAGCCGTCGTACTCGAGCTGCGCGCCGTTGGCGTCGGGCAGGATCGTGATCTCGACGGCGTCGAGGAACGCCTTGTCCCCGGCGGTGTAGTCGTCGAAGCGGACGAGCCGGATGCCCTGGTTGTGCTGCCACTTGCCGTCCATGCGGAACGGGCCGTTGCCGATCGGGGCGTCGGTGTACGCGGTGTCCGTGGTCGCGCCGACCGCCGTCGGCACGGGGCTGTAGACCGGGTGGTTGGTCCGCAGCTCGAACTCACAGTCGGGCTTGGTCAGCGTCACGACGAGCCGGTCCGGGTTGCTCGCGTCGACCCCGGTCAGCTGGGTCGCCGCGCCGCTCTGCATCTCGGCGTAGCCCTGGATCACGTCGAGGTGGTAGGAGACCTCGGAGCCGGAACCCTTCGCCGCCGCCCGCTCCCAGCCCCGCTTGAACGAGGCGGCGTCGACGGTCTCGCCGTTGTGGAACGTCGTGCCCGGCTTGAGGTTGAACGTCCAGACGCTGCAGTTGTCGTTCGCCGACCAGTCACTGGCCACACCCGGGGTGACCGCGCCGTCGGGCTGGACCTCGACCAGGCCGGTGAAGATCGCCTCGGCCACCCGGATGCCCTCGGACTCCTGGGCGTTGTACGGATCGATGGCCGTCGGCTCCGTGCTCCCGAGACGGAAGACGCCGCCCGGCCTACCCGGCTGCTCCGGGTTCGGCGCCGTCTCCGGGAAGCCCACCGCCGGCTGCCCGGTGTCCGGCGCGCCGGTGTTGCTCTGCTGGCTGCAGCCGGCGAGCACCAGGCCGGCCACCACCGTCAGCGCGGTGGCGGACCACGCCGCCCTCGTTCTCCTCATGCGCTCCATGACCCTTCTGTGCTGCTGACGCCTTGTGCGGCGTCCCGGTCGCGGCGGGTTCCGGCCATGTCCCGGTCGGGGTGCGCCGACCCAGGGACCGTAGGAACCACGCCGTGACCTCGCCACCCGAGCCATGAAGATCGTGACCAAAGGGTGATCGAACCTGTACACAGCGACACAAGGTCACTACCAGTGATCAACTTGGCGCTGTCAGGTGACGCGCTCAGGTCACCGGTGCGGTCCAGCGCTGGGCCCCGGTCGCCGGCCCGGTACGCAACGGGCCCGGACCGATCCCGGTCGCCGCGTCCGAGGTCGGCGTGCTCACCACCAGGGTGACCGGCTGGAACAGCGGCAGCGCCGGCACCTGGGCCCACAGCACCCGCTCGACGGTCGCGGCCAACTGCGGGTTCGCGGGGCCGGTGAGCAAGCTGTCGAGCAACGGCTGCAGTGCGGGGAAGCAGAACCCGGTCGGTGTCGGCGGCGGGTCCGCGACCGCGGCGGTGGCGCGCGGACAGCCGAAGTCCGAGGACAGCTCGGTGCCCAGGTCGCCACCCACGGTCCGGGGCTGGACCAGCACATCGACCCGCACGCCCCCCGCCCCCGGCACGGGCGAGGCGGTCGACGCCGACGTCGGCGTGGGGCTCGACGCCGGGCTCGGCGTCGGACCCGGGGCGTTCACGGACGGGGTCGGTTCCGGGCCCGCCGCCCGGGCAGGCGCCGTCGGCGTCGGCGTCGGGGAAGCGGTGGTCGACGGCGGTGTCGGCGTGACGCTCGACTGGCCGAACAACTCCGCGGCCGGCGGGGCGACCAGCGAGGTCCGCACACCCGCCGCCTCCAGCTGCGCCGCCACCAGCTCGGCGACGCGCAGGTCGTCGGACCGTTCGGCGGCCGCCCCGATGACCAACCGCAGCGGCTGACCGTTCCGGACCCAGCCGCCGTCCGCGGAGCGGGTGTAACCCACCGACGTGAGCAACTGCTCCGCGGTGGCCGGATCGGGCCGGGCGGGGGCACCCGGCGGCGCGGACGGGGCATAGCCCGGCTGCGAGGGGGCGAGCCCGAAGGCGTCGGCCGGCAGCGCGTCCGGCGCCACGGCGGCCCGCACCGCCTCCCGGTCGACCATCGCACCGATCGCCTGCCGCACCCGGGGATCCGCGAGCGGCCCGGCGTCGCCGCGCAGCCCGAGCTCGGTCACGGTCGGCTGGGGAGCGTTCTGGGTGCGCACCGCCGGCACGATCCCGGCCACCGCCTGCCGGACGGCCGGGTCGGCCGCCGGCAGCGCCACGTGCACGTCGCCGACCCGCAGCCCCTCCGCGAGGGTGTTCGGGTCGAGGCGGCGCAGCAGGATCTGATCGAGCGTGGCCGGGGTGTCCCAGTAGAGGTCGTTGCGGGCGAGCACGACCTCACCGCGCGCCCGGTCCACCGACGCGACCCGGAACGGACCGCCGGACACGGGCAGCCCGTTGGCCAGGGCCCCGGTCCATGAGCCGGGGGCATCCTTCAGGATCGACGCCGGCAGCAGTTGGGAGAACAGCTGCTGCCACTGTGGGTAGGGCTCGGAGAACACGACGTCGACGGCCTTGCCCCCGGCCCGGGACCGGACGTCGGTGATCAGGCGGTAACCGGCGGCGTCGGCCACGCCCGGCTGGCTGCGCATCTGCTCGACGAGGTAGACGAAGTCCTCCGCGGCGATCGGCGCGTTCGAGGACCAGGACGCCGTGACGTTGAGTTCGTAGCTCACCGTGAACGGCGCCGTCGAGACCACCTCGGCGCTGGTCGCGATCGTCCGGTCCAGCCGCAGTGTGCCCGTCGCGTCGGGCCGGAACACCGATGGCAGCACGAGGGCGGCCACCGCGGTGGTGACGGGCGACTGGTGCGCCAGCAGGTGCGGGTTGAACCCGGCGCCGAGCGCGTCGACCCCGACGACGATCCGGGTCGGCTCGGTCCGCGGCGCGGGTGCGGGCGCCGGTGCCGGCTGCGGCGGAGGCTGCGCGGTGCACCCGGCGAGCGCGGCCAGGACCGCGACCAGCAGCATCGCGAGTGCGGTACGGGGGGTCGAGCCGATCCGTGTCACCCTCGTCCTCCCACCGGTCCTCGTTCCCCTCCTCGCGGCGGTCCGGGACCCGCGCGGCGGCCATCGTCGCACCGCGCGGGCCGACCCGCCGACCCCGTACCGGGGTCGGCGGGTCGACCGGGGTCAGCGCGCCGACTTCGCCCGCGCCCGGCTCCGGGCCCGGGTGTGCGAGTCCAGCTCGACCTTCCGGATACGGACCGACTCCGGCGTCACCTCGACACACTCGTCGGGGGCGCAGAACTCCAGCGCCTGCTCGAGGTTCAGCACCGTCGGCGGGGTCAGCTTCACCAACTCGTCGCCCGTGGACGAGCGCATGTTGGTGAGCTTCTTCTCCTTCGTGATGTTGACCTCGAGGTCCTCGGCGCGGGTGTACTCGCCGATCACCATGCCGTTGTAGACCTTGGTGCCGGGGCCGACGAACAGCACGCCGCGGTCGGCGAGCTGGTCCACGGCATAGCCGGTGACGGGGCCGTCGCGGTCGGCGATCAGCGACCCGCGCAGGCGGGTGCGCAGCTCCCCGACCCAGGGGCCGTAGCCGTCGAAGACGTGGCTGGCGATGCCGGCGCCGCGGGTGATCGTCAGGAACTCGGTGCGGAAGCCGATCAGGCCGCGGCTCGGGACGCGGAAGTCCATCCGGACCCGGTTGTCACCGTGGATCATCTGGCCCATCTCGCCCTTGCGGGCCGCCAGCAGCTGGGTGACGGCACCGAGATGCTCGGTGGGGACGTCGACGGAGAGCTGCTCGAACGGCTCGTGCAGCTTGCCGTCGATCGTGCGGGTCACGACCTCGGGCTTGCCGACCGTCAGCTCGAAGCCCTCCCGGCGCATGGTCTCGACGAGGATCGCGAGCGCCAGCTCACCACGGCCCTGCACCTCCCACGCGTCGGGGCGCTCGGTGGGCAGCACCCTGATGCTCACGTTGCCGACGAGCTCGGAGTCGAGCCGGTTCTTGACCAGCCGGGCGGTCAGCTTGGTGCCGGGATGGGTGTCCTTGCCCGCCAGCGGCGAGGTGTTGGTACCGATGGTCATCGAGATCGCCGGCTCGTCGACCGCGATCCGCGGCAGCGGGTTCGGGTGCTCCGGATCGGCCAGGGTGTCGCCGATCGTGACGTCGGCGATGCCGGCCACCGCGACCAGGTCGCCCGCCGACGCCGAGTCGGCCGGGACGCGGGTCAGCGCCTCGGTACGCAGCAGCTCGGTGATCTTCACCCGGGTGACGGTGCCGTCCTCCTGGCACCACGCGACCTGCTGGCCGCGGCGGATCGTGCCGGCGCGGACGCGGCACAGCGCGATGCGGCCGAGGAAGGTCGTCGCGTCGAGGTTGGTGACGTGCGCCTGCAGCGGGGCGTCCGGGTCGTCCGCGGGCGGCGGCACGGTGGCGATGAGCGTGTCGAACAGCGCCTCGAGGTCGGGCGCGTCGGGCAGCTCACCGTCGGCGGGCCGGGTCCGGGAGGCACGCCCGGCACGGCCGGAGGCGTAGACCACGGGCAGGTCGAGCAGGTGCGCGGTGGTGGCCTCGTCGAGCTCGAGCTCGTCGGCCAGCTCGAGCAGCAGCTCGAGGCTCTCGTCGACGACCTCGGCGCACCGCGCATCGGAGCGGTCGGTCTTGTTCACGACGAGGACGACCGGCAGCCCGGCCGCCAGGGTCTTGCGCAGGACGAAGCGGGTCTGGGGCAGCGGGCCCTCGCTGGCGTCGACGAGCAGCACGACCCCGTCCACCATGGACAGGCCGCGCTCGACCTCGCCGCCGAAGTCGGCGTGGCCGGGGGTGTCGACGACGTTGACCGTCAGCCCGTGCCAGTTGATGGCGGTGTGCTTGGCGAGGATCGTGATGCCCTTCTCGCGCTCCAGGTCTCCGGAGTCGAGAACGCGGTCGACGGGCTCGGCGCGCTCGCCGAAGGCACCGGAGGCGCGGAGCATGGCGTCCACCAGGGTCGTCTTGCCGTGGTCGACGTGGGCCACGATCGCGACGTTGCGCAGCTCGCCGCGCGAATCGGGGAAGCCGCGGGTAGCGGTGTCGGTGCCCGAATCAGGGGTCACGGCGGAAGTGGCGATCGGGTCCGCCGAGTGGGCGGCCTCGAGGGTGGATCCAGCTGTGCTCACAGTTAACGGTAGCCCGTTGAACCCCTGGATCATTCCCACTCGTGAGCCTAGGCTCACCTCATCATGGGCAAGGTCAAGAAGAAGTGCTGCCGTTCGAAGCCGAAACGGTGCTCGAACTGCCCTGTGGTCGCACAACGGCTGAGCAAGATTGCCGACCGGGGGCTGAGCGGCAAGGAGCTCTCGCGGGCGGTCAAAGAGGCGCGCAAGTACTGAGCCCGGCCCCGGCCCCGCGGTCGGACGATCCCTCTGATGGAGGTCGGCCACAGGCCTGTGATCAGCGGTTGTGCATCCCGATCAGTGCTGTTCGCGGCCCGGCGCACCGGAACGGCGATCACGGGAAGGGCGGCCGCCGGGGCTGCCGAGGTGACCTGCCCGCGTGTCGCCCGGCGGCGGCCCGGCGCCGTGATCGCCGTCCGGGAGCGCACAGCCGCGGTGTTCACCGCCGTCCGTTCACAACGGTCGATCATGGCCGATCGGTGATCGAAGTCACCACGTGACCGTCGCTACGGGGAGGCTCGGCGGTGTAGGGCCCGGGTGCACCCGATCCCGAGTCAGACGGACGCGGCGCAGGCGGTGGCGACCTCGTGCAGGATCTCGGCGAGCACCGTCCTGGGCCGTCCGGTCAGGTCGTGCCAGGTGTAGCGCAGCACCGTCCAGCCTTGCCGGACCAGAGCGTTCTGCCGTCGCCTGTCGCGCCCGGCCCGCTCGGTGTCCATGTGCCAGGCCCACCCGTCGACCTCGATCGCGACCCGTGCCGCCGGGAAGGCGATGTCGATGACGAATCCTCCGGCCTCGTGGCCCGCCCGCCATCCGGTGATGCCCGCCGCCCGCAGTTGCCGCGCGAGCAACCGCTCCGCCACGGACGCCGACCGGTCCGCGGCGGCCACGAGCAGCTTGCCCGCCGTCGCCGAGCCGTGCGCGCCGAGGTTGCGGCAGTAGGCCGCGTACACGGCCGGGAAGCGCACCCACCGCTGCAGGGCACGATCGAGGAACTCACCACCGGTGCCGCCCAGCTCCACGGCAGCCTCCAGCACCGTCAGCGGACGGGCGGTGAGGACGACGCCACGGCGCTCGTCCCGGTCGGCCGGGTCCAGCTCGCGGCGACGTACCGCCACTCCCGGACGCGGGCCTGGACACCGGCGCCGGGACACCGTCACCCCGACGACGAGCGGTGCGCGCTCGGCCATCCCGTGCCACCAGGCGGCGGCCACCCCGGACAGCACGGCTCTCTCCCCGGCCCACAGCACGGCTGCGCGCACCCGGGCCTCATCGGTCAGCCGGTGGCCGGCGGCGAGGTAGACCCGCGGGTGGAGCGGCCGCCAGCGGCGGGTGGCGAGCCGCCGGTCGACCGCGTCACGGGAGAGCCCGGCGCTCTGCGCCTGTGCCCGCGTGATGACCCCGGCCTGGCGGAGGAGGTACGAGTTGACCGACATGCCCGGGTCTGACGGACCGCGGCCCGCCCCGGTTCCCACCCTGGGCCACCTCGTCTCGTGATCATCGGCCGGGAGCCGGCGACCGCGGAATCCGCGGCGTCGGCTTCCGCAACGGTGATCACGAAGGCGTGCGCGGGCACCGATCCGCGCTCGCTTCGGCTCGGTCCGCCCGCCCATCAGCCGACCGCGCGTCCTACAGCCCGCCCCTCTATCCGCCGCCCGGCCCTCAGGTACGGCCGGTCAGCAGCTCGGTCAGATCCGCGAGGACCGCGCGGTCGGCCGCCACCCAGTCGAGATCGGCGAGCTCGTCCGCCCCGACCCACCGCAGCGCGGAGTGCTCCAGCGCCCGCGGCTCCGCGGCACCCGGTGCCGGTTCGGCCCGGTGCACCCGCAGCAGGCCCGGGGCGATCGGCAGATCGGTGCCGAGCCGGCCGATGGCGCGGACGTCCGTCCCCAACTCCTCACGGCACTCCCGCGCCACCGCATCCGGCTCCGACTCCCCCGCCTCCACCCGGCCACCCGGCAGCTCCCACTGCCCCGCCAGCTCCGGCGGGCGCGAGCGCTGGGCGGCCAGTACCCGGCCGTCGCGCACCAGCGCGGTCGCCACCACCACGCTCGCCCCGGCCAGTGCCGCCACCCGTTCGGTGAGAACGCCGGCCCGCGCCGCGAGCAGCCGCCGCACCATGCGGCGCAGCAGCAGCGCGTCGCCGATCCGTCCCAGCGGCCCCCACGGCGCGGTCCACATCAGTTCGTCGACGAGTCGGGTGCCGGTGGCGGTCGGGGTGAGCGTCACCGTGTGCACCAGCTCCCGGGCCGGTCCGCGAGTGAGGACCGAGGTCATCCCGGCCGGTGAGATCGCGGTGATGCGGGTGGTCAGCGGAAGCCGGATGCCGGGCAGCAGCCGGGCGCCCAGCCGGACCTCGTCACCCGGGACCAGCAACCGGGCCGGCGCCGTGAACCGGTGCCCGTCGCGAGCGAGCGCCTCGGCCGCGACCTCGGAGTCCCGCAGCAGACCGGCCACGGTGCGGGGCGGGGCGTCGATCAGGGTGGTGGAGCGCAGCGCGGGCACGACAGGAGATCGTCGCATCGGCGTCCGATGATCCCGGACCGGTGTCTCAGGACCCGGGCCGGGACGGGTGAGCGAGCCGAGCGCATGCCAGGCGCGCAGACGCCACGACTCGCGCACAGGAAGACCCCGACGCACGCCCGGAGCCACCCCGATGTGGCGCACGGGGAGACCGCGACTCACGCTCCCGAAAACCCCGACTCGCGCACCGGGAGACTGCGACTCGCGCTCCTGGAAACCCCGACTCGCGGGGTCAGGAGGGGGCGGGCCAGCGGACTTCGAGGCGGGCGCCGCCATCGGGGGCCGCGCCCGCGACGACCGTCCCGCCGCGACCGCGAACCAGGGCCGACACCAGGGCCAGCCCGAGGCCGGCGCCTCCGCCCCCGACCTCCGGGGCCAGCCTGGTGAACCGGTCGAAGACACGTTCCCGGTCCGCCTCGGGGATGCCGGGACCGTCGTCCTCCACGACGAGTCGCACCCACCGCCCCGCCGGGAGCACGTCGACCCGGATGACGGAGCGGGCGTAGCGGCGCGCGTTGCCCAGCAGGTTGTCCAGCACCAGCCCCACCTCGCCCGCGCTGGCCGCGACCTCGGCCGGGGTGGGGGCGACGAGCTGGACCACGGGCCGGTCGTGATCGTCACCGTCCTGCACGGCCGCCCGGCTGATCGCCGCCCGGGTCGCCCCGACCAGGTCCACGGGCTCGGCCGGCGGGCGTTGTCCCGCATCCGCGCGGGCCAGCGCGAGCAGGTCCGACAGCAACACCGACAGCCGCTGGGCCTCGACCGCCACCTCGCGCAGCGTCTCGTCCGCCAACGCCGGATCCGGGTGCGCGACGGCCACCTCGGCCTGCACGCGGATCGCGGCCACCGGGGACCGCAGCTCGTGCGCGGCGTCGCCGGTGAAGCGCTCCAGCCGGGCCGCTGCCTCGTCGCGCCGGGCGAGCAGCGAGTTGATCTCCTCTGCGAGCGCGTGCAGCTCGTCCCGGGCCGTGGGCACCGGCAACCGCTCCCCCGGCGGCAGCCTGGCCGCGGCCACGCGCATCCGGTCGACCGGGCGCAACGCGGCCCGGGTCGCGGCCCACGCGGCGAGCGCGACGACCGCCGCGCCCAGCAGGGCGGCCAGCAGGAAACCGACCGCGGCCCGGGCGAGCAGCGTCGCCGCACCGACCAGGTCACCGGAGGCCACCACGAGCCGGGGCGTCCCGTCCGGCAGGACGGCGGGCACGGCGAGCCAGCGCCGCGGGTCGCCGTCGCGGAACACGGTGAACGACTCGCCGGCGGCGAGTTCGCGGATCTCCCGTGGGCGCAGGGGCAGCGTTCCGCGGCCGTCGACCGGGGCGCCGGCCGTGTCGACGATGCGGATCGACGGCTGCGGGCCCGACGCGTCCAGTGGGGTGCCGGTCGCGATCCGGTCGGCGGCGATCCGGGCCTGCCCGCGCAGCTCGGCGTCGGCCGCACCGAGCAGCGTCGACTGCAGCAGCCCCGCACCCAGCCGGCTCAGCGCGAGCAGCACCACGAGGGCCACGACCCCGACCACCAGGGTGATCCGGAACCGGAGCGGGCGGGCCGCCCACCACCGACGCAACCGCGCGATCACGGTGACGTCACGCAGAGCCGACCAGGTAGCCGTAGCCGCGCACGGTGCGCAGCACGTTCCCCGCGCCCACCGCCTCGAGCTTGCGCCGCAGGTACCCGACGTAGACCTCGACGACGTTGCGGCTCGCCGCCTGCTCGTCGCCCCAGACCAGCCGCAGCAGCTCGTCCTTGGCCACGGCGGTGTCCGGCCGGCTGGCCAGGGCGTGCAGCAGCGCGAACTCGCGCGGCGAAAGTTCCACCGGACGGCCGTCCCAGGCCACGGTGCGCGCCGCCGGGTCGACGACCAGGGGGCCGAGACGCACCCGCTGCCCGGTCCGGCCGAGCGCCGCGTCGCGGCGGCGGAGCATCGCCTTGAGCTGCGCGACGAGTACGACGAAGGAGAACGGCTTCACCAGGTAGCCGTCGGCGCCGAGATCGAGCCCGTCGGCCTGGTCGATCTCGCCGTCCTTGGCCGAGACCAGCAGGACCGGTGTGTCGACGCCGTCCGCGCGCAGCTGCTCCAGCACCCGGTAGCCGGACAGCCCCGGCAGGATGATGTCGAGCACCACGGCGTCGAAGCTGCCGGTCATCGCGGCCCGCAGCGCCGACGGCCCGTCGCCGAGCGCGACCACCTCCATGCCCTCGGCCGTCAGTCCCCGGGCGAGTGCGGTCCGCACCCCGGGTTCGTCGTCCACCACCAGCACTCGCGCCATCGGCGGCGACGCTACTGGTCGGGACGACCACGCGGTAACGCCGTGACCGCCTGTCACCTCAGACATCTCTCAGCCGCCATGCTTCACGCTGTGTCCATGGCAGCAGGGCGGTCAGCGAAGCGCAGTGGCTGGGTCAGGGCCGGGTTGAGGGTGACGGTCGCCGGCGCCGTCGGGCTGGGGCTGCTCGCGACGCCGGCGGGCGCCGGGGCCGCTCCGGAGCTGCCGCCGGTCTCCCCGGAGGACCTCGTCAGCTCGGTGATCGCGGCCCGGCACGAGCCGTTCGCCGGGACCGTCGAGCTGGACAACGCGCTGGGGCTGCCTCCGTTGCCCCAGCTCCCGCAGGCCGCCGACGGCACGAGCACGGCCCGGGTGTGGTCCGGTGGCGAGCACCAGGGCCGGCTGTCGCTCCCGACGGCGCAGGGCGAGCGCACGATCGTCACCGACGGGACGACGCTGTGGTCCTGGGACTCCGCGGACCGCACCGTGACCCGCAGGCCGATCGGAGAGAGGCAGGAGGCCCGGGCCGCCACCGATCCGACGGCCGCGGCCACCCAGGCCATCGAGATGCTCCGTTCCACCAGCGCGGTGACCGTCGACGGCACGGCCGAGGTGGCCGGGCGCCCGGCTTACGAACTGGTGCTCGCACCGGCGCCGACCGAGCGCACGCTGCTGCGCGAGGTCCGGATCGCGGTCGACGCCGAGAAGCGGATGCCGCTGCGGTTCAGCGTGCTGGCGACCGGCTCGGCGGAACCGGCGCTGCAGGTCGGTTTCACCGACCTCACGTTCGGCGCGCAGGACCCGTCTCTGTTCACCTTCACCCCGCCCCCCGGCGCGACGGTCACGGCGGCCGAGCCGAAATCCACCAGCCCGGCGCCGGGCGCCCCCGCCACGAGCGGCGGCCCGACGGTCGTCGGCGACGGCTGGGACACCGTGGTGATCGCGAAGGCCCCGGCGGAGGGCCGGGAGTCGCCGGACCTGTCGAGCCTGGGCACGCCCGTGAGCGGCAGCTGGGGCAGCGGCCGGCTGATCACCACCGCGGTGGCGACGGCGATCGTCACCGACGACGGCCGGATCGCGGCCGGTGCCGTCCCGGAGCAGGTCCTGACCGAAGCCCTGTCGACGTGACGCCCACCCCCACCGCAGCGGGAGTGACTCGCGCTGCGGCAGGCGCGCCGGCGGACGGGACCGCGGCGCCGGTCGCGGCCCGCGTCCGCGGGCTGCGGAAGGTGTTCGGGCGCACCGTCGCCGTGGACCGGATCGACCTGGACGTGCCCACCGGGGCGGTGCTCGGGATGCTCGGGCCCAACGGCTCGGGCAAGACCACGCTGATCCGGATGCTGCTGGGCCTGACCCGACCGACCGCCGGGACCGCGGAGCTGCTCGGCAGCCCCGTCCCGGACGGCGCCGGCGCGGTGCTGCCGTCGGTGGGCGCGCTGGTCGAGGGCCCGGGTTTCCACCCGTTCCTGTCCGGCCGGGAGAACCTGCGCCGGGCCGGCGCCACCGAACCGCTGCTCACGAGCCGTGACCTCCCGGCCGCGGTGGACGCCGCCCTGGAGCGCGTGGGGCTCGCCGGCGCCGCCGACCGCCGCTACCGCGGGTACTCCCTCGGCATGAAACAGCGGCTCGGGCTGGCGGCTGTGCTGCTCGTCCCGCGCCGGCTCGTCGTCCTCGACGAGCCGACCAACGGGCTGGACCCGGCCGGTACCCGCGACGTCCGGCGCATCATCGCCGAATTGCACGCGGGCGGGGCGACGGTGCTGGTGTCCTCGCACCTGCTGGCCGAGGTGGAGGCGACCTGCACGCACGTCGCGGTGCTGCAGTCGGGTTCGCTGGTCGCCTCCGGCGAGCTGCGGACCCTGCTGGAGGCCGATGCCGGCGGGCTGGTGATCAGCACCCCCGATGTCGAGCGCGCGCTGCCCGTCCTGCGTGCGGCGGGTGCGACGGCGTTCCGCGACGGTGACGCGGTGGTCGTGGCCGACGACGGACCGCCGGCGCCGGAGGTGATCGCGCTGCTGGTGCGCGCCGGCGTCGCGGTGCACGAGGCCCGCCGTCGGCGGGCCCGGCTGGAGGAGCTGTTCGCGCGGCTGACCGAGGAGGCCCGGTGACGACGCAGGCCGATCCGTTGCCCCTTCGGCGCACGTCCGCGCCGCTGGGCCGGCTGCTGGGCGCCGAGCTGCGCTGGGTGCTGCGCCGCCCGCGCACGCTGGTCATGCTCGGCCTGTTCGCGCTGATCCCGGTCCTCATCGCGGTCGGCGTCGTGGTCGCCGACCGGCGTTCCGGCGGCGGGCTGATCGGGGCCGTCGCCGGGAACGGGCTGGTGCTGCCGATCGCGGCGATGTCGCTCGCGCTGACGCTGCTGCTGCCGCTGGCTGTCGCGATGGCCGCAGCCGACGCGATCGCCGGAGAGGCCGCTCACGGCACGATGCGCGGCCTGCTGCTGGCGCCGGTCGGGCGGCTGCGGCTGGTCGGGATGAAGGCGTTCGGGGTGCTGGTCGTCGCCGCACTGGCGACGACGGTGATCGCGCTGGTCGGCGTCCTGGCCGGGCTCGTCGTCGTGGGCGGGGCCGACGGTCGGCTGGTCACCCTGTCCGGGACCACGCTCGGGCTCGGCGAGGCCGTGGGCCGGGTCGCACTGGTGGTCGTGTGGACGGTCGGCCAGCTCGCCGCCGTCGGTGCGATCGCGCTGGCGATCTCGGCGCTCACCGAGCACCCGCTGGTCGTGCTGGCCTCGGTGCTCGGCGGTTTGATCGTCTTCGGGGTGCTCTCCGCGATCCCCGCGCTGGAGTGGCTGCAGCCCTACCTGCTCACGTCGGGCTGGGCGGCCGGCGCCGACGCGCTGCGCGACCCGTTGCCTCTCGACGGGATGGCGGAGAGCTCCCTGCGGGCGCTCTGCTACGTCGCCGTCGGCGGGGGGCTCACGCTGATCCGGATGCTGCGCCGCGACGCCTGAGCCGGGAGGATGCCCGCATGGCTGACCTCCTCGACGACACCGCGATCACCTCCGCGCTGGACGGCCTGCCGGGTTGGGAGCGTGACGGCGACTCCTTCGTCCGGACCGCGGAACTCCCCAGCTTCCCCGCCGCGATCGCGGTGGTGAACAGGGTTGCCGAGATCGCCGAGGAACGCGATCACCATCCCGACATCGACATCCGGTGGCGGACGCTGAGGTTTCGGCTCTCCACGCATTCCGCGGGTGGGCTGACGGAGAAGGACGTCGGCCTGGCCGGGGCCATCTCCGAGCAGCTCGATGCGGCCCAGGGCTGACGGCTGTGCTCAGGAGACGGTGCGCTGAGCCGGGATCGCCCGCTCCACCACGAACCGCTCCTCGTCGGCCGTCACGGGCCGGCCGAGCGCATACCGCTTGCGCCGGGCCTCCTCGGCGGTGAGCGGGCACGTGACCGTCCACGGGCGGGCCACGTCGTCGATCGGCAGGTGACGCACCAGGTCGGCGCGATAGATCTCGGCGGCCAGCCGGGCGATCCGGCTGAGCATCGTGCGGTCGATCCGCCCGGGCAGCGCCGCCGGCGCCAGGATCGCCAGCCCGGGCTCCGGATCGAAGCCGATGATCTCGCTGAGCGCGGCGAGCACGTCGTCGCCGGCGGGGCTGGGCCGGAGGCGGCGCAGTCCGAGCCGGTGGCGGGGGGTGTCCGGCAACCCGATGCGGGAGTACATGCGGGTGACGGCCCGGCCGTCGACCGTCCCGTCGGTGGCCAGGAGGATCTCGACCGCGGTCCCGCACAGCGCCAGGCGTCGCAGCAGCCCGCCCGCCTCGGTGAGGAGCTCGACCGGCTCCACGGCGACCGCGACCACCCGCTGCACGTGCTCGAGCACCAGATCCGCGCGGGCACGGACGTCCACGCCCGGCGGCGGCGGGCGCCGGGCGCCGATACCCTGGTCGTCCTCCTGAACTTCGATGCAGCTGGATTCGTCATCGCCACTCATCGCGTTACGGGCGGGCCCCGGCCGCGATCGGGGACACTGTGCGGCAGCCCACCGACGGGAGCTCGTGATGACCGAGACGGACCTGCCCCGGCCTCAGAAACTCGCACGCAAACCCTACGAACGCGAACTACTGCGGCTGCAGGGCGAGCTGGTGCAGATGCAGGAGTGGGTGCGCGGCAGCGGTGCGCGGCTCGTCGTCGTGTTCGAGGGCCGGGACGCGGCGGGCAAGGGCGGGGCCATCAAGCGTGTCGCGGAGTACCTCAACCCGCGGATCTGCCGCATCGTCGCTCTCCCGGCGCCCACCGAGCGGCAGCGCACCCAGTGGTACTTCCAGCGCTACGTCGAGCACCTGCCCGCCGCCGGGGAGATCGTGCTGCTCGACCGCAGCTGGTACAACCGCGCCGGCGTCGAGCGTGTCATGGGCTTCTGCACGCCCCAGGAGTACAAGCGGTTCCTGCGGCAGTGCCCGATCTTCGAGGAGCTGCTCATCGAGGACGGCATCGAGCTGCGCAAGTACTGGTTCTCCGTCAGTGACGCCGAGCAGGAACGGCGCTTCCGCGACCGGATGTCCGACCCGATGAAGCAGTGGAAGCTCTCGCCGATGGACCTGGAGTCGATCAGCCGGTGGGAGGACTACTCCCGGGCCAAGGACGAGATGTTCGTGCACACCGACACCCGCGCCTCACCGTGGCTGGTGGTCGAGGCCGAGGACAAGCGCCGCGCCCGGATCAACATGATCGCCCACCTGCTGGCGAGCGTGCCGTGGCAGCCGTCTCCCGGCCTCGAGCTGACGATCCCCAAGCGACCGTCGGGGCAGGGCTACCGGCGGCCGCCGCGGGAGATGTTCACCGCGGTCCCCGACCATGCGGCGACGCTGACCTGACCCGCGCGGGGACACCGGGCAGCACGGTCGGCCGCCCCGCAGGTCAGAACCGGCGGTTCGCCAGCACCCCGGTCCGCTCCCGGGCCGTGCCGGCCCGATCCAGGTCCAGGTCGGCGACCAGCAGCCCGGGCTCCGCACCGAGTTGCGCGACGACCGCGCCGAACGGGTCGGCGACGAGGCTGGCCCCGATCCCGGTGGGCGCCTTGCCCGCCTCGCCACCGACCGTCGTCGGGTCCGCCTGGTCGCAGGCGACGACGAACGCGCCCGCGTCGAGGGCCCGGGCCCGCACCAGGACGTCCCACTGGTCCCGCTTCCCCGGGCCCGCCCCCCACGACGCGGGCAGCACGATCACCGACGCCCCGCGCCCGGCCAGCTCCTGGAACAGCCCGGGGAAGCGCACGTCGTAGCAGGTCGCGAGGCCGATCGTCGCGCCGGCGATGTCCACGGTGACCGGCTCGGCGCCCGGCGCCACCGTGTCGGACTCGGCGAACCCGAAGGCATCGAACAGGTGGATCTTGTCGTAGGAGGTCTCCACGCCCCCGCCGGTGACGAGCAAGGTGTTGCGCACCCGCCCGTCGTCCGCCGGGGTGAACATCCCGGCGATCACGGTGATCCCGGCGTCCGCCGCGAGGGCACGGACCCGCGTCGCCCACGGCCCGTCCAGCGGCTCGGCCACGGGACCGAGCGGGACGCCGAAGCGGCACATCGCCGCCTCGGGGAACACCACGAGCCGGGCCCCCGCCTCCGCGGCCTGGCGGACGTACTGGTCGATCAGCTTGAGGTTGTCCTCGGAGTCGGTCGACGAGACGACCTGGGCGAGCGCGATCCGCATGCGACCGATCCTCCCCGACGCGGCCCGCTCGGGCGAACCGCTAGAGTCAGGTCCGTGCAGCGCCAGTACTGGTTTGGACGCCCGGCCCCGGATGGGCCGGCAGGCGTCACGCTGCGCTGACCTCCCATCCCCGAGCCGGACACCAAGCCGGCTCGACGGGATCGACGGGGCGGCTTGCCGGAAAGGAAGCCCCCCACATGCCTCGCACGATCGCCCCGCCGCTGGACGACCACCGGACCACGCGGATCAGCCCGTTGCTCTCCCCCGCCCTGCTGCGCCACGAGCTGCCGGTCGACGACGCCGTCGCGGACACGGTCACGCGCGCCCGCGCGGGGATCGTCGACATCCTCGACGGTCGCGACGACCGGCTGATCGTCGTCGTCGGCCCGTGTTCGATCCACGACCCCGACGCGGCCCTCGACTACGCCCACCGGCTGGCCGGGCACGCCGCGCGCGTGCAGGACGAGGTGCTGGTGGTGATGCGCGCCTACTTCGAGAAGCCGCGCTCCACCGTCGGCTGGAAGGGCCTGATCAACGACCCGGGCCTCGACGACACCTTCGACGTCAACCGCGGGCTGCGCCTGGCCCGCAAGCTGCTGCTGGACGTCTCCGCGCTGGGGCTGCCGGTCGGCTGCGAGTTCCTCGACCCCATCACCCCGCAGTTCATCGCCGACACCGTGAGCTGGGGCTCGATCGGCGCCCGGACCGCGGCCAGCCAGGTGCACCGCCAGCTGTGCAGCGGGCTGTCCATGCCGGTCGGGATCAAGAACTCGACCGACGGTGACGTCCAGGTCGCGGTCGACGGCGTGCGGGCGGCCGCGGCGAGCCACGTCTTCATGGGCATCAACGCCGACGGGCTCGCCGCCCTGATCACCACCTCCGGCAACCCGGACTGCCACGTCATCCTGCGGGGTGGTTCGGCGGGCCCGAACCACGACGCGGCGACCGTCGCGGGGACGCTCGACCGGCTCCGGCAGGCCGGGTTGCCGGAGCGCGTGATCGTCGACGCGAGCCACGGCAACAGCGGCAAGGACCACGTGCGGCAGGCCGGCGTCGTCCGCGACGTCGCCGCCCGCATCGCGGCCGGTGAGCGCGGCGTGACCGGCGTGATGATGGAGAGCTTCCTGGTGGCCGGCCGTCAGGACCTCACCGGCGGGGCGGAGCTCACCTACGGGCAGAGCATCACCGACGCGTGCATGGACTGGGACACCACCGCGGCCCTGCTCGACGAGCTCGCAGCGGCGGTGCGAACCCGGCGCTGAGAACCGGCCTCACCCGACAGCGCGCTATGCCGCCGCGGGGACGGCGCGGCTCGACGTCGTGGTGGTCGGCGGTGATCGTCGACGACCGCGATGTCGAGCCGAGCGTCGCGTCCTGCGGGTGCTGCTGCGACGTCGTAGCGTCGGGCGGCATGGCCGAGTCACACCTGCGGGTCTTCGTCGACGACGGCCCCCGTGGTGGCGAGTGGGTGACCATCGAGCCCGGGCCCGGCGGAGCCCCACCGCCCCGGATCCAGCTGCTCGACCCCGTGAGCGCCGAGGTCGTCGACGACGAGATCGCGACGCCGCTCCCGCAGACGGAGCGGACGTCCTCCACCTACGAGCTCTCGGACGTCCGGCAGCCGGAGGGGGGCGCCGTCTACCGGTTCGCGGGCCCGGGCGAGGAGCGCATCGGGCGCTCGTGACCACCGGTACGGCGGCGCTCGAGCACCGGTTCGCCGCTGCCCGGGCGGACGTCGGGCGAGGACCCGGTGATGGCGGAAACACCTGATCGTGAGGCAACACCACGACCCCTTGACCGATACACAGGTGTGGACGTCATCACGGGGATCGCGCTCGTCGCCGGTACGTGGATCGCGGCATCGGTCTTCGCGGCCGTGCTGGTCGGCCGGATCCTCGGTCGGAGCCCGGCACGCCGGCAACCGGCCTACCACGAGCTCCCCGGCGCAGAGCGCACCGTCGAGCTGCCGAGACCGCGCGCCGTTCCGCAGGCGGAGCAGTTGCAACAGCGCAACGCGTAGAGCGGGGCCGGCCGCCCAGGTCCTCGGCCAGTTCATGCGTCGCGCCCCGGGTGCTCCGGCTCGAAGGCGGCGACAAACTGATCGGACTCCCGGGCTTCCTGCGACGGGAACTCCAGGAGCACGAGCCGGGCCGGGTCCCGGTCTCCTTCGTAGATCTTGTGCGCGCCCCCACGCACGAGGTAGCGGCCTCCCGCGGATGGGGGTCGGACGCCGGGCTGTCACCACACGGACATGCCGACGCACCCGGCTACTGCCGCTGCGAGATGCCGTTCATGCACCATTCGCCGTTGGTCACGCCGAGCACCACATCGACCGGGAGGTCCTGCGTCTGGCCCTGCGCGCTCAGCGTGAGGTCGACCGGCGCCAGCGCCTGGGTGTCCAGGGACAGCTGCGGCGGGCCGGTCTGCTTGACGGCCTGGATCAGCTGCAGAGCCTGCGGTGGCAGTTGCGCGACCGGCTTGCCGTCGGGGCCGTGGCAGGAGACCTTCTCCAGCTCCCCGGGGTTCTTGCTGGACAGTGCCGCGACCGCCTCCGCGGCCTTGTCGTCCGGCTTGCCCGGACCGGCGAGGAAACCCGGCCAGACGAACGCGGCGAGCACGAACGCGGCGACCACCAGACCGCCGCCGAGCCCGAGGAGCAGGGCTTTCCTGCCCTCCTTCCGACCGGCGGCAGAGGCGCCCTGGACCTGGGTGTCCTCGGTCTCGGTGTGCTGCACCTCGGCGGACGGGGTCTGCCGCCTGGTGCCCTCACCGGCCCCGTCCTGGCTCTGGACCGGCGGCCGGTCCCGGCCGGAGCTCTCCTCGCCTGCGGACTGCTCGGGCTCGTGTGGATCGGTCATCGCGTATACCTCCCCCGGCGCCCCTGCGGGCGCCGGCGCCGCACATTGATGCGCCCCCACGGTGCCTCATGCTGCTGCCTGCTCGACACCGGGGCCCGCCCGGCGGCCCGGGGGCCTGGGACGTTTCGCCTGCACGCGCTCGACCTGCGCGGACCCCCGGCAAGGGGTCGCGAACGCTGAGCCGGCCGACGGGGACGACCGGTGAGCGCAGGACGATCCTCCCGACGACCCGGGCCGGGTGCTACAGGATCCCGGCGACGCGGGCGGCGTGCACCGCCCCGGTGCGGTTGCGCACGTTCAACTTGCGCATCGCCGTGCGCAGGTAGGCCTTGACGGTCTCCGGACTCAGGCCGAGCGCACCGGCGATCTCGACGTTGCTGGCGCCGACGGCGACGAGGCGCAGCGCGTCCAGTTCCCGCGGGGCGAGGAGGGTGGTGTCGCCCGCTGCGGGCTCGGGCCGCCCGCCGAGGTCGTGGTGAATGCGCGCGAGCCGCTCCCGGAGCGACGGGTCGGTGGTGCCACGGATCAGGGCGGCGAGGTCGTCGAGCGCGGACCGGGCCGGGGCGGGTGGCACCTTCCGCCGCTCCTCGGCTCGGAGCAGGTCGTCCGCCTCCCGCTGCATCTGGGCGACGATCAGGCCGGCGTTGCGCACCGCACGGTCCCCGATCGGCTGCGTGTCGCGCACCGCGCCGTACAGGACGGCGTGCACCGCACCCCGCACGACCACCGGCATGGCGAAGATCGAGGTCAGCCTCTCGTACCCGACCACGATGCGGTCGTACTCGTGGGTGATCGTGGTCGTGGAGGCGTAGTCGTTGACCCGGCACACCACGCCGCGGCTCAGCACGGTGCCTCCGAGACCTCGCCCGGGGTGCACGGCGAGATCCCGCAACGAGTCGCCGAAGGTGCCGGCGACCCGCGTGATGACCAGCTCCCGCCCGTTGCTCCCCGGCCTGGTCGTACCCCCGAAGACGACAGGCACCCCGCTCACCCGCTGCAGAATCCCGAGTCGTTCGGGAAGAAGCTTGTCCACCACGGTGCGCGCCGCGACGTCGTCGTCCACAGGGCCTCCCTCGGTCCCGCCGGTTACCGCGTCCAACGACCGATCGGGCCAATGGTGTCGCGGGTCATACCGGCGGCCGAACGGAACTCACCTCCGCGGCGTGCCGGGCCCCGGCGGGTGGACGTCGGACCGCGGCCGCCGTCCCTCCTCGGACGCCATGTCGACGCCGCGAGTCTCCGCCAGGACGTAGGTGCAGACCAGCGAGATCACGCCGGTGAGTGCGAGCATCACACCGATCGCGATGCTGCCGAACGAGGCGGCCAGCCCGGGGGCGAGCAGCGGCGGGATCGCGCCGCCCAGCACCCCGGCGAGGTTGTAGCCCAGCCCCGCCCCGGTGTAGCGGTGCCGGGTCGTGAACAGCTCGGGCAGATAGGAGCCCGCCGGTCCGTACGAGATCGCGAAGATCACCAGGGTGACCGTCAGCCCGATCGCGAAGGCCACCGGGGTGCCGGTGTCGAGCACGGGGAACAGCACGAGCGCCCAGACGATGCCCAGCGCGGCGGATGTCATGATCAGGTTCCGCCGGCCGAACCGGTCCGACAGCACACCCGCCATCGCGATCGCGATACCGAACACGACGGACGCACCGACGCCGATGGCGAGGACGACGGGGCGGGACAGGGCCGCGCCGCCGGGATTGGTGCCGTAGCTGGTCAGGTAGGCGGTGCCCATGTAGAAGAACGCGAACAGCATCGTGAGCGCGCCGGCCGAGAGCAGGATCTCCCGTGGCTGGCTGCGGACCGCCTCCAGGAACGGCAGCCGCTTGGGCCGGTCGAGCGGCGCCTGCGCCTGCTCGGCCCGGAACGCGGGGGTCTCCTCGATGCTCAGCCGCACGTACAACCCGACACCGACGAGCAGGATCGACAGCAGGAACGGAATGCGCCAGCCGTAGGTGAGGAACGCGTCGTCGCTGTCGCCCATGACGAGTCCGGTGATCAGGAACGTGGCGCTGGACAGACCGAACGCGATGGCTGGGCCGAGCTGCGGGAACATTCCGTAGCGGCCGCGCTGGCCTGCGGGCGCGTACTCCGCGGTGAGCAGCGTCGCCCCGGCCCACTCCCCGCCCACGGCGAAGCCCTGCGCGAAGCGCAGCGCGACGAGGATGATCGGTGCGGCCACTCCGATGGTGCCGGCACCGGGCAGCAGGCCGATGAGCACCGTCGCGGTGCCCATGAGCAGCAGCGTCGAGATCAGCGTCCGCTTGCGGCCGATCCGGTCGCCGTAGTGGCCGAACACGATCGCGCCGACGGGTCGCGCGAAGAACGCGACCGCGAACGTGGCGAAGGACGCCACGGTCCCCGCGGCCGTGCCGAGCGCCGGGAAGAACACCTTCGGGAAGACCAGCGCGGCGGCGGTGCCGTAGATGAAGAAGTCGTAGAACTCGATGGTCGTGCCGACGCAGCTCGCCATCGCGACACGACGGATGGGCACGGCCCTCGGCTCCGAGATGGACATGTGGTGATGGCTCCTGTTCGTCCGGATGTCCGACGGGAAGGAGGGAAGGATGCGGTGCAGGCGTCGACGGTCGCTACGCACGAAAGTGGGCATCGACACGGCCGCCGGCTGCACCGGGGCCGCGAACCCGGTCGCCGAGCGACGCGGGGCGCGGGACGCGGGGGCGGCCCCTGCCCGCGATGACGAGCGGCAGCACACGTTCCGGATATCGGAACCGGCCCGCCATCCCCGTACACCCGTGCGGGGGTAGCGGCGGCCGTCGCGCAAGAAGCCACCCGATCGAGTGGTGTACGGCGACTGCGCCGGGCGCGAAGTGATCTCCGATACGCCTGGTTACGGCCCGGCCGCCCGCTGATCCCGCCTCCTACAGCATCTGAGTGATGAACTGCACACAACGACGCCGGAGCGCCACGACGCGCGACCCGCTCGCACCCCACCTGGAGCAACTCGACGCTCTCGGCATCGTTCGCCGACAAACCACCACCACACACCGCCCCTGGCGAGTCACGCCGAGGGCAGCCGAGAGGACCGTCGATGCCGGCTCACCGCCGTTCGTCTGCGCCCGTGGCCTTCGGGCACCGCGACATGGGGCGCCGCCGCTTCCTGGGCTACCTGTTCGCCGCGCCGACGCTCGCCGTCGGCGTGAAGCTCGGGATCGACCTCGCCGGGGGCGACACCGCCTCCGCCGCGATCCCCGCGCCGCCGCAACCCGCCGACCTCTACGACCTGAGCGACGCCCTGACCGACGCCGCTCGCCCGACGGCGAACCTGATCACGGTCGTCGTCAACGAGGACGGCACCGTCTCCTTCGACCTGCCGCGCGCCGAGGTCGGCCAGGGCATCACTACCTCGATCGCGATGATCATCGCGGAGGAGATGGACGTCCCGCTGGACAAGGTGAAGATCACCCTGGCCGACGCCCGGCCCGAACTGGTGTTCAACCAGCTCACCGGCGGCTCGAACACCATCCACGCGATGTACACGCCGATCCGGGTCGCCGCGGCGATCGCCAAGGGCGCGCTCCTCGACGCCGCCGCCGCGATCCTTCAGGAGAACCGCGAGCGTCTCACCAGCAGGGAGGGGCTGATCACCGGGCCCGCCGGCACGGTGCTGTCCTACGGCGAGCTGGCCAAGGCCGCCGCGGCGACCGAGACCCGCATGGTCGAGGCGCCCCCGCTCAAGCCCGCGTCCGAGTTCAAGATCGTCGGCACCCCGCAGAACCGCCTCGACGCCTACGACGCCGTCACGGGACGCAAGCAGTTCGCGATGGACCTCGACGTCCCGGGCGCGACCCCGACCATGGTCGCCCGCCCGCCGTCGATCGGCGGCACCGTCGAGGGCATCCGCAACGAGGACGAGGTCCGCAACATGCCGGGCGTCGTCGACATCGCGACGATCCGCACCGGTGTCGCGGTCGCCGCCGAGACCTTCGGTCAGTGCATCGACGCCGTGCGGGCGCTCGACATCGAATGGGGCCCCGGCCTCGTCGACGGCGAGTCCGACGACACGATCATCGAGAAGCTGCGCGCGGCCGCCATCCCGCTGCCCCCGGGGCTGCCCGGCGCCAAGGTCATCGAGACCGACTTCACCTTCGCCTTCCGCAGCGGCAGCCCGCTGGAGACCAACGGCGCCGTGGCCGACGTGCGCGACGGCAAGGCCGAGATCTGGTACGGCGCCAAGGTCCCGATCACCGCACAGGCCGAGATCGCCCTGCTGCTGGGGATCCCCCAGACCGCGGTCACCCTCCACGTCGTGCAGAGCGGCGGTTCCTTCGGGCGCCACCTGTTCCCGGACGCCGCGCTCGAGGCGGCCGAGGCGTCGCAGAAGATGGGCCGCCCCGTCAAGCTGATGTGGCACCGCACCGACGACGCCCGCCACGGCCGCACGCACCCGATGACCACGGTGAGCATCCGGACCTCCTACAACGACGACGCGGTGCTGGCCTACCACCAGCACCACACCAGCGTGGAGACCGACACCCAGCACGGCCTCGGCGAGGCGATCAGCGCGCAGGCGACGAAGCTGCCCCCGGGCAACTACTCCGTGGCGCAGTCGCTCTTCCTGCTGACCGCGAAGACGTCCTACAACTTCGGCGTCACCAACCAGCTGCTCCACGAGATCCCGCTGCAGTTCCCCACGAGCAGCGTGCGCAACGTGTACTCGCCGGACGTCCGGCTCGCCCAGGAGCTGGTCGTCGACCAGCTGGCCAACGCGATGGGGCAGGACCGCTACGAGTTCCGCCGCGCCTATGCCAAGACCGACCACCTGCGCAAGGTGCTGGACAAGGTCGCGGAGATGGGCGACTGGGGCCGGTCGGTGCCGGACGGCGTCGGATACGGGATCGCCGTGCACGACGAGTACAAGATGATCATGGCCTGCATGGCCGAGGTCGACGCCCGGCCGGAGACGGTCAACCGGCCGATCCGCAACGGCAAGACCGGCCCGCGCGTGACCAAGGTCTGGTACGCCGCGATCCCGGGCAGCGTCGTGGTCAACCCGCGCGGCATGGAGGCCCAGCTGATGGGCGGCATCACCGACGCCGTCGGACTCGTGTTCACCGCCGGCCTGCACATCAAGGACGGCATCCCGCTCGAGGGCAGCTGGGACGACTACTTCTACACCCGGCAGTGGAACGTGCCGGAGGAGATCAACATCGAGATCCTCGAACCGGACCCGACCCTCGAGGTCCCGGGCGCCGGCGAGGCCGGTGTCGCCGCCGCGTGCGGCGCCATCGCGTCGGCCTATGCCGCGGCCATCGGCGAGATCCCGAAGTTCTTCCCCATCCTCCATGACGAGCTGGGCTTCGAGCCCAAGCCGCTGGTGCCGCCGATTCCCGAGTCGCCGACCAACGGCCTCGACTTCACCTTCTGAGGGAGCCTCCCGTGCCGAACCACTCTTTCAAGCTGAACGGCCAGCAGGTCGACGTCGACGTCGAGGACGACGTCCGCATGCTCTGGGTGCTGCGCGACAAGCTCGGCGTGCGCGGGCCCAAGTACGGCTGCGGCATCAATGTCTGCAAGGCCTGCACCAGCCACATCAACGGCAAGGCGTTCAACCCGTGCGCCGTGCCGGTGTCCGAGATCGAGCCGGACGACGAGATCACCACGATCGAGGGCCTCGCCGACTCCGAGGGCAAGAAGCTGCACCCGATGCAGGAGGCCTGGCTGGAGTACGACGTCGCGCAGTGCGGCTACTGCCAGCCCGGGCAGATCATGGCCGCGGTCGCCAAGGTCCGGCAGGTGCAGTCGGAGGGTCGCGAGATCACCGACGAGGACCTCGACGAGATCCGCAACATCTGCCGCTGCGGCACCTACATGCGCATCCGGGAGGCCATCAAGGCCGGCGCGGAGAAGATGTAGTCGCTCGAGGTGGACGGGGGCGGGATCGGGCTGTGCCGGTCCCGCCCCCGTGCTGTGCGCGAGGTGGTTCCGCTCACGGCGTGATCGCGCGCCGTCGGCACGTCCGAAGCCATCGCGCGTCCCGGTGGATCGCGGCGCACGCCGACTCGCCGCCGCGCTGCTCGGCCCCGGCTGACGAGAAGGATCGGCTCACCGCACCCCGACCGGCGCAGCGAGCGCGGAATGGCGCTCGCCCGCCAGATCATGCCCGCACGAGTCGTGGTCTTGCCCTCGCTCACCCCCTGCGGGATTGTGGGTGCGCATGTGACAGGTAAAACCCGGCTGAAGGGATGCCATGATCAAGGTCAGCGTGCTGTATCCGCGCGATGAGAGCGCCAAGTTCGACATGGACTACTACCTGGGCCAGCACATCCCGATGGTTCAGGAGAAGCTGGGCGCGGCGCTCAAAGGCGTTTCGGTCGAGCAGGGTGTGGCAGGCGGGACGCCAGACGCACCGCCGGCCTTCGTCGCGATGGGCCATCTGCTGTTCGACTCGCCGGAGGCGTTCCAGGAGTCCTTCGGGCCGCACGCCGAGCAGATCATGGGCGACATCCCGAACTACACGTCGATCCAGCCGACGATCCAGATCAGCGACGTGAAGATGTAGAGCCGGGCCGCGCGAGGGCGATCGGGGCTCGCTGATCGGCGCGACGGTGTCCGCGTGGCCGGCCGGGAAAGGCCCGACGGCGGGAACTTGCGCCGCATCTCGATGCGCTCGCCGACCTGGTCGGACGCCTCGGGGTGGCGCTGGACGCGCTGGAGCGGGCCCGGCCGGCCGCGAGGACCGTACCGGCGCCGCCGCGGCGGCCATGCTCGCCGAGGTGTTCGGGCCTACTGCCGAACGGCTGACGTACGGCGATGCAGCGTAAGCCGCTGAGCAGGGCAGACGGGCCCGGTCAGACGTTGAAGCGGAACTCCGCGACGTCCCCGTCGGCCATCACGTAGTCCTTGCCCTCCATGCGCACCTTGCCGGCGGCCTTGGCGGCGTTCATCGACCCGGCCGCGACCAGGTCGTCGTAGGACACGATCTCGGCCTTGATGAAGCCGCGCTCGAAGTCGGTGTGGATCACCCCGGCGGCCTGCGGGGCCGTGGCGCCCTTCTTGATCGTCCACGCCCGGGCCTCCTTGGGGCCGGCCGTGAGGTAGGTCTGCAACCCGAGGGTGTGGAACCCGGCGCGGGCCAGCGCGTTGAGGCCCGGCTCGTCCTGCCCGATCGACTCCAGCAGCTCGGCGGCCGACTCGTCGTCGAGCTCCAGGAGCTCGGACTCGACCTTCGCGTCGAGGAACACCGCGTCGGCCGGGGCCACCATGTCGGCCAGCTCCTTGCGGCGCGCCTCGTCGGTGAGGACGCCCTCGTCGGCGTTGAACACGTAGAGGAACGGCTTGGTGGTCAGCAGCGAGAGCTCCCGAAGCGGGGCGCGGTCGACCCCCGCAGCGAACAGGGTGGTGCCACCGTTGAGGATCTCCTGCGCAGCCTCGGCCGCCTCGAGGACCGGACGCCGGTCCTTCTGCATCCGCGCTTCCTTCTGCAGCCGCGGAACCGCCTTCTCCAGGGTCTGCAGGTCGGCCAGGATCAGCTCGGTCGCGATCGTCTCGATGTCGGCGGAGGGGTCGACGCGACCCTCGACGTGCACGACGTCGGGGTCGTCGAACACGCGCACGACCTGGCAGATCGCGTCGGACTCACGAATGTTGGCCAGGAACTTGTTGCCCAGGCCCGCGCCCTCGGAGGCGCCCTTCACGATGCCCGCGATGTCGACGAACGAGACCGTCGCGGGCAGGGTCCGGGCCGATCCGAAGATCTCCGCCAGCTTCTCCAACCGCGGGTCGGGCAGCGGCACCACCCCGACGTTCGGCTCGATCGTCGCGAACGGGTAGTTCGCCGCCAGCACGTCGTTCCGGGTCAGCGCGTTGAACAGGGTCGACTTGCCCACGTTGGGCAGGCCGACGATGCCGAGGGTGAGACTCACGAGAGTTCAGGGTAGTCGCGGTCGGCGGGGCGCCGACGGCGCCGCCCACCGAGGCAGGATCATGTCTGAACTGTTCGGATCGACGATCGCGGGGCATCCTGAGCTGTGACGACATTCGCCGACCGCCACCTGCTGCTCCTGCGCCGCGCCGCGCGCCGGCCGGAACGGATCGGGACGTTCATCCCGACCTCCCCCGCGATGGCTACTGAGCTCAGCCGGGTGCTGCCCAGCACCGGCAGTCCGACCGTGGTCGAGATCGGCGCGGGTACCGGCGCGCTGTGCCCCTCGATCCGCCGCCGGCTCGATCCTGCCGCCCGCTACCTCGCCGTCGAGGTGGACCCGCCGCTCGTCGCACACCTGCGCGCGACCCTGCCCTGGCTCGAGGTGCTGGAGGGCGACGCGGCCGATCTCGGTCGGCTGCTCGCGGGCGCGGGGGCCGGCCCGGTGGACGCCGTGGTGTCCTCGCTGCCGTTCACGCTGCTGCCGGCCGATCAGCGGCGGCGGGTGATCGAAGAGGTCACCCGGGTCCTGCGGCCGTCCGGGGTGTTCACCACGGTCTGCTACGTGCCAGGACTGCCCCGCCGAATGCGGGAGTTCCGGCAGTTGCTCGACGAGTCCTTCGACGAGGTGCTGACCACGGCGACGGTGATGCGCAACGTTCCCCCGGCCCGGACGTTCGTGTGCCGCCGGCCCAGGCCGACCACATGAGAACGCCCTCATCGGACTCTCACGGCCCCGCCATACCCGGCGGCGAGCGTGGGGGGCATGACCCCTGCGCTGCACCCGGCCCCGGATCGGGCCGCTGCCAGATGGCCCGAACCGCTGGGCCTGCTCCTCGGCCCGGGCGCCGCTGATCTGCTGCAGGTCGCACTCGACGGTTACGGCGGCCGGTTGCTGTCGGTGCGCGTCACGAACGTCGGGGTGCAGCCCGGGGGGAGCGCCGTCGTGCAGTACGCGGCCGACGTGGAGCGGGCGGACGGCCGTCGCACCCGGGAGACCGTCGCCGCGACAACCGGCACGCGCATCCCGGCCGGGGCGGCGGTGCTCGCCGGTGAGGTCGACGGCGCACCGGTGCAGGTCGGGCTGTGGCGGTGGCCGCAGGACCCGGCGCTGCCCGGCCTCGCCTGGGCCGAGCGACCGGCCGAGCTGGGGCGGCGGCTCGGGCTCCCGACGTCCCTCGGATCCGGGTGCGGGCCTACCGCCCGGGGCGGCGCGCGGTGCTCGAGGTGCACACCCGCGACACCCGGGTCTTCCTCAAGATCGTGCGCCCGGGTGCGCTCGACGCGCTGCGCCGCCGCCACGACCTGCTGGCCGGGCACCTCCCGGTCCCGCCGGTGCTGGCCGCGTTCGACGACGGGATCGTGGTGCTGCCCGCGCTGGCCGGCACACCGCTGCGGGCCGTACTCGTCGAGGGCGGCCCGCTGCCCTCCCCCGGCGCTCTCGATGCACTGCTCGACCGGCTCCCGCCCGCCGTCGCCGAGCTGCCGCACCCGGGCCGGCACGCCCCGGCGGACCACCTCGCCCGGGTGCCGCACTTCGCCGCCGTGCTCGGGCTGACGGTGCCCGGGCTGCGGCCTCGGGTCGACCGGCTGGCCGCGGACCTGCGCGCCGCCGACCCGGGCGAGCACCCGGTGGGGCCCGTGCACGGCAACTTCTACGAGTCCCAGCTGCTGGTCGACGACGGCACGATCACCGGGCTGCTCGACGTCGACACCTGCGGACGGGGCACGCGCATCGACGAGTGGGCGACGCTGGTGGCCCACCTGGCGGTGCTGGCGGGGGACCGCGCGCGGGACCACGGCGCCGCGGTGCTGGCGTTCGCCGAGGCCCGCTGGCCGCGCCGGGAGCTGTCCGTGCGGGTGGCCGCCGCCCTACTGGCGCTGGCCACCGGGCCGTTCCGGGTGCAGCAGCACGCCTGGGCCGCCCACACCGAGCGACGCGTCGAGCAGGCGCAGGACTGGCTCGCGCGGCGCTGAGTCCCAGTGGGCCCGTCGATGAGAAGGCGCTCATCCCGCTCTCCCGATCACCTCACCGGCGCCCGGAAATCTGGTTCCCGTCAGCAGGCAACCACCACGAGGAGGAGCAGCACGATGCAGCGTCCCGCCACCTGGAAGATCATCACCGTCGGCGCCGCCCTGAGCGGACTCGGTCTGGCCGGCGCCGGGGTCGCGTTCGCCGACAGCGGCCCCGGCGCCGCCACCGACATCGCGCCGATCAGCGTCAGCAGCGCCGATCCCGGCAGCGCCCCGGCACAGTCCGGCGCCGTCGATCTCTCGCCGGAATCAGCGGACTCGCCCCTGGAGAGCGTCGACGACTCCGTGGACTCGCCGTTCGACAGCCCGGACGACGCGTCCCCCGACGACACCCCCGGCGACTCGCCGGACGACATCCCCGGCGACGACTGAGGCCGCGCTCCGACCCCACGCCGTGGGTCGACATCGGACTCCCCGGGCACCCGCCCGGGGAGTCCGGTGTCGTTGAGTGACCGAATCGTCCCTTCCGTCACTCAATGGCATGGACGGACACCTGGCCGGTTAACGCCGTCCGGCCCGTCCCGATGGTCCACATGGAGTGACGAACGAGTCCGATGAGGAAGGGGGGAACGCCCGTGCGGTTCCCGAGGCCCCGGCTGCTGGCCACCGGCGCGGTCCTGGGCGCCCTGTCCGTGTCGGCCGCGACGGCCGCGACGCTGACCGGAGCGGCCGGGGAGGGCGAGGTCGCACTGCCGGGGTTCGAACCTCCCCCGGCCGCGTCGGGTGTTCCGATGACCCCGCCGACGCCGGTCGCGGCGAGCTCGGCCGACCCGATGGCGCCGGTCACGGGTGGCCAGATCGCCGCGCTCGCCGTCGGTTCCGCCCAGAACCGGGCGACCGCCCTCATCGAGGCCCAGCGACAGGCGGCGGCCGAGCAGGAGAAGGCCGTCGCGCAGCGCGAGACCTCCACCCGGCCGCGCTCGGAGGAACCGCGGGCGCAGGGTTACCAGGAGCAGCGGCGCGAGGACGTCCGCAACAGGATCCGCGAGGCCTGCAGCCGTGGCTACCTGGACGGGCCGATCTGCCGGGCGGGCTGAGCCCTCGCCGCCGACCACCTCGATGGGTGTCAGGGCAGCTCGTCGAGCCGGTAGCCCATCCCCCGCACCGTCACGATCCGCTCCGCGCCGAGCTTGCGCCGCAGGTAGCGGACGTAGACGTCGACCACGTTGGATCCGGGGTCGACGTCGTAGCCCCACACGTGGCTGAGCAACTGCTCGCGGGAGAGCACCTGCCCGGGGTGCCGCAGGAACGTCTCGGCCAGCGCGAACTCCCGCGCCGAGAGGTCGACCGTCCGCCCGCCGACCCCCGCCTGCCGCGTCCGCAGGTCGAGTTGCAGACCGCCGTGGGACAGCACGGTCAGCTCCGCCGACCGGTCGGTGGCCAGCCGCAGCCGGACCCGCGCGAGGAGCTCCTCGAAGCGGAACGGTTTGGGCATGTAGTCGTCGGCGCCGCCCTCGAGCCCGGCCACCGTGTCCTGCACGCTGTCACGCGCCGTCAGGATGATCACGGGGATGGTGCACCGGTTGTCGCGGAGCTTGCGCAGCACCGCGAACCCGTCCATCCCGGGCAGCCCGATGTCGAGCACCATCAGGTCGAAGCCACCGGTGACGGCGTAGTCGTGGGCCGACGGCCCGTTGCTCACCACGGTCACCGCGAACCCGTTGGCGGACAGGCCCTTCTCGACGAACGCGGCGATCCGCGGCTCGTCCTCTGCGATCAGGATCCGGCTCATTCCTCGAGTTCTTCCGGGTCGGCCGGCACGGCGGGCAGCACCAGCGTGAACGTCGCGCCGCGGCCGGGCACGCTGTCGAGCAGCACCCGCCCCCCGTGCGCCTCGGCGATCGCGGTAACGATCGCCAGTCCGAGCCCGGCGCCGTCGGAGCGCGGGCCGGAGCTGCCGCGCGCGAACCGCTCGAACACCCGGTCCCGGTCCTCCGGCGCCACCCCCGGCCCGCTGTCGGACACCCAGAACCGCAGCTCCCCGCCGGTCAGCTGGGAGCCGATCGCGATCCGGTCGTCGACCCCGGTGTGCCGGCAGGCGTTGTCGGCGAGCGCGATCAGCGCCTGGGTGACGCGCTGCGGGTCGAGCACGGCGTCGATGTTCGCCGCGGTCTCCAGCACCCATCGCCGATCACCGAGGGCGGACAGCTTGTCCAGGATGTCGGCGGTCAGCGCGGCGACGTCGACGGGTGCCGGGTGCAGGAACGTCGGTTGCCCGGACCGCGCGAGCAGCAGCAGGTCCGACACCATCCGGTTCATCCGGTCCAGCTCGTCGTCGACGAGCGCGACGGTGGCCCGCACGTCGTCGGCGTCCGCCGGGTCGAGGACCTCGAGGTGACCGCGCACGATCGTGACCGGGGTGCGCAGCTCGTGGCCGGCGTCGTCGACGAACCGGCGCTGCGCGGCAACGCCGTTCTCCACCCGGTCGAGCATCGCGTTGACCGTGCCGACCAACTCGCCGAGCTCGTCGGGGCCGGCGCGCCCGGCGCGGTCCGCGGGGATCCGGCCGGACAGGTCGGTCTCGGTGATCGTGCGGGCGGTGGCGGCGACGGCCCGCAGCGGGCGCAGGATGCGACCCGCCACGACCCATGCCGCGGCCGCCGCGGCGAGCATGGTGATACCCCCGACCAGCAGCATCAGCCGGGCCGCCTCATCGGCCGCCTGGCGCTCCTGGTCGGCGAAGTACGCAACGACGAGGACGCCGCGGGCCGGATCACCGGCGAGCGTGACGGGAACCGCGAGGTAGCGGACCTCGCCGACCGCGCTGGCGTAGCGACCGGAGGCCGGCTCGACGACGCCACCGGCCAGTTCGGTGAACCGGGCGTCGTCCTTGAGCAGCACCGGGGCCTGCTGCCGGCTCTGGTAGCGGAACGTCCCGTCCACGTAGCCGAGGATCTTCTCGTTGGGGCGCGCCAGGTTGTAGGTGATACCGAAGTTCAGCACCTCGTCCACGGAGGCGAAGGGCAGCCCGCTGGTCGGGTTGATGCCCGATGCGGTGAGCCGCCCGAACTCGCCCACCTCGGTCTGCAGCGACGTGTCCATCCGCTCGTCGGTGGCCTGGATCAGCAACCGCCACGTGACGAGCGTGACGACGGCGAGCGCGGCCAGCACGAGCAGCAGGACCCACCCGATGATCCGGGTGCGCGCCGCGGAGACCCGGCGCAGCCCACGCCGCCACGACGCACGGGGACCGCCTGTCGTCCCGGCACCGCCGGCCTGCGCGCTCATCGGCGTCCTCGGGGTGGGTCGCGGACGGGTTCGCCCGCGATGATCGCCGAGATCGGCGTCGCGCGCTGGAGCCGGGTCGCCGGGCTCAGCCGTCGTCATCGTCGTCATCGTCGGGGTCGTCCGCGTCGTCGTCCGCGTCGTCGTCATCCGGCCCGTCGCCGAGCGGTGGCGGTGGCACGAAACCCGCGGCCGGCGGGTCGGGGGCCGGCACGGGGCCCGGCGGCGCCGAGCCGGGCGTCCGCACCGTGATCGGGGTCAGGGCGGGCCCGCTCTCGGCGGGTGCCGAGCGCAGCGCCACGACGCCCAGCACCACACCGGTGACGAGCAGCACCGCGGTCGCGACGAGCAGCGGGAGACGCACCCGGCCGAGCGTCCCCGTCATCGGTGGCGCCCCGATGAGAAGCACATGAGACCCCTCTCATCCCCATCCCCGTGTCGGCGTCGGGCCGCAGCGGGTGCCGTGCTGTCTGATTCCCGCCAGATCGACGGCGCGGACGGGTGGCAGCATCGTCGTCGTGCTGCTGGACCAGGATCGTTGTTACCGCGCCGTCGCCTCCCGCGACGCTCGCTTCGACGGGCTGTTCATCACCGCCGTGCGCACCACCCGCATCTACTGCCGGCCCTCGTGCCCGGCGACGACCCCCAAGCCGGCGAACGTGGAGTTCTTCCCGACCGCCGGGGCCGCCCAGCAGCGCGGCTACCGGGCCTGCCGGCGCTGCCTGCCCGACGCCGTCCCGGGTTCCCCGGACTGGAACAGCCGCGCCGATCTGGCCGCCCGCGCGATGCGGTTGATCAGCGACGGCGTCGTCGAGCGCGACGGGGTCGCCGGGCTCGCCGATCGGCTGGGCTACTCCGAGCGGCATCTGAACCGCGTGCTGACCGCGGAACTCGGGGCCGGGCCGCTCGCGCTGGCCCGGGCACACCGGGCACACACGGCCCGGCTGCTCATCGAGACCACCCCGCTCGCGATGGCCGACGTCGCGTTCGCCGCCGGGTTCGCCAGCGTGCGGCAGTTCAACGACACCGTGCGCGGGGTGTACGGGGTGCCGCCGACGGCGCTGCGCACCGCCGCGGCTCGTCACCGTGGCACCGTCCCCGCGGTGGCCGGGACGCTGGTGCTGCGGCTGCCCTACCGCCCCCCGTTCGACGCCGCCGGGCTGCTGGCGCACTTCGCGGACCGGGCACTCGACGGGGTCGAGTCCGTTGTGGATGGAACCTACCGGCGCACGCTGCGGCTGCCGCACAACGCCGCGACGGTTGCGCTCACCCCGGGCGACGGGTACGTCGCCGCCACGCTGCGCATGGCCGACCCGCGGGACCTCGGCCCGGCGGTCGCGCGACTGCGCCGGTTGCTGGACCTGGACGCCGACCCCGTGGCGGTCGACGAGGTGCTCGGTGCGGATCCGGCCCTCGCCGCGTCGGTGGCGGCCGTGCCGGGGATCCGGCTGGCGGGCGCGGTCGACGGTGCGGAGCAGGCACTGCGCGCGGTCCTGGGGCAGCAGGTCTCGGTGGCCGGGGCGCGCACGACGACCGCCCGGCTGGCCGCCGCGCTGGGCGAGCGACTGCCCGACGGGCTCGCCGCTGGTGGTCCGGACCTGCTGTTCCCCACCGCGTCGTCGATCGCCGAGCGGGGTGCCGAGGTGCTGACCGGCCCCACCCGGCGGACGGCCTCGGTGGTCGGACTGGCCGCGGCGATCGCCGACGGGTCGCTCGTCCTCGACCCGGGCCGCGATCCCGACGAGCTACGCGCCGCGCTCATCGCGCTGCCCGGCATCGGCCCGTGGACCGCCGGCTACCTGTCCATGCGCCTGCTCGGCGCACCCGACGAACTGCTGCCCACCGATCTCGCCGTCCGCCGCGGCGCCGGGGCGCTCGGCCTGCCGTCCGATGTGGATGGGCTGAGCCGGCACGCGGCGCGCTGGCGCCCCTGGCGGTCCTATGCCGCCACCCACCTGTGGCGGGCCGCCGCCACAGCCCCACGAACCCGGAGAAGCGCATGACCATCACGGCGACCTGGTCCACCCTGGACACCCCGATCGGCCCGTTCACCGCCGTCGTCGCGGACGACGGGGCCGTCCTCGCGTCGGGTTGGACGTCCGAACTGGATGCCCTGCTGCCACTGGTGCACCCGTCCCTGCGGCCCTCGGCCCTGACGCCGGCCACGGAGCTCGGAGCGGTCGGCGAAACGATCACGCGGTACCACGACGGTGATCTGTCCGCTGTGGACGAGGTGCGGGTCCGGCAGCGATCGGGCGAGTTCCTGGAGCACGCCTGGGAGGTGTTGCGCGCGGTGCCGGCCGGCAACCCGGTCACCTACACCGAGTACGCCGCGAAGGCCGGCCGCCCGGCGGCGGTCCGCGCCGCCGCGTCGGCCTGCGCCCGCAACGCGGCAGCGCTGTTCGTGCCATGCCACCGCGTGCTGCGCTCGGACGGCTCCCTGGGTGGTTTCCGCTGGGGCCTCGAGGTGAAGCACTGGCTGCTGGCCCACGAGTCCCCAACCCGCTGATCAAGGGGAGAAGGGCGCTCCTGGAGATCGATTGACCCCCTTCTCCCCTTGATCGCGCGGATGGGAGGGGATCGCGGGGAGAGGGTGGGTACCGGGATCGATCGTGTGTTCGACCGCCCGCCGAGGGCTGGGCGCCACTGGCCGTACACCGGCCGAGCGCCGGGCGCGGCGGTGCGGAACTGTCGGGCGGCCGGTGCACAGTGTCCGTGTGGATCTCGTGACGGCGGTGAACGTGCTGCTCATCGGCCTGCTCATCGGGCTGGCCCTGGGTGCCGGGGCCATGTGGCTCTTCGCCGGCTCGCGGCAGAAGCTGGCCATCGCCGAGGCGGCCCGCAGGGCTGCCGACGCCTCGGCCTCCGCGCGCGCCGAGGCGGCCGGCCTGCGCGCGGAGCGCACCGGGCTGCTGGAGCGCATCGAGGACCTCTCCGCGCAGGCGGAGCAGGTCGGCGAGCGGCTGCGCCGTGCCGAGTCCGAGGCCGCCGCCGCCGGTGCGGCGCTGCGCAGCGAGCGGGAGGCGAGCGCCGCCCGTGAGGAACTGCTCACCCGCCGCGACGAGGAGCTCAAGCAGGCCTTCCAGGCGCTGTCGGCCGATGCGCTGGCCCGCAACAACGAGCAGTTCGTCGCGCTCGCCGAGGGCCGTATCAAGGAGGCCACCGCGGCGCTGGCCGCCAAGGCCGACGGCGACGCCACGGCCCGCGCGCAGGCGATCGGCGCGATGCTGGACCCGATGACGGCGACGTTGCAGCGCGTCGAGGGCCAGCTGCGGACCGTGGAGAAGGAGCGGGAGTCCGCCTACGCGGGGCTGCGCGAGCAGGTCACCGCGATGCACCGCAGCTCGGAGCAACTGCAGAACGAGACGAAGCAGCTGGTCAACGCACTGCGCGCGCCGCAGGTCCGCGGCCGGTGGGGCGAGCTGCAGCTGGAACGCATCGTGCAGCTCGCCGGCATGGTCGAACACTGCGACTTCTCCACGCAGGTCACCGCGAGTGGCGAGGACGGCGTGATCCGTCCCGACATGATCGTGCACCTGGCCGGCGGCAAGCAGATCGTCGTCGACGCGAAGGTCCCGTTCGCCGCGTACCTGGAGGCCGTGGAGAGCCGCGACCCGCAGAGCCACGCGGACCGGCTCACCGCGCACGCCCGCCAGCTGCGCCAGCACGTCGACGCGCTCTCGGCCAAGGCCTACTGGGCGGCGTTCGAGCCGACACCCGAATTCGTCGTACTGTTCGTCCCGGGCGACCCGTTCCTCGAAGCGGCGCTGCAGTCCGACCCGTCGCTGCTGGAGCACGCGTTCTCCCGCAACGTCGTCGTCGCGACCCCGACCACGCTGATCGCGTTGCTGCGCACGGTGGCCTACAGCTGGCGGCAGGAGGCGCTGGCGCGCAACGCCGCACAGGTGCATCAGCTCGGCAAGGAGCTGCACAGCCGGCTCGCCACCATGGGCAATCACGTGGCCAAGCTCGGACGCAGTCTCGACACGGCGGTCGACAGCTACAACAAGACGGTGTCCTCGCTGGAGGCCCGGGTCCTCGTCACCGCGCGCAAGCTCACCGAGCTGAAGGTGACCGACGACGAGCTCGACGCGCCGAGCCAGGTCGAGCGGGCGCCCCGCACGATCGCCGCACCGGAGCTGGTCGCGTCGGCCGCCGACTCCTTGGTCGCGCTGCACGAACTGGGCCGCGAGCCCGCCCGTGAACCGGCCGCCGACGGCGGTCCGGAGCCAAGGGCTACCGTGAACGGGTGACCGTGGGTCGGGGGGCTGGCGCCGGGCCGAAGAGACAGCAGGCGTTCGCCGGGCAGTGGCCGGTCTCCGAACGGTCCGTGCTGAACACCGTGCTGGGCGTCCCACCGGTGGCGGCGGTCGGGGTGGCACTGGGCTTCACCGCCCTCGGGGTGTTGATCGACATCCTCCGCCTCGGCACCCTCGGCGTGATCTTCCAGATCTGCTACTTCGCAGGCTGCGTGCTCGCGGTGGCATGGGTGCGTCGGCGGAGCCTGTTCGGTCCGATGGTGCAGCCACCGCTGCTCATCGCCGTCGCCGTGCCCACGGTCGTGCTGCTCGTCGGCACTCCGGGGCCGGGGGCCGGCATCACCGAGAAACTGCTGGTGATCGGTGCACCGCTGATCAACGGCTTCCCGACGATGGCGGTCACCACCGGTGTCGCCGTGGCTCTCGGCGCGGCCCGGATCCTGCTGCAGCGTCCCGGCGACGCGGGCGCCCCGGCGTCGGGCCGACCGGGCCGGCGCCCGTCCGGCGGCGCAGGCCGGACCGGGCGCTCCGGCTCGGGTCGCGACGCGGGCAGCGCCCGCACGTCGGGTCGGGCGACCGGTGGGACCCGCGGCACCTCACGGAGCGGCGGCACCGGGGGGTCCCGCGGTGCCGGCGCCCGCGGGACGAGTGGCTCGACCCGCGACGCGGGCACCGAACGCGGACAGCCCGAGGCACGCGGCAGCGGTACCCGGGGCCGTGCCGGCGGGGCGGCTAGCGGCCGGCGCGGCTCGGACGCAGCTCGCGGGGCAGGGAGAACGTCAACGTCTCCTCGGCGGTACTGATCTCCTCGACGTCGGCCCAGCCCCGCTCGGCCAGGTAGTCGATGACCCCGCGCACGAGTACCTCGGGCACGGACGCGCCGCTGGTGAGCCCGATGGTCTCCACGCCGTCCAGCCAGGACTCGTCGATCTCACGGGCGAAGTCGATGAGGTGCGCCGCACCGGCCCCGGCCGACAGCGCGACCTCGACGAGCCGCACCGAGTTCGACGAGTTCCGGGAGCCGACCACGAGCACCAGGTCGCACTGCGGAGCCATCGCCTTCACCGCGACCTGGCGGTTCTGCGTGGCGTAGCAGATGTCGTCGCTCGGCGGGTTCTGCAGCGTCGGGAACCGCTCGCGCAGCGCACGCACCGTCTCCATCGTCTCGTCCACGCTGAGCGTGGTCTGCGACAGCCACACGACCTTCTCCGGGTCGCGCACCTCCACGGTCGCCACGTCCTCGGCGGTCTCGACGAGCTGGATGTGCTCCGGCGCCTCGCCCGCGGTGCCCTCGACCTCCTCGTGGCCGCGGTGGCCGACGAGCAGGATGTCGAAGTCCTCGCGAGCGAACCGCTTGGCCTCTTGGTGCACCTTGGTCACCAGCGGGCAGGTCGCGTCGATGGTGCGCAACTCGCGCTCGCGCGCCTGACCCCGCACGGCCGGCGACACGCCGTGCGCGGAGAACACGACCAGCGCCCCCTCCGGCACCTCGTCGGTCTCGTCGACGAAGATCGCGCCCCGCTCGGACAGGGTCTCCACGACGTGCCGGTTGTGGACGATCTGCTTGCGCACGTAAACCGGGGGGCCGTGCTGCTCCAGGGCCTGCTCGACGGCCTCCACGGCCCGGTCGACGCCGGCGCAGTAACCACGGGGCTTGGCCAGCAGGACGCGCTTGCGATGCGATCCGGACATGTCCGCCAGCGTACGTGCGCCGCGAGGCGGGGACCGCACGGACGTGATCGAGCTTGCGAGACCACCATCGGGCGAGGCACGAGCCTGCCGGGCACCGAGCCTGCGAGATCGCCATCACGCCCCGGACGTGCCGGAATCGTCCGCCCGCGAGTGCCGCGATCGGCGGGACAGGGAAGAATGCGCCCCATGAAGCCGCTACCGATGCCGGTGCGGATCGCCGCCGGCCTCCTCGCCACCGCCGTCGAGCAGGCCCGTGAGCTCCCCCGTCAGATCGTCGAGTTTCCGGTGACCGCAGTGAGCCAGGCCCTGCAGGCGTCGATGCGCATCCAGCAGAAGGTCACCGAGCTCGCCATCAAGGGCGACCGCGCCCTGTGCACGCTGCGCCCCGTCTCCGACGCGCCCAGCTGGGCGACCTTCGACGAGGACGAACCCGGCCCGGCGACCAACGGCATCAGCACCGTCACCGAGCTGCGTCGCCCCACACGGCCGGCCGATCCGATCGGCGAGCCGGAGGACGAGGAGCCGTCCGGCGGGACGGCCGTGGCCACCGCCGCCGGCGTCACGGCGCAGGCCGCCGCCGGGGACACCGCAGGCGCCGAGGACGACAGCGCCGGCGCCGGCGGGCCGCCCGCCGGCGGCCCGAACATCCTGCCCGGCTACGAGGACATGACGATCCCGCAGCTGCGCGCCCGGCTGCGCAAGCTCAGCGTCGACGACCTGCGCGTTCTGCTCGACTGGGAGACCGCGCACCGCAACCGCCCGCCGTTCGTGACGATGCTCGGCAACCGGATCACCACGGTCACCGAGGAGTGACGTCCCCGCCGACCTCCGAGGACACCCCCTGGCCGGTCCGCACCGTCGCCCGCAAGATCGCCGAGTGGGTCGACCGGCTCGGCGCGGTGTGGGTCGAGGGCCAGCTGGCGCAGGTCACCGCCCGGCCGGGCACCGGGACTGCCTTCCTGGTGCTGCGCGACCCGGCGGCCGACGTGTCCCTGCAGCTGACCGCACCCATCGGGCTGGTCCGCGAGGGTGGGCCCGCGGTCGCCGAGGGCAACCGAGTGATCGTCCACGGCAAGCCGTCGTTCTTCCTGGGCCGGGGGACGTTGAGCCTGCGGGTCGACCAGATCCGCGCGGTCGGCCTCGGCGAGCTACTGGCGCGCATCGAGCGGCTGCGCAAGCTGCTGGCAGCCGAGGGCCTGTTCGACCGGTCGCGCAAGCGCCGGCCGCCGTTCCTGCCCGGCTGCATCGGGCTGATCACCGGGCGGGCGTCGGCCGCCGAGCACGACGTCGTGTCCAACGCGACGGCACGCTGGCCGTCGGTCCGGTTCCGCATCGAGCACACCGCCACCCAGGGCGCGCTCGCGGTGCCGCAGATCCTCGACGCCCTGGGTGCCCTCGACCGTGACCCCGCCGTCGATGTGATCGTGCTGGCCCGTGGCGGGGGCAGCGTGGAGGATCTGCTCCCGTTCTCGGACGAGACGCTGTGCCGGGCGGTCTTCGCGTGCCGGACCCCGGTCGTCTCCGCGATCGGGCACGAGCCGGACACCCCGCTGGTCGACCACGTCGCCGACGTCCGGTGCTCCACACCGACCGAGGCGGGCCGCCGGCTGGTGCCCGACCTGGCCGAGGAGACCGCCCGCATCGCGGGGCTGCGCGACCGGGCACGGCGGGCGCTGTCGGGCTGGGTCGACCGGGAGCAGCGGCTGCTCGCCGCCCTGCGCGCCCGGCCCGCACTGGCCGACCCGCTGCGCGGGCTGGAGGCACGTCACGCCGAGGTCGAGCGGCTGGGCGCCGCGTCGCGGACGAGCCTGGAACGCGGCCTGGACCGGCGGGCGACGGAGATCGAGCACCTGCGGGCGCGGCTCACCACGCTCGGCCCGGCCGCGACGCTGGCCCGCGGCTACGCCGTGGTGCAGCGGGTTCCGGCGGGCGGGGCCGACGGTGGATCGGGAGTCGCGTGGCCGGTGCTGCGGTCGGTCGCCGACGCCCACGCCGGGGACCGGCTGCGGATCCGCGTCGTCGACGGGGCCGTCCCCGCCGCGGTCGTGGCCGAGGAGGATGCGGGGGCGGCGGAGCCGGCCGGCGCACCACGCAGGAAGAAGGCGAGCGGTTCATGAGCACGGCGGAACGACCCCCGGTCGACGGGCTCGACTACGAGCAGGCCCGGGACGAGCTGACCGAGGTGGTCCGCGCCCTCGAGGTGGGCGGGCTCAGCCTCGACGAGTCGGTCGCGCTGTGGGAGCGCGGCGAGGCGCTGGCGCGGCGCTGCGAGGACCAGCTCGCGGGCGCCCGCGACCGGGTCGAGAAGGTCCTGGGCAGCACCGACGCGCCCGACCCCACCGATCCCTAGATCGACGCCGGGCGACGGACGTCAGTTCGGGATGGTGCCGACGGGAAGCTGATCCCCGGTCAGGGTGGCGGTGGCCAGGGCGCGGAACTCGTCCTCGGTGCCGCTCCCGGTGATCAGCAACCGCACGGTCGGCTGACCCGGCGTGGCGATCTCGGTGACCCGGAACGGCTCGGTGCCGTCGGCGTCGTACTCGACCCAGGACCGGCCCCCGGCGTCGACGGTGCCGCGGCCCGGCAACGGCACACCGGCCTCCGTCGCCACCAGTGCCTCCTCCGCGGCATCGCTCTGCACGAGCCGCAGGTACCGACCCTCGGCGGTGATCCACCCCACGCGCACGATGCGGGCACCACCCTCGATCACGCTCCGGTCGGTGGAGTTCGCCCGCCAGCCCGGCGGGACCGCCGGGACGCGCACGGCGAACGGCACGTCGCGGGCGAAGTCCCGCAGTCGGGCAGCCGCGTCGACCGTCGGGCCGGCCTCGGAGGACACCATCGGTCCGCCCGGGCTGAAGCTGCACGACCGCACGGACCCGGCCATGACCAGCACGATCGGCACGAGCACGGCGAGCGCGATCAGCATGTCCCGCATGCTCAGCGCGGAGCGGGCCGGCTTGGTGGGCGGTGGCGGTGTGGTGGTGGGACTCGTCGGCCGGGGCTCGTCGGACGGCTGCGCACCGGTGGCCGGGTCGTGCTGCGGATCAGGGGTGGAACTCACGACCACCATGGTCTCAGTCGCTCTCGACACCGCGCGCGCCGGCGATCTGCGAGGATCGGACCGACTCCCCGCCGACCGGCGCCCGCCGGTCCGTGGGCCGCCTCGCCCGAACCGTCGGGTGGGGCCGACGAGCCGATGGAGGCGCCGATGAGCAACACCCAACGTGAGCGACGGCGTGAGGCGCCGGACCGCAACCTCGCGATGGAGTTGGTCCGCGTCACCGAGGCCGCCGCGATGGCCGCCGGCCGCTGGGTGGGCCGCGGCGACAAGAACGGCGGCGACGGCGCGGCCGTCGACGCGATGCGCCAGCTCATCCACACGGTGTCCATGCGCGGCGTGGTGGTCATCGGCGAGGGCGAGAAGGACGAGGCGCCGATGCTCTACAACGGCGAGGAGGTGGGCAACGGCGAGGGGCCCTGGTGCGACGTCGCGGTCGACCCGATCGACGGCACCACCTTGATGGCGAAGGGCATGCCCAACGCGCTCGCGGTGCTCGCGGTGGCCGAGCGGGGTGCGATGTTCGACCCGTCCGCGGTCTTCTACATGGAGAAGCTGGCCGTGGGGCCGGAGGCCGCCGACGCGATCGACATCACCGCGCCGGTCGCGGAGAACATCCGCCGGGTGGCGGCGGCCAAGCACACCGACGTCGCCGACGTGACGGTCTGCATCCTCGACCGGCCACGCCACGAGTCGATCGTCAAGGAGGTCCGGTCCACCGGAGCGCGGATCCACTTCATCTCCGACGGCGACGTGGCCGGCGCCATCTCGGCGGCCCGCCCGAACACCGGCGTCGACCTTCTCTACGGCATCGGCGGCACCCCGGAGGGGATCATCGCCGCGGCAGCGCTCAAGTGCATGGGTGGCGCGATCCAGGGCAGACTGTGGCCGACCGACGATACCGAGCGGGAGCGGGCGCTGGACGCCGGGCACGACCTGGACCGGGTGCTGACCACCGATGACCTGGTCCGCGGGGACAACGTGTTCTTCTGCGCGACCGGCGTGACCGACGGCGACCTGCTGCGCGGTGTCCACTACCGCACCGGCGGCTGCACCACGCAGTCGATCGTCATGCGGTCCAAGTCGGGCACCGTCCGCATGATCGACGGTTACCACCGGTTGACGAAGCTGCGCGAGTACTCCTCGGTCGACTTCGACGTGCCCGGCGACGCGCTGGACTCGGGAGAGGCCAGCGCGCCGCCGCTGCCCTGAGCCCCGCAGCCGGACAGGCCTGCAGCCGTGACGGAACCGTGAGAGTCTGCTCACCCGAACGGGTGGTGACCGGCGTTCCGACTGTCCCGATCCCCACCTGAGATACACGGAGAGTGCTCGTCCAGCTGCGGACGGGCGGTGTCACGGGGGGTGAGCCATGCGCGTGCTGCGCATTCTGGGATTGGTCGTGATCTCGGCGGTGACCGGGGTTCTCAGCGGCACGGCGGCGGAGGCAGCGCCGACCGCCGCGGCGATCGTGGCGGCGGAGGCGCTGCCCTCCGGGGCGGTCACCGGACGCGCCGGCCCGGCGCCGGCCCCCATGGCCGCACCTGCCCTGACCGCCCCGGTCGTCTCGCGGGTCGCCGGCACCCCGTGCCGATCGACGGCCCGGGCCTGCATCGAGCTGTCGTCCAACCGCGCCTGGCTCATCAGCAACGGCATCGTGCAGTACGGCCCGGTCCCGATCACACACGGCCGGGAGGGCTGGCGGACTCCGCCCGGCACCTTCGCCGTGACCTTCAAGAGCCTGAACCACCGCAGTAGCCTGTTCAACGACGCTCCGATGCCGTACTCGGTGTTCTTCAACGGCGGCATCGCGTTCCACCAGGGCAGCCTCACCCAGGAGTCGCACGGCTGCATCCACCTGTCGCGGACGGCCGCCCGGACGTTCTTCACGGCGCTGAACGGGGGCGACGTGGTCCAGGTCGTGACCTGACAGGTCGAGCCGGCGCTTCCCGGGCCCTACCCGGCGGCCGGCGCGGGGTAGGGCCCTACCCCGCGCCGGACTCACCGCAGGTCCCCCCACCGG
>NZ_JAAXKZ010000209.1 GCF_012911875.1 Pseudonocardia bannensis | reverse complement strand
ACCTCAACGGTCGCCTCCCCGACGAGCAGGGCTGACCGAGCCCACGTAACCCTTCCCCCCGCTCACGACGGCTCGGTCAGCCCTGCTCGTCGGGGAGGCGACCGTTGAGGTAGTCGTCGTAGGCCGACAGGTCGAGGAAACCGTGGCCGCAGTAGTTGAACAGGATGACCTTCTCCTCACCGGTCTCCTTCGCGGCCAGCGCCTCGTCGATCGTCGCCCGGATCGCGTGCCCGCACTCCGGCGCCGGGATCTTGCCCTCGGTCCGCGCGAACTGGACCGACGCCTCGAAGACCTTGCCCTGCGGATAGGCCACCGCCTCCATCCGCCCGTCCCGGACCAGCGACGACACCAGCGGCGAGTCGCCGTGATAGCGCAGCCCGCCGGCGTGGATCGACGGCGGCACGAAGTCGTGGCCCAGGGTGTACATCGGCAGCAGCGGGGTGAACCCGGCGGTGTCGCCGAAGTCGTACTCGAAGCGGCCCTGGGTCAGGGTCGGGCAGGACAGTGGTTCCACGGCCAGCAGGCGGACGTCCGCGTCGGACACGAACGGGAAGGCGATCCCGCCGAGGTTCGACCCGCCACCACACGGCGCGATGACGACGTCGGGCAGCCGCTCCCCCGCCAGCGCCAGCTGCTCCTTGGCCTCCAGCCCGATCACGGTCTGGTGCAGCAGCACGTGGTTGAGCACCGAGCCCAGCGCGTAGTGGGTGTCCTCGCGGGCCACGCAGTCCCGGACGGCGTCGGAGATGGCGGCGCCGAGCGAGCCCGGGTGCGCCGGGTCGTCCACCGGGGACGGGACGACCGCTCCGCCCCACGTCTGGATGGCCACCCGCCGGTACGGCTTCTGCTCGTAGGACGCCCGGACCATGTAGACCTGCAGGTCGAGGTCGAACTGCGAGCATGCGAACGCCAGCGCGGTGCCCCACTGCCCGGCTCCGGTCTCGGTGGCGAGCCGGCGGATGCCCTCCTGGGCGTTGTAGAACGCCTGCGGCACGGCGGTGTTGGGCTTGTGGCTGCCGGCCGGCGAGCCCGACTCGTCCTTGAAGTAGATCCGCGCCGGGGTGCCCAGTGCCTGCTCCAGGCGCGTGGCCCGGACCAGCGGCGTCGGCCGCCACAGCCGCAGGATGTCGAGCACCTCGCCGGGGATGTCGATCCACGGCTCGGTGGACATCTCCTGCTCGATCAGGGCCGCGGGGAACAGCGGCGCGAGGTCCCCGGGCCCGACCGGCTCCCGGGTACCGGGGTGCAGCGGCGGGTCCATGGGCTTGGACAGGTGTGGCGCGACGTTGAACCACGCGCTCGGGATACGGTCCGGGGAAAGCGTCCAGCGGGTCACGCGGCGCAGGCTAGGGGATCAGCCGTGATCGGCAGAAGCCCCGTTCGTGGCAGCGTCGTGTGCCCGTCGCTCGAGGCGCGAGATCCGTTCCTCGTAGAACGCGATGGCGGACAGGCTGGTCCGGGCCCGGCCGTGCTCGGTGCGGATCTCCTCGATCAACCTGCGGGCCTCGTCCCGCTCCCGATCGGTACCCGACAGGTCCACGCCGGGCCGTTCGAGCCCACCGATCCGTTCGTCGGTGGCCGCGACCTGCGCGCTCATCAGCCACAGTTGGTGCTCGAGGTCGTCCAGCCGCCGGGACAGCTGCTCCAGCCGCCGGCCGGTGTCCGCGGCCTGCTCGGCGCGCTGCGCCTCCACCGCCACCCGCAGCCGCCCGGTCTCGGCCTCCGCAGCCACCGTGGCGATGTGCTCCATCCGGACCCGCAACCGCGTCCACACCGGACGCGCGGAGCTCACCACCACCGCCCGCAGCCACCGGCGCATCCCCATGCCCCCGATCATCGGACGAGCTCGATCCGGCCGTGCGCGTGCCAGGCCCTCAGCAGCGCCGACTCGGCGTGCAACCGGTGCTCGGGTGTGACGGCGACGTCCTCGCCCCAGCTGTGGGCGAACCGCGTCTGCTCCGGGGCGTCGACGATCGAGATCCCGGTCAGCCGGGTGACCGCCGCCGGGAACAGCTCGCTGACCAGGTAGGTCGTCAGCGTGCCCGTGGTCGCCCAGACGGCGTCGGCCCCGTTCAGACCGAGCAACCCGTTCAGCGGCCGGCTGAACTCCCGGTTGGAGACCGAGACCGCAGCCATCGAACGCGGCCACCAGGCCGGCCGCTGCTCGCCCTCCCAGTGCTCGCGTCCGGGCTCGACGAGCAGGTACAGCCGGGAGGTGGGGTCGGCGAAGGTCCCCGGCCCGGCGATCACGCCGCGGTGCACCATCACCACATCGGTGCGACGGCCCAGCCGCGGCGGGCCGCCGGGAACGTCGACGGCGAAACTGGTCATCCGGACGACCAGATCGCTGTCGTCGATCAGGGCGGCGCGCGCCGCGCTCTCGGGTATCGGCGCGTTCCCGACGACGGTGATCGTGCGGGGCGGGTCGTGCCGGGCGTAGGCCGCGATCAACGCGCTGAGTACCCCCCGCTGAGTCGTAGGTACGACCGCAGTGTCTACCGTCACAGTTCCCAAACGTAATCGATCGGGCATTCCGCGGCCGAATCCGGGTCCGCGGACCGGGCCCGATGCGAGGAGTCGCTCCCGGAAGGACGGCAGGGTGACGATGACCGACGGCCCGCCGGCCGCCCCGTACGTGATCGCGGAGATCGGCTGCAACCACGCGGGCGACCTGTCCCTCGCCAAGCGGATGATCTCCGTCGCGGGGCAGTTCTGCGAGGTGGACGCCGTGAAGTTCCAGAAGCGCCATCCCCGCACCCTGCTCACCGACGCGCAGTACCGGGCCCCGCATCCGAACGAGATGCACGCGTTCGGGGCGAGCTACGGCGAGCACCGGGAGTTCCTCGAGTTCGACATCCGCCAGCACGCCGAGCTGCGCGAACACGCGGAGAACGCCGGGGTGACCTACAGCACGAGCGTCTGGGACCTGCCGTCCGCCCGCGCCGTCGCGGAGCTCGACCCCGAGTTCATCAAGGTCCCCTCCGCCGCGAACCTGAACACGCAGTTGCTCGAGTTCCTGTGCGGCGGGTACCGGGGCTCGATCCACCTCTCGCTGGGCATGACGTCGCGGGCCGAGGAGGAGGCCATCGTCGAGCTGTTCCGGCGCCTCGGCCGGCTGCACGACCTCGTGCTGTATGCCTGCACGTCCGGTTACCCCGTTCCGTTCGAGGACGTGTGCCTGCTGGAGGTCCAGCGGCTGCGGTCGACCTACGGCGACGAGCTCCGCGGCGTCGGCTTCTCCGGCCACCATCTCGGCATCGCCGCCGACGTCGCCGCGTTCGCGCTCGGCGCGCGCTACGTGGAACGGCACTACACCCTCGACCGCACCAGCAAGGGGACCGATCACGCCGCGTCGCTGGAACCCGACGGCCTGCGCAAGCTCACCCGCGACCTGCGCAACGTGGCGAAGGCGCTGACCTACAAGACCGCCGACGTGCTGTCGATCGAGCAGGTCCAACGCGACAAGCTGAAGTGGCGACCGTGACGCTGGCCGTCGTCATCCCGGTCCGGGCCGGCAGCAAGGGCATCCCGGGCAAGAACCTGCGCCGCGTCGGAGGCCGGCCGCTGCTCGACTGGACGGTCGAGGCCGCGCTCGGCGCGGTGTGCGTCGACCGGGTCCTGGTGTCCACCGACGATCCCGCGATCCGGCGCCACGTCCTGGGCACTCCGGCATGGCACGGCCGCGTCCTGCTGCCGTCGCGCGCTCCGGCCACGGCCACCGACGTCGCCACCACCGAGAGCGTGCTGCTCGACGTCATGGGCTCGCCCGAGGCCACCGGCGTCACCGAGGTCGCCCTGGTCCAGGCCACCAGCCCACTGCTCCGGGCGGCCGACCTGGACGGGGCCCACGCCCTGTACCGCTCGGGCTTCGACAGCGTGCTGTCGGTCGTGCGGCAGCGCCGCTTCCAGTGGCGGCTGGACGCCGACGGTGTCGCCACGGCGGACTACGACCCGGCCGCCCGGCCCCGCCGCCAGGACCTGGCCGGCCACCTGATCGAGAACGGCGCCGTGTACATCACGAGCCGGGAGGCCCTGATGCGTACGGGGAGCCGGATCAGCGGGCGGATCGGGCTGTTCGAGATGGCCGAGGAGAGCTACACCGAGGTCGACGAGCCCGCCGACCTCACCGTCGTCGACGCGCTGCTGCGCCGCCGGTCGGCCGGCGAGACACCCGGGCCATCCGACGCCGGGGCACGGGTCCGCCTCGTGCTGAGCGACGTGGACGGCGTGCTGACCGACAACGGGATGATCTACCTGGGCAACGGTGTGGAGGCCAAGACCTACAGCGCGCGCGACGGCAAGGGTTTCGAGCTGCTCCGCAACGCCGGCATCCGGACCGGGATCATCACCAGCGAGCAGGGCCCGCAGATCCAGGCACGCGCGGACAAGCTCCGGGTGGACGCGCTGGTCATGGGATCACGCGACAAGCTCGCCGACGCGACCGCGCTGTGCGAGCGGTGGGCGCTGTCGCTGGACGAGGTCGCGTTCATCGGCGACGACGTGCACGACGTGGCGCTGATGGAACGGGCCGGCCTCTCCGGCTGCCCGGCCGACGCGATGGCGGCTGCCGGCGCGGTGGCGGACTACCGGTGCCGGGCCACCGGCGGCCACGGCGCATTCCGGGAGTTCGCGGACGCGATCCTCGCGGCCCGCTCCGGAACCAGGGCCCTTGACCTGCCGCAATCCGCCCGGACACCATGAACGCCCCGATTCCCTCGGAGCCGCCGTGCGACCCGACCACCCGTCCCGCCGCGCGGCGGTCGTCCTGCTCGCCACCCTGATCGTCGCCGGCTGCACCGGCGGGAACCTCGCGGACGCCGAGCAGCGCCCGCCCGCGCCGGCACCCGCCGCGGCGCCGCCCGCACCCCCGGCGAGCTGCCTGCTCGACGCCGGGACGCTCGGCGCCGACACCGGCCTGATGTGGACCCCGGACGACGCCACCGCGAGCGGCCGGCGCTGCATCTACAGCCCGAGCGGGGACGCGGGACTCGCCTTCGTCGGCGTGGACGTCGCACCGTCGGCCGGCGACGCCGCCACCGCGAAACTCGACGCGCCGGCCGAGGTCTGCGACGACCGCACCCG
>NZ_JAAXKZ010000208.1 GCF_012911875.1 Pseudonocardia bannensis | reverse complement strand
CCACGGGGACGTTGACCGACGGCGCGACGATCCCGCTGTCGCGCTCCGGCCGCGCCACCGAGATCGAGGAGGTGCTCGGCGCGCTGTCGATGCTGCTCAACGGCGGGGGCGTCGCACAGATCAAGACCATCGCCACCGAGCTGAACAAGGCCCTGGACGGCAACGAGCCGCAGATCCGGACGCTGCTCGGCGATCTCGACCAGCTCGTGGGCGCGCTCGACGAACGCAAGTCCGAGATCACCCGCGCGCTCGACGGCCTCAACCGGCTCGGCGCCACCCTCAACGACCGGCGCGGCCAGATCGCCACCGCGCTGGAGGACCTGGGTCCGGGTCTGGCGGAGCTGGAGGCGCAGCGCGGGCAGCTCGTCGACATGCTGCAGGCACTCGACCGGCTCTCCGGCGTGGCCACCGACGTGGTCAACCGCAGTCGCGACGACGTTCTCGCCGATCTGGACCTGCTGCGCCCGACGCTGCGCAAGCTGGCCGAGTCCGGTCAGGACCTGCCCGACTCGCTGGAGATCCTGCCCACCTTCCCGTTCACCGACGGCACGATCGAGGGGTTCGCGGGCGACTACCTCAACCTCTACGTCAAGGCCGACCTGGATCTGAAGACGGTGCTGGAGAACATGCTGCGGTCCAACCAACCGCCCGTGCTCGGTCCGGACGGCCCGCTGTCCGGGCTGCCGCCGACCGCGCAGCTGCTCGTCCCGCTGCTCGGCGCGCCGGGTTCGCCGGCGCCGGACTTCCCGCTGCTCGGTCAGGGACCCGCGCTGCCGGGGGCGGGTGCGCCCGGCGACCCGCCGGCGACCTCGACCACGCCCGAGGCCGAATCGGGCGGGCTGCTCGGCGGGCTCCTCGGAGGTGGCCGGTGATCACCAGGAGGATTCGGCTGCAGCTCCTCGCGTTCCTGCTCGTCGCGGTCGTCGGGACCGGCTACGTCGGCTTCCGCTACGGCGGGCTGGACCGGATCTTCGGGGCGACGACCTACCCGGTGCACGTGCAGCTGCCCGACTCCGGGGGCATCTTCACCGGCGCCGACGTCACCTACCGCGGCGTGAGCGTGGGCCGCGTCGGTCCGCTGACCCTGACCGCCCAGGGCGTCGACGTGCAGCTCGACATCGACAGGGGCGCGCCGGAGATCCCCGCCGATGTCGACGCCCAGATCCGCAACCTGTCCGCGATCGGCGAGCAGTACGTCGATCTGCAGCCGGCCACCGACGGCGGGCCGGTGCTGGAGTCCGGGTCGGTGATCCCGGCCGGGCGCGCTTCGGCGCCGGTACCGGTCGAGGAGCTCGTGGTGAGCCTGGACGACTTCGTCCGCTCGGTGCCGCTGGACTCGCTGCGCACCGTCGTCGACCAGCTCGGCGTCGCGTTCGCCGACACGGCACTTCCGCTGCAGAAGCTGCTCGACACCAGCAACGCATTCACCGCCGCCGCCGTGGAGGCGCTCCCGCCCACGCTGACGCTGCTCCGCGACGGCCGCACCGTGCTCGACACCCAGCGCGACGTATCGGAGGAGTTCCGGTCGTTCAGCCGCGACCTCGCGCTGCTGGCCGACCAGCTCAAGACCTCCGACCCGGACCTGCGCCGGCTCATCGCCACCGGTCCGCAGGTCTCCGACCAGCTCACCGAGCTGCTGCGGGAGAGCGGACCGGGGCTGTCGTGGCTGGTTGCCGACCTGCTGACGGTGTCGCGGATCGCCGAGCCGCGCCAGGACGGGCTGCGCCAGGTCCTCGTCACCTTCCCGGGCATCACGTCGAACGGCTTCACCGCCGTTCCCGGCGACGGCACAGGCCACCTCGGGCTCGTGCTCAACGTGTTCGACCCGTTCCCCTGCGCCCAGGGGTACGAGGGCACGACACACCGCGACGGTAGAGACACCGCAGACACCCCGGTGAACGAGGAGGCGTACTGCGCAGAACCCCCCGGCACCCCGAAGTTGGTACGGGGAGCGCAGAATGTGCCCGCGGCGGAGACCCCGATGCCGCCCGCGGACGCGCAAGTCGGAGACCCGGCCCTGCCTGCCGGGTCGGTGTCGCCCGACTCTGCCACCCCGATGAGCTCGCCGGCGCAGATCCTGCTCGACCCGCTGCCCTGACGAACTGGCCCTGCTCCCCGACGGCTGGAGTCCCGATGACCGTCCTCGATCCATCGCGACCGCCCGTGCCCGGATCCCGTGCGGGCCTGCGACCGACGCCGACGCGGATCACGGCCGCACTGCTCGCGATCGCGGCGGTGGCCGCGCTCGTGTTCGGCACGCTGTGGGTGCTCGCGCTGACCGACGACTCGCTCGACCTCGCGAGCACCCGCGACGTCGTCCTCGTCGACGCGCGGCAGGCCGCGATCAACCTCAACACACTCGACTACCGCAACGTCGACTCCGGCCTCGACCTGTGGGAGCAATCGTCCACCGGCTCGGTGCTCGACGAGTTCCGCACCAACCGCGCGGAGTACGCGACGTTCGTGAGCGAGTCCAAGCGGGCCACCGAGGCGGAGGTGACCGACGCCGCGGTCGCCGAGCTCGACGCCAGGGCCGGCAGCGCACGGGTTCTGGTCGGGGTGGACGTCACGGTCCGGCCCGAGGGCCAGGACCCGATCCTGACCCGGCAGCGGCTGCAGCTGGAGATGACCCGCACCGACGACGGCTGGAAAGTCAGCAAGCTGGCCCCCGTCCGCGCGCCCGGCGCCGGCAGCTGACGCGACCCGTCGACCCGTCGACCCGTCACCAGGAGGTGACCGCAATGCCCCCGTACCGCCGTTCCAGCCGCACCGACGTCCCCGCCCGTCCACGGCGCACCCGCCGGGTCGCCGGTCTCGAGCCCGGCCCGAACCGTCGTGCGGAGACCGGCCGGCCCGCGGAGCCGGAGGCCGAGCAGGCCCCGGCCTCCGTCACGGCCGACACCGACGGCGCCGCTCGCACGCCGGTTCGCGAGGCCCGTCGCTCTGCCACGCGGTCCGGGCGGCTTCCGGCCGGACCTGCCGCCGAGCCACGTCCGGACAGTGCGGGTGACGGGCAGGCGGGCGACGGGCAGGCGGAGTCCGGCGCTGAGGACGGCGACACCACCGTGCCCGGCACGCCCGACTCCGGCGCGGAGGCCGGCGACACCGCGGGGTGGCGCAGTCGTCGCGTCGTGCTGATGGCGGTCGCGGCCGTCCTGCTGCTGGCCGTCGCCGTCGTGGCGGCAGTGGCGAACGCGCAACTGCGCGGCGCCCCCGCCGCGCAGAACACCGCGCTGGTCGACGTCGGCGCGACCGCCCAGGTCTCCGGCCAGCTCGGCGACGCCCTGGAGAGGGTCTACTCCTACGACTTCGCCCGGCTGGACCAGAACGAGGCCGACGCCCGCGCGGTGATCACCGAGGAGTTCGGTGCCCAGTTCGACAGGCTCTTCGGACAGGTCCGCGAGCTCGCCCCGCAGCAGCAGGCGGTGGTGACGGCGACCGTGACCATGTCGGCTGTGCAGCGGATCGAGGGCGACCGGGCCACGGTGTTCGTGTTCATGGACCAGCAGGCCACCCGCGCCGCCGACGCCCGGCAGCTTGCCGCTGCCGGCCGGCTGACCGTGACCGGCCGGCTCGTCGACGGGCAATGGAAGATCGCGGACGTCCAGAGCCGCTGAGCCGCCGGGCGGCCGGGAGGGTCGATTTCTCCGCCTGCCCGCGGCTGGCGTACGCTGGTTGACAGTTCCACCGAAGACCGCAGGTCTGCGGCCCCGTGGTGAGCGATCACCCGGGGGCGTACGAAGGTCCCGCGACAGCGGGCGGCCCGCGCAGGAGGACGAGGTCAGCCGGGCGCTCGCGCCCGCCACGCCCCGTGCGCCCTGCGCCGGGGCGTCCGTCTTTTCCGGGGTCGGAAGCGGTGGTCCGCACTGACACCCCGAGAGGAGGCAAGGGATGGCGAGACCTGACAAGGTCGAAGCGGTCCAGGAGATCGCCGACCGTTTCCGGGGCTCGACCGCCTCGGTGGTCACCGAGTACCGCGGCCTCACCACGGCACAGCTGACCTCGCTGCGCCGGTCGCTCGGCTCCACCGCCACGTACCGCGTTGCCAAGAACACCTTGGTCAAGCGGGCGGCTGACGACGCCGGCGTGGACGGTCTGGACTCGATGCTCACCGGCCCGACGGCGATCGCGTTCGTCGAGGGCGAGCCGGTCGACGCGGCCAAGGCCCTGCGTGACTTCGCCAAGGACAACAAGGGCCTGGTCATCAAGGGTGGCTTCATGGACGGTCGCGTGCTGACCGTCGACGAGGTCAACCGGCTGGCCGACCTGGAGTCCCGCGAGGTCCTGCTGGCCAAGCTGGCCGGCGCGATGAAGGCCAACCTGAGCAAGGCCGCCGCCCTGTTCGCGGCGCCCGCCTCGCAGGTGGCCCGCCTCGCCCAGGCCCTGGTCGAGAAGCGCGAGGCCGAGGGGGGCGCCGCCGCCACGGCCGAGCCCGCCGAGGCCGCCGAGGAGGCTCCCGCGACCGCGGACGCCGCCTCGGGCAGCGACAGCTGACGCCCCACCCGGCACTGCACCACCGCGGCGTCCGAATCCGGACCCGCATCACCCCGTCTTAAGGAAGAGAGAGGCCAACAATGGCGAAGCTGTCGACCGACGAGCTGCTCGACGCGTTCAAGGACCTGACGCTGATCGAGCTGTCGGAGTTCGTGAAGAAGTTCGAGGAGACCTTCGACGTCACCGCGGCCGCCCCGGTCGCCGTCGCGGCCGCCCCGGCCGCCGGTGGCGCCGCTGCCGAGGCGCCCGAGGAGAAGGACGAGTTCAACGTCGTCCTCGACTCCGCCGGTGACAAGAAGATCCAGGTCATCAAGGTGGTCCGTGAGCTCGTCTCCGGCCTGGGCCTCAAGGAGGCCAAGGACCTGGTCGAGTCGGCCCCGAAGCCGATCCTGGAGGGCGTGGCCAAGGACGCCGCCGAGGCCGCCAAGGCGAAGCTCGAGGAGGCCGGCGCCAAGGTCAGCCTGAGCTGAACCGGCGCCCGTCACGGGCATCGAACACACGAAGGGCGGCACCCCTCAGGGGTGCCGCCCTTCGTCGTCTCCACCCACCCCACCCGCTGCGCCACGCCGTCCCGCGTCACAGCAAGGTGGCCTTGCTCCGATCCAGCCGCAGTGAGGCCACCCC
>NZ_JAAXKZ010000207.1 GCF_012911875.1 Pseudonocardia bannensis | reverse complement strand
CCGGTGGGCTGGGCGCGCTGGTGCTCGCCATCGGCAAGTGGGTGCTGATCGTCCTCGGGATCGCCGTCGCGGCGGCGGTGACGATCTTCGTGCTGCTTCCGGGCCTGGCCTACCTGGTGGAACTGGCGATCGTCGGCGCCCTCATCGGCTGGCGGAAGCTCACCGGACGCCCGTGGACGGTGCGGGCGCGCGAGGACCGGGACGCACCGAACGTGCGGGAGTGGCAGGTGTCCGGCTGGGCGGGGACCGACCGGGTCGGCGCCGAGGTGGCGGACGCCCTGGCCCGCGGTGTGGAACCTCGCCCCCGCGATGCGGAGCCCCTCCTGCCCCCCGGGTGAGCGGCCTCGGCGCGTGACCTGCCACCCCGGCTCGACTCCCTTACAGGACAAGCGTACTGTTTGGCGCCGAGAGGGGTCCCGCTGCTGCGCCGGGCGATGTACGCGAGACTCCGGGAACCGAACCGACGCGCCCACCACCGCCTAGGAGGAGAGCCACGTGGCCAGCACCGACAGCTTCGGAGCCAGAGGAACGATCGAGGCCGGTGGCACCGAGTACGAGATCTTCCGGCTCTCCGCCGTGGAGGGCGCGGACAAGCTGCCCTTCAGCCTCAAGGTCCTGCTGGAGAACCTGCTCCGCACCGAGGACGGCGCCAACGTCACCGCCGATCACGTCCGGGCACTCGCGTCCTGGGACCCGACGGCCGAGCCGGACACCGAGATCCAGTTCACTCCGGCCCGGGTGATCATGCAGGACTTCACCGGGGTGCCCTGCGTCGTCGACCTCGCCACGATGCGTGAGGCCGTCACCGAGCTCGGTGGCGACCCGGCCAAGGTCAACCCGCTCGCGCCCGCCGAGCTGGTCATCGACCACTCGGTCGTCATCGACATCTTCGGCCGCCCGGACGCCTTCGAGCGCAACGTCGACTTCGAGTACGAGCGCAACCGGGAGCGCTACCAGTTCCTGCGCTGGGGCCAGGGCGCCTTCGACGAGTTCAAGGTCGTCCCCCCGGGGACCGGCATCGTGCACCAGGTCAACATCGAGCACCTGGCCCGCGTCGTGATGGCCCGGGGCGGCCAGGCCTACCCCGACACCCTGGTCGGCACCGACAGCCACACCACCATGGTCAACGGTCTGGGCGTGCTCGGCTGGGGCGTCGGCGGCATCGAGGCCGAGGCCGCCATGCTCGGCCAGCCCGTCTCGATGCTCATCCCCAAGGTGGTCGGGTTCAAGCTGACCGGCGAGATCCCGGCCGGCGCGACCGCCACCGACGTCGTGCTGACGATCACCGAGATGCTGCGCCGGCAGGGCGTCGTCGGCAAGTTCGTCGAGTTCTACGGCGACGGCGTCGGGGCCGTGCCGCTGGCCAACCGCGCCACCATCGGCAACATGAGCCCCGAGTTCGGCTCCACCGCGGCGATCTTCCCGATCGACGACGAGACCGTCCGCTACCTCAAGCTCACCGGCCGCTCCGAGAAGCAGATCGCGCTCGTCGAGGCGTACGCCAAGGAGCAGGGCCTCTGGCACGACCCGTCCCGGGAGGCCGTCTACTCCGAGACCCTCGAACTGGACCTGTCCACCGTGGTCCCGTCCATCGCCGGACCGAAGCGCCCCCAGGACCGCATCGAGCTGGCCCAGGCCAAGAAGGCCTTCCGCTCGGCGCTGAGCGACTACGCCGAGGACCCGCAGGGCGGCGTGCACACCGGCGTCGACGAGGCGGTCGACGAGAGCTTCCCGGCCAGCGACCCGCCCGCCGTCACCGACGGTGACGGTGACGGCGTCCCGCGGGAGGCGATCTCCGCCGCGGCCGGCGCCGAGGGCCGGACGAGCAACCCGACGCCGGTGACGCTGGAGAGCGGCACGACCTTCGAGCTCGACCACGGCGCCGTGGTGATCTCCTCGATCACCTCGTGCACCAACACCTCGAACCCCTCGGTGATGCTCGGTGCCGCGCTGCTGGCCAAGAACGCGGTGGAACGGGGTCTCGCGGTCAAGCCGTGGGTGAAGACGTCGATGGCGCCGGGATCGAAGGTCGTCACCGACTACTACGAGAAGGCCGGCCTCTGGCCGTACCTGGAGAAGCTGGGTTATCACCTGGTCGGCTACGGCTGCACGACCTGCATCGGCAACTCCGGCCCGCTGGCCGAGGAGATCTCGGCGGCGGTGAACGAGGCCGACCTGGCGGTCGTCTCGGTGCTGTCGGGCAACCGGAACTTCGAGGGTCGGATCAACCCGGACGTCAAGATGAACTACCTGGCCTCGCCGCCGCTGGTCATTGCCTACGGGCTCGCCGGCACCATGGACTTCGACTTCGAGAACCAGCCGCTCGGGCAGGACCAGCAGGGCGAGGACGTGTACCTGCGCGACATCTGGCCCTCGGCGGCCGATGTCCAGGCCACGATCGACAACTCGATCAGCCAGGAGATGTTCACCAAGGATTACGCCGACGTCTTCGCCGGTGACGAGCGCTGGAAGTCGCTGCCCACCCCGGAGGGCAAGATCTTCGAGTGGGACGAGAACTCCACCTACGTCCGCAAGCCCCCGTACTTCGAGGGCATGCAGACCGAGCCCTCCCCGGTCGAGGACATCACCGGCGCCCGGGTGCTCGCGCTGCTCGGTGACTCGGTGACCACCGACCACATCTCCCCCGCCGGCTCGATCAAGGAGGACTCCCCCGCCGGGCAGTACCTGCGCGAGCACGGCGTCGAGAAGCGGGACTTCAACTCCTACGGTTCCCGCCGCGGCAACCACGAGGTGATGATCCGCGGCACGTTTGCCAACATCCGGCTGCGCAACCAGCTGCTCGACGGCGTGCAGGGCGGCTACACCCGCGACTTCACCCAGGAGGGCGGCCCGCAGGCGTTCATCTACGACGCCGCGCAGAACTACGCCGCCCAGGGAACGCCGCTGGTGGTGCTGGGCGGCAAGGAGTACGGCTCGGGGTCGTCGCGCGACTGGGCGGCCAAGGGCACCGCGCTGCTCGGCGTGAAGGCCGTGATCGTGGAGTCCTACGAGCGCATCCACCGGTCGAACCTGATCGGCATGGGGGTGCTGCCGCTGCAGTTCCCGAACGGTGAGTCGGCCGGCTCGCTGGGCCTGGACGGCACGGAGACCTACGACATCACCGGGGTCACCGCGCTCAACGACGGCTCGACGCCGCGAACCGTGCACGTGACCGCGACCAAGGACGGTGGCGAGACCGTCGAGTTCGACGCCGTGGTCCGGATCGACACCCCCGGCGAGGCGGACTACTACCGCAACGGCGGGATCATGCAGTACGTGCTGCGCGGGATGCTCGCTCGCAGCTGAGCCGGCTCCTTCGACGGCGGGCGTCCCGGTGGGGCGCCCGCCGTCGGCGTCCGCGCAAGTCACTCCCCTGCGGCGAGGCGTTCCTGCACCTCGGGCGGCCCCGGATCCGGCGGTGCTTCCCCAGGCGCAGCGCCCATCTACCGTGAGCCGGTGCTGTTCGTCCTCGCCGGCGCAGTGGTCGCCATCGGCGCGCTGGTCCAGGGCGCCGCCGGGTTCGGGCTGGCCCTGGTGGCCGCTCCGTTACTGGCCCTGGTCGACCCGGTGCTCGTGCCCGTCCCGCTGCTCATGGTCGTCACCGTGCACGCGCTGCTGGCCCTCTACCGCGAGCACTCCGACACCGACTGGCACGGCGTCGGCTGGGCGCTGCTCGGCCGGCTCCCCGGCATTGCGATCGGCGTGCTCACCGTGGCGACCCTCCCCCCGCGCGGGTTCGCTGTCGTCGTGGCGCTGTCAGTGCTGGTCTGCTCGCTGCTCTCGGTGCTGCGCTGGCGACCACGGCCGACCATCCCGGCACTCGTCGCAGCCGGGCTGTTCAGCGGCGCCGCCGGAACGGCGACGTCCATCGGCGGCCCACCGGTGGCCCTGCTGTACCAGGACGCGGCCGGGCCCCGGGTGCGCGCGACGCTGGCCGGCTACTTCACCGCCGGCGCCCTGCTGTCGCTCGCCGGCCTCGCCGTGGCGGGCCAGATCACCGGGCCGGCGGTGACGGCCGGGCTGTATCTGCTGCCGTTCATGATCGCCGGATTCGTCGCCTCCTCCCCTTTGCGGCGGTTCCTCGACCGGGGCCGGACCCGGCCCGTGGTCGTCGGGCTCGCCGCCGCGAGTGCCCTGGTCCTGCTCGTGCGGGCGCTCTCGGTCTGATGCTTCCGACGTCGGTTTCGTAGCTGTCCTGGTGGTCAATTTGTCAACGCATGATTGACGATATGGTACGTCAATGATTCGATGACAGATGGGAGAGCACAGCAGTTCCCCGCCTCCGGAGGCAACGCCCCGCACTGACGACCACAGGTCGCCGGTGGGAGGTCGGGCCCGTCGCGCGGTTCATCACCCTGCCGGCCCGTGACACCGCGCGCCGCGAGCGCGGCCTGCCCTCCCCTCGCACACCGGGTCGCGAACCCACGCCCCGTGTCCTGAACGGGGCCTGCCCCACTCCCCTACGGGCCTCCCGAACCCGACGGACGAGACGACCCACGGTCCCCGGTCGAGATCGGCGGCAGACGGGTTCGACCATTCCCCCGCCCGGCCTGGTGCCGGTCTCGACGCGTCGCATGGACGTGCGCTGTGGGCGCGTCGAGAAGGTACGTCAATGATCGGTTGACAAAATGTGTAGTGTCAATGAGTCGATGACGTCAGGGGTGACGCAGCGGTCGGGTCGGCATCGTCGCTCGGGCGCAACCCAAGCCGTCGTCCCGTCCGGTGCCTGGCCGGTTCGGCCTCGGACGGAACCAGGGTCGCTGCCGCCCGCTGTCCCAACCGGACCGTGCCGTGGCAGGCCCGGTCTGCCGTGCCCGGTCCGGGCGTTCGTCGCTCAGGAGGCCTTCCGCCGCCGTCCGGCCGAGGCGGCTCCGGACGCCTCGGTCACGGCCTTCTCCAGCTCGGCCCGCTTCATCTTCGAGCGGCCTTTGACGCCGAGTTCACGCGCCATCTCGATGAGGTCGGCCTTGATGGCCGCGGCCAGATCCGGCTCGCCGGCGGCCTCGGCGGCAGGAGTGTGGAACGTGGTCGGAGCGACGGCCAGAGCGAACCTGCGAGGGGCCCCTGCCCCACACACGGAACCGCCGCCACGCGATCGTCTCCGGCGAGCTCGGCTCGCACAGTTCCGCGACCTCGCGACCCGCTAGACCGTGCGAGGGGCCGGGTG
>NZ_JAAXKZ010000206.1 GCF_012911875.1 Pseudonocardia bannensis | reverse complement strand
CGCTGATACTGGGGGTGGTGGCGACCGGTGCTGCAGCGTGACGGGAGGACCGATGCGTGCTTGGGTGGTGGACCATCCCGGGCCGCTCAAGGATCAGCCGCTGGTGGCCGCGGACCTTCCCGAACCTGAGCCCGGCCCCGGACAGGTGCGGATCCGGGTGTCCGCGTGCGGGGTGTGCCGCACCGACCTGCACCTCGCCGAGGGCGACCTGGCGCCGCACCGGCCGCGCACGGTGCCCGGGCACGAGGTCGTCGGGGCCGTCGACGCGGTCAGGCCCGACACGCAGCGCTTCGCGGTCGGTGACCGGATCGGGATCCCGTGGTTGCGGGGTACCGACGGCCGTTGCCGGTTCTGCCGGTCCGGTCGGGAGAACCTGTGCCCGAACGCGACCTTCACCGGCTGGGACGACGACGGCGGCTACGCCGAGTACGCGGTCGCCCCGGAGGCGTTCGTGTACCGGCTGCCCGCAGCGCTCGACGACGTCACGGCGGCGCCACTGCTGTGCGCCGGCATCGTCGGCTACCGGGCGCTGCTCCGCTCCGCGCTGCCCCCCGGCGGGAGACTCGGGATCTACGGGTTCGGGGCGTCGGCCCACGTGGTCGCGCAGGTCGCGGTCGCGCAGGGCGCCACCGTGCACGTGTTCACGCGGTCGGCCGCGGCCCGCGAGCTGGCCCTGGAACTGGGCGCGGCGTCGGCGGGACCGGCGGACGCCGCACCACCGGAGCCCCTGGATTCCGCGGTGCTGTTCGCGCCCGTGGGCGAACTCGTCCCGGTGGCGATGCGCGCGCTGGACTCGGGCGGGACGCTCGCGGTGGCCGGGATCCACCTGTCCGACATCCCGCGGCTGGTCTACGCCGACGAGCTGTTCCGGGAGAAGCAGCTGCGCAGCGTCACCGCGAACACCCGTGCCGACGGCGAGGAGTTCCTCCGGCTCGCCGCCGCGCTGCGGGTCCGGCCGACGGTGACTCCGCGCGAGCTCGCCGAAGCCGACCGGGTGCTGGCCGATCTCGCCGCCGACCGCATCATCGGCGCCGCGGTGCTCGTCCCCGCCTGAGGTTCCCGGGTCTGTCGAATCGACGGGGTCACCCCGCCCGCACGCCGGTCACGGCGAACCGTTCCACGTCGGCCACGTGCCCGCCGGTGGCCACCACGACGGTCAGTACCGGCCCCGGTGGAGAGGTGAACGGGACCGTCGTCGACCACCGCGTGTTCTGCCCGCCGGCGGGCACGCAGCAGGCGGTGCCGGCCGGCGCCTCCGCGCCGACCCGCCGGACCTGCACCCGCAGGCTCTCGTCGACCCCGCTGATCGTGCCGCCGACGGGAAGCGGGGAGCGTGCCGTGCTCCCGTAAGCGGGGGTGTCCACGCTCAGCGTGGTGTCGCGGGTACCGACCACCTCCCAGGGGGCGTCGTCGCCGATGCCGAGCCGGACCAGGCGCACGATCGCGGCGGTGAGGATCCGGCCGTCGGGCAGAGCTGCCCCGACGCCGACCAGCGCCCTGCCCGAGCCCTCGTAGCTGCTCGTGACCTGGTCGAGCCCGGTGAACCCGAGGTAGCCCTGGACGAACGACAGCGCGGTGACCCCGGGGTCGAGGTGCCATGGCTGCTGGCCACCGGATCGGTAGGACGCCTGCCACTCGCGGGCGGCCGCGGCGTCGGCGAACGGCCACAGCGGCTGCAGGCCGGGGGAGAGGTTGACGGCCGGCTCCGCACCTGGAACACCGGAGCCGGAGATCCTCGGCGAGCCGGTGTCGCGAAGGTCGCAGCCTGCCACCAGCCCGGAGAGCGCCCAGGCCAGCAGCCCTGTCACCACCACCGCGGCCAGCCCTCTGACGATCCTCGAGACGGGTCTGCGGACGAGCGACACCACCGGGGTCAGGTGACGTGCTCGCATCGCTCACCTCCTGGCCGTTCCCTCCGGGCCCGGTCCGCAGCAAGCGTGACCGCGGCCGCCCCCGTCCGGCAGAGCCGTTCGACCCCCTCGCTGCAGCAGCACCCCGAATGCAGCGTCGGGCGTCGACGGCCCTTGACAGGGGTCCATGGGCGGCGAGGACGATGGCAGGGATCTCCCGCTCGGGCGGCCTCGAATCGGTCGAATGCATCGACAACGCCCGTTCCGGGCAGCCGGCCGCCCGGAGCACCCTGTGGGGCGGGCTCGTCCCCGCAGGTGCGCCGGTGGCCGTTCCCGGGCCGGGAGCACGACCGAGCGGCCGTGGGATGGCTTCGTCACCGCACGGGATGTCACCCGGACAGACCGGGCGACGACGTGTCGTGGCACCGGCCGCCGGCCACCGCCCACCGGCGGTGGCCGGCGACCCGCTCACCCTGCCTCCGGACGACGACCCGTCCGGGCCGCGTGAACCACCGGAAGGAACGATTCGATGATCGCCCGCTCGGCCCGCCTCGGTTCCGTCCCAGACCTGAACCAGCTCGTTCTCGACGCCGCGCCGGAGGGTGTGCTGGTTCTCGACGACTCCGGGCGCATCGTGGTCGCCACCGAGCCGGCGGCCGCGTTGATCGGTACCGAGGCGTCCGCCCTGATCGACCGGACGATCGACGGGCTCCTGACCGAGGATCCGCGCATCGGACGTGGCACCCGCTGCGACCCGCGGTCGCTCCTGCGCGCCGCGGGGTCCTGGCGCGGGTTGCGGGCGCGCCGCGCCGACGGCGGCGAGGTCGCCGTCGAGGCCACCGTCAGCTCGCTGCACCTGGCCGGGGAGACGATGCTGGTGGCGGTCGTGCGCGAGGCCGCCTCCGAGATGGGCGACGCGCAGCTGCGCCGCGTGCTGCACGCGCTCGACGCCGACGCCGACGCGATCTTCGTGCTGGACCCGGGGACGCTGACCTACCGCTACGTGAACGAGGGCGCCCTGCGCCTGGTCGGCTACGGCCGCGAGCGGTTGCTGCGGATGACCCCGCTGCACCTGGACCGGACGGCGACGACGGAGCAGTATCACCGGATCGTCGAGGCGTTGGAGGACGCCCCGACGCGACCGGTGGTCCGGCGGGCGACCCTCGAGCACCGCGACGGCACGAAGACGGCCGTGGAGGAGACCTATCGCTGGTCGGTCCCGGAGCGGGACGGCAGCCGCTGGATCGTCGTGTCCGTCCGCGAGCTCGCGGCCCGGGGGCGCGTGGAGGAGGCCATCCTCGCGGAGGAACGCGAGCGGATCGCCCTGGAGCTCAACGACCGGGTCGTGCAACGGCTGTTCGCGGCGGGCCTGGACCTGCAACCTGCGGTCGCCGCGGTCGACGAGGAGCACCGGACGCGGCTGGCCGGTGTGGTGGAGCAGCTGGACCAGGCGATCAAGGACGTCCGCTCCACGGTGTTCGCGCTCCGCGAGCCGCGCGGAGCCGGTGGGGTCGTCGAGCGGGTGGCGGACCTGGTCGCGCTGGCCGGGGAGACCGTGGGTTTCCCACTCGACCTGCGGATCGACGGTGACATCGAGGCGGTCCCGGCCCAGGTGACGGCGTCGCTGCTGGCGGTGCTTCGCGCGGCCCTGATCGACGTGGTGCGTTCCGCCGCGGTTCGCGCGGTCGGGGTGACGGTGACGGCGGGGCGCGATATCGAGCTCGTCGTCTCCGACCAGGACGTCGGCATCGCGGCCCCGGTCGACGAGCGCAGCCGGGCGGACATGGTCGACCGGGCGGACCGGCTGGGTGGTGCTCTGGTCGTCGAGAAGACCGCCGACGGCGGGGCCGAGCTGCGCTGGCGGGTCCCCGTGCGCTCCGGCCGGCCCCCGCGCCGCGCCGCTGAGTCGCCCGCGCCGCGTCACTGAGGCGACAGCCGGCGGCGGACGGCCGGGTGGAGGCAGGGTTCGGGCAGGTGCAGGCAAGGGGCCGAAAAGGGGCCGACAAGGGTCAGGCAAGGGCCAGGCAAGGGTCAGGCAAGGACCACGGACCCCGCGTCCTGCGGGCCGCCCGGCCCTGGCGAACTGCCCGGATCGGGCGTTGGCTTGTCCCGCGGGGACGGTGTTTCCCGAACTGTCCGCCAGTGCACCGGGGGCGCCATGGCATCGACAGGGCCTGCGGCGGCGCGCCTCCCCGTTCGCGACCCGATCACGCTGCTCTCCCTCGTCGTGGCGCTGCTCGCGGTGTCCGCTGCGGTCACCGGCCTGCTGTGGGGGAGCCGCGCCGACCCGCAGCCCTTCATCACCGCGCGGGGGACTCCGGTGCAGCTCAACGGGGACGGCCTCTACCGGTACGACGCCGTCGCCGCCGCCGCCGGACAGGTCGCGGTCGACATCGTCGTGCTGCTGGTCGGGGTGCCGCTGCTGCTCGTCGCGCTGCGCGGATACCGGCGCGGGTCGCCGCGAGGCGTTCTGCTGCTCGCCGCGACGATGGGCTATCTGCTCTACGTCTACGCCAACGGCGCGCTCGGGGTGGCCTACAACTCGTTGTTCCTGGTCTACGTCGCGCTGCTGTCCGTGTCGCTGTTCGGGTTCTGCACCGCGGTGGTCGGCGCCGACCGGGCGCCGCTGGTGGCTGCGATCGCGTCCGGCCGGGTTCCGGTCCGCGCGCTGGCGGCGTTCCTGTTCACCAGCGGGACGGTGACGGCCCTGCTCTGGCTCGCCCCGCTCGTCGCCGGGCTGCTGTATGGTGCGCCGCCGGCCATGCTGGGCAATGCGACCACGATGGTCACCTACGCCCTGGACCTCGCCGTGATCGCCCCGGCCGCCGGTTTCACGGGGTACCTGCTGATGTGCGGGCGGCCGCTGGGGTTGCTGCTGGCGGCGCCGCTGCTGCTGCTCGTCGTCGCCCTGCTGCCGACGCTCGTGCTCAGCACGGTGCTGCAGGTCCACGCAGGCGTCCCGTTCGATCTCGCGCAGATGGCCGGCCCGGTTGCCGGATTCGCCCTGCTCGGCAGCGTCGGTGCGGCGCTGCTGATCCGGCTGCTCGCCGGGGCCGGGCCGCGCTCCACGTCCGAGGCCGCATCAGCGCAGGTCCAGGCGGTGGATCCCGACGGGCCGTCGACGCCGCCGAGGTGACGTTCGACGCCCGGCACGGGGGTCTGGAGTCCCTGTCGACCGGGTCCCGTCTCCCGGACCCTGGCCGCCATGACGCCGCGCCCGCCGCATCCCCCGCCCGCGTTCAGAATCTCCTGGATCCCGGTCCCGGCCCCGCGGGCGTGCCGGCTGCCACTCCGCCGTCGCCGGGCCACGCCGTGATGGTGACGGCGGGCTCGCTGCTCGTGACGACCGGCGTGGTCCTGGCCGCGGCGGGCCTCACCGGGCTCGTCGCCGACACGCAGGCCCTCGCCTCGTCCGGATACGTCCTGCGGTCGGAGCCGACGGTGCCGGCCGGGGGCCCGGCGGACCTGGCTGTGTCGGCGAGCTTTCCGGGAGATGTCCGGCTCGGGGTGGGGAGCGCGGGCCGGTGACCGATCGTCGACGGGCCGGCATCCACCACCGAAGCCGCCCCCCACCTCGCCGGGGCCGGCCGGTGAGTCGTCCGGGCCGACGCATCGTTCGGCCTTCTCGACGACCGGGACCGCTGGGTGG
>NZ_JAAXKZ010000205.1 GCF_012911875.1 Pseudonocardia bannensis | reverse complement strand
GGGCGGGCTCGGGACGGGCCGGTTCGACCCGCGGCGGCTCGGGCCGGGACGTGTCGGCCGGGGGCTCGGCTGCCCGTTCGCGCGTGCGCTCGACCGGGCGCTCGGCCGCACGGGGTGCCGCCGCTGCGGCCGCGGCCGGGCGGCGCTGCTCGGGCGGGACGGACGGGCGGCCTGCGGACCGGTCCGGCGGGGGGACCGGGCGGTCCCGCACCGGGGATCCCGACGCTGCCGCCGCCCGGACGATCTGCTCCTCGACCGGCTCCGGGGCGGGCGGCTGCTCCTCGGAGCGACTGATGTCGATCACGGGACCGACCGTCCGGAGCGGACGCATCGGCAGCCCCTCCACCAGGTCGTTGGCGTGTTCGTCGAGCGCGGTGACGGTGCCGCCGTGCGCGCCGGGCTGGAACGTCCAGTGCGCCTCGTTGTCCGAGCGGCCCGCGCGCCAGCTCAGCGCGACGACCCACCTGCCGTCCTCGCCCTTCCACGAGTCCCACTCGGCGTCGGGGTAGTCCTGGCCCCTGAGCCCGAAGGTGTGTGCGACGACCTCGCCGAGGGTGCGCACATCGGGCCCGTCGGCGCGGATCGGATGGGCGCCCTGGGCCAGCTCGGCGGTGCGTGAGCGCTCCAGCAGCACCGGGTAGGCGAATCGTTCGATCTTCTGCAGTGGCACTCCGGCCGCCGCGGCGACCTGCTCCACGGACGCTCCGGCCCGAATACGTGCCTGGATCTCGCGTGGTCGCAATTGGCTCTCCAACTCGATCGCGATCTGGCCGAGCCGGGTCAGGTCTCCCCGGGCGGCGGCGCGCAACTGCTCGTCGGCCGGGACGGTGAAGCGTTCGCGGCGGGCCGGATCCTCGAGGACGACGTGGCCGTCCTCGGTGACCCCGACGACCCGCAACGCCCGCATCGACGGCCTCCCCGCTCTGTGTCGTCCCCGTGCGGGTGACGGTAGTTGCCCTGTCGCACCCTGCGGCGGAGGCGCGCCGAGGCCGGATCTGCCCAGCTCCGGGGCCACTGTGTGGCTTGCTGCGCGCTCCCGAACGAAGGAAGCGCACTCAGCGTGGCACGGCGCGGCGGTCTGGTAAAGCTGGGAAAGGCGATACAGATGTGACTACTTTCTGCAACTGCTGGCGGGCCCGGAAAAGCAGAACGGGCCGGTGGTCACCCACCGGCCCGTCCCGATCTGCGCAGCTCAGCCGAGTCGTTCGACCACGTAGTCGATGCAGGCGGTCAGCGCGGACACGTCGTCCGGCTCGACGGCGGGGAACATCCCGATCCGCAGCTGGTTGCGGCCCAGCTTGCGGTAGGGCTCGGTGTCGAGGATGCCGTTCGCGCGCAGGGTCTTGGCGACGGCGGCGGCATCGACGGAGTCGTCGAGGTCGATCGTGCCGACGACCTGCGAGCGGTGCGCCGGGTCGGCCACGAACGGCGTCGCGAACGACGACTTCTCGGCCCAGGAGTACAGCCGGCCCGAGGAGTCGGCGGTCCGGGCGACGCACGCGTCGAGCCCGCCGAGCCCGTTCATCCAGTCGATCTGCTCGGCGAGCAGGAACAGCGTGGCCAGCGCCGGGGTGTTGTAGGTCTGGTCCTTGGCCGAGTTGTCGACGGCGGTCGCCAGCGACAGGAACGGCGGGATCCACCGGTCTCCCGCGGCGAGCTCGGCCACCCGCTCCAGCGCGGCCGGGCTCATCAGCGCGATCCACAGCCCGCCGTCGGAGGCGAAGCCCTTCTGCGGCGCGAAGTAGTAGGCGTCGGCCTGCGAGACGTCGACGGGGAGGCCGCCGGCGCCGGAGGTCGCGTCGATCACGACGAGCTGCCCGTCGGTCGAGGCCTCCGGGCGGACCACGGGGACGGCGACGCCGGTCGAGGTCTCGTTGTGCGCCCAGGCCAGGATGTCGCAGGACGGGTCGGCGGCAGGTGCCGGCGCCGTGCCCGGCTCCGAGGAGATCACGACCGGGTCGGCCAGGAAGGGCGCGCCGCGGGTGGTGTCGGCGAACTTGGACGAGAACTCGCCGTAGGTCAGGTGCAGGGCCCGCTCGCGAACCAGCCCGAACGCGGCGGCGTCCCAGAAGGCGGTCGACCCGCCGTTGCCGAGCACCACCTGGTAGCCCTCGGGCAGCGAGAACAGCTCGGAGAGTCCGGCACGGACCCTGCCGACGAGTGACTTGACCGGCTTCTGGCGGTGCGAGGTGCCCATCAGCGCTGCACCGGTGTCGGCCAGCGCGGAGATCTGCTCGGGACGGACCTTGGAGGGCCCGCAGCCGAACCGGCCGTCGGCGGGCAACAGGTCGGCTGGGATCTGCAGGTCGGCGGAGGACGCAGTGGTCGAGGACGTCACGGCCTCCAGTCTGCAACCTGCGGTTCCGCGGGTCACGGGCGGGGAGCGGTGTGCGCCGGGCACGGCCCCGGCTGCAGGGCCGTGCGCGCGGCTCACCCCGCGCGCAGGTCGCGGGCGGGCGGAGTGCCGCGGAACGTACGCCGGTAGGCCTGCGGTGCCACCCCGATCGCGGCGTGCAGATGCTCGCGAAGCGATGCCGTCGTGCCGAAGCCGGCCGCGGTGGCGATCCGCTCCACCAGCAGCCCGGTGGTCTCCAGAAGTCGCCGCGCCAGCTCGACGCGCTGCCGGGCGAGCCGGCGGTTCGGCTCAGCCCGGTCTCCTCGCGGAACCGCCGGGTGAACGTGCGCACGCTCATCCAGGCGTGCCTGGCCACGGGCGATGACCGCGGGCCTGGTCCGGTCGCATTTCGTTCCCGCCGCGCACGACCACGGGATGCCGGCCACCACGGTGGCGAGCCTGCTCGCCCTCGTCGGGATCTTCGACCTGGTGGGCACCGTGTTCTACGGCTGGCTCACCGACCGCTTCGACCCGCGGATCCTGCTGGGGGCCTATCTACTACCTGCTGCACGGGGTCTCGCCGGCCCTGCTGCCGCCGCTGTTCGGCCCGGGGCTGCAGGCCCACATGCTGGCGTTCATCGTCTTCTACGGGCTGGACCGGGTGGCTACCGTGCCGCCGACGCTCGCCCTGTGCCGGGAGACCTTCGGTCCGGCCGCAGCCGTCGTCTTCGGCTGGGTCTACGCCTCGCACCAGCTGGGGGCCGCGTTCGCCGCGCTCGGTGCCGGTCTGGTCCGCGACGCACTGGGCAGCTACGACGCGGCCTGGTACGGCGGCGCGGTCCTGTGCGTGCTGGGCGCCGCGTTCTCGGTGGCGATCCGCAGGCGCCCGGTGGGGCCCACCGGCTCGTGAGCGGCAATGGTCGATCCGGCGACCATTGCCGCTCACACCGACGTCAGCCGTGCGTGATCTCGTCCCAGCCGGTGACCTGCTCGGGACGGCGGGGGCCCGGGCCGATGTACTGCGCCGACGGGCGGACCAGCTTGTTCTCCCGCTTCTGCTCCATGATGTGCGCCGACCAGCCCGCGGTCCGGGCACTGGTGAACATGGCGGGCATCATGTGCGGCGGCACCTCGGCGAAGTCGAGGATCACCGCGGCCCAGAACTCGACGTTCGTCTCGATGGGGTGGTCCGGGCGGCGCTCACGCAGGATGCGCAGCGCGGTCTGCTCCAGCGCGGCGGCGACCTCGAACCGCGGCGCGTTCAGCTCCTGGCACGTGCGGCGCAGCACGCGGGCCCGCGGGTCCTCGGCCCGGTAGACCCGGTGCCCGAAGCCCATGAGCTTGTCCTTGCGGTCGAGGATGCCCTTGACCAGCGCCTCCGGGTCACCGGTCTGCTCGACCTCGGCGATCATCGGCAGCACCCGCGCCGGCGCGCCGCCGTGCAGCGGACCCGACATCGCGCCGATCGCCCCGGACAGCGACGCCGCGACGTCGGCCCCGGTGGAGGCGATCACCCGGGCGGTGAACGTGGACGCGTTCATGCCGTGCTCGGCGGCGGACACCCAGTAGGCGTCGACGGCCTTGACGTGCGCCGGGTCGGGCTCGCCGCGCCAGCGCACCATGAAGCGCTCGGTGATCGTCGAGCACTCGTCGATCCGCGACTGCGGCACGGCCGGGACGCCGATTCCGCGGGCCGACTGGGCGACGTAGGACAGCGCCATCACCGATGCGCGGGCCAGCTGGTCGCGGGCCTCCTCGGCGGTGATGTCGAGCAGCGGCCGGCAGCCCCAGTACGGGGCGAGCATGGCCAGCGCGGCCTGCACGTCGACCCGAACGTCGCCGGTGTGCACCGGGATGGGGAAAGGATCGGCCGGCGGCAGGCCCGGGCCGAAGCGGCCGTCCACCAGCAGCGCCCAGACGTTGCCGAAGGTGACCTTCCCGACCAGGTCCTCGATGTCGACGCCGCGGTAACGCAGCGCACCGCCGTCCTTGTCCGGCTCGGCGATCTCGGTGCGGAAGGCGACATGGCCCTCCAGACCCGATTTGAAGCCGGGCGGGGGCGGGGGTACCGCCGTTCCGTCCGTCTGATCTGCAGCATCCAGCGCGGTCGGCGCGGCGGCCGCAGTCGGCGCAGTGGACACCCGTCCTCCTCGTTGTCGTCCCCGACTGTTCGCACCGGCGTCCGGACGCCGGGCGGCGCCATCGGCCGATGCCCGCTCGCACGGCGGACCTTTGCCCGGTTCGCGAGCTGCCCACGGCCGCTGTGGACGGTCAACGTGGTTGGCGTCACCCTGCCTCCGAGTGGCGGTGGGAGGCAACGGGCGCGGCGGGTGGCATCGGTCACCGGCACCATTCCACCCGGCCGGGCCGCGCTCTACGGTCGGAGCCGGCGATGAGGAGGGGTGCGATGACCGACGCGATGCCGCACGTGGAGCTGGCCGAGATGCGAGTCGACTATCCCCCCGAGGGTTTCGACACCGATCGGCTCGCCCCCACCTGGCACGAGCAGCTGGCCCGGTGGCTGGCCGAGGCCGAGGAGGCCGGGGTCGCCGAACCCAATGCCATGGTGCTCGCCACCGCCGACCCCGCCGGCCGGCCCTCGTCGCGCACGGTCCTGTGCAAGGGTCTCGACGGCCGCGGGGTGGTCTTCTACACGAACTACACCTCGGCGAAGAGCCACGACCTGCGCCAGGGCCGGGCGGCCTCGGTGACCTTCCCCTGGTACCTGCTGCACCGCCAGGTGAACCTGCGCGGCGCCGTCGAGGAGGCGACCCCGGAAGAGGCCGACGCCTACTGGGCCACCCGCCCGCGTGGCTCACAGCTCGGGGCGTGGGCGTCGGCGCAGTCGGTCGTGGTGGCCGACCGCCGGGTGCTCGACGACGCGCTGGAGGGCGTCGCCCGCCGCTTCGCCGACACCGAGGTGGTCCCGCGCCCGCCGCACTGGGGAGGGTGGCGGATCATCCCCGATCAGGTGGAGTTCTGGCAGGGCCGGGAGAACCGGATGCACGATCGGCTTCGGTTCGAGGTCGACGGACACGACCGGTCGTGGCGGGTGCGCCGGCTCGCGCCCTGACCGGTCATCGGGCCACGATCGCACGATTTGCCCGTTTCGTCGGGAATGCGCCGTTCCCCGGTGGAGACCCTGTTCACCCGGACCGCTGCGGAGCTGCTGTGGGCGCGGGCGGCGTGGTAGTCCTGACCGTGTGACAGCCCGTGGCCAGGGGGAGCCGACGCGCC
>NZ_JAAXKZ010000204.1 GCF_012911875.1 Pseudonocardia bannensis | reverse complement strand
CTCGATGACCTGGCCGATGCGTGTGCCGCCGACGGGCGGTGGAGCTTCCTCTACGCCGCGGCCCCGCTGAAGGTGGTCAAGGGCACCGGGGCACCGGTGAACCCCATCGCCATCCGCTGAGCACATGAGCGCCTACGACGAGAAGGTGTGGCTGGCCCGGTACGCGCCGGGCCAGCCGGCCGAGATCACGGTCGAGTTCGACAACGCGGTCGAGATGTTCCGCGCGTCGGTGGCCCGGTCCCCGGAGGCGGATGCCATCCGGTACTTCGACGGCCGCATCACCCTGCGCGAGCTCGACGAGCTCACCGACGCCTTCGCCGCCGGCCTGGCCGACGCCGGCTTCGGCGCCGGGGAGCGGGTGGCGATCTACGCCCAGAACGTGCCGCAGTTCGTCATCGCCCAGCTCGGCACCTGGAAGGCCGGCGGCATCGCGGTCTCGATCAACCCGATGAACAAGGAGCGCGAGCTCGAACAGCTCCTGACCGACTCGGGCGCGACGGTGCTGGTCGCCCTCCAGAGCCTCTACCGCGACGTCGCGGCCAAGGTCGTGCCGAACACCGGCGTCCGCACGGTGATCACCACCTCGGAGCTGGAGTACCAGACCCGGAACGACGAGCGGATCTTCGCCGGCGTCGAGCGCATCCCGTGCGCGGGCACCCTGGACATGGCTGAGCTGCTGAGCCGGTTCCGCGGCCAGGCCCCGCCCCGGGTGTCGCCGGGGCCCGACGACGTCGCGTTCCTGACCTACACCTCCGGCACCACCGGCCCGCCCAAGGGCGCGATGACCACCCACCGCAACGTGGTGTTCAACGCCCAGACCTACCGGGACTGGATCGGCATCGGCCCCGACGACGTGGTCCTCGGTATCGCACCGCTGTTCCACATCACCGGGCTGGTCGGCCATATCGCCATCTCGCTGCTCGCCGGGGCCCCGCTGGTACTGATGTACCGGCTGGACCCCGCGGTGACCATCGAGACCGTCCAGGCCGAGCAGGCGACCTTCACCGTCGGCTCGATCACGGTGTTCATCGCGCTGATGAACGCGCCCAACGCCGACAAGGACGCGCTGGCGAGCCTGACCAAGATCTACTCCGGTGGGGCGCCCATCCCGCCGAGCACGGTCACCGCGTTCCAGGACACCTTCGGGCACTACATCCACAACATCTACGGGCTCACCGAGACCACATCGCCCTCGCACGCCGTCCCGCTCGGCAGCGAGGCGCCGGTCGACCCGGCCTCCGGGGCGCTGTCGGTCGGGGTGCCGATCTACAACACGGTCGTCCGGATCGTCGACGACGAGGGCAAGGATCTGCCGCCCGGCGAGATCGGCGAGCTGGTCACCGCCGGCCCGCAGGTCGTGGCCGGGTACTGGAACAAGCCCGAGGAGAGCGCGAAGGCGCTGCCCGACGGGGCGCTGCACACCGGCGACGTCGGCTACATGGACGCCGAGGGCTGGTTCTACATCGTCGACCGCAAGAAGGACCAGATCAACGCGGGCGGCTACAAGGTGTGGCCGCGCGAGGTCGAGGACGTGCTCTACGAGCACGACGCGGTCCGCGAGGCCGCCGTGGTCGGGGTGCCCGACGAGTACCGCGGCGAGACGGTCAAGGCCTTCGTCAGCCTCCGTCCGGGCAGGTCGGCCACCCCCGAGGAGCTGATCGCCTTCGCCAAGGAGCGGATGGCCGCCTACAAGTACCCGCGGCTGGTCGAGATCCTCGACGACATCCCCAAGACCGTCACCGGCAAGCTCCTGCGCCGCGAACTGCGCGCCCGCAGCTAGCCGCCACGCGCCCGGCCCGCCGCGGGCCGGGCGCGTCCCGACACGCATGACGGCGTCGCCGGCCGGCGACGCCGCGGTTCACCACGCCTACTCACAGGAGAGAAGAGCGCAATGGCGGACACCGTTCTCATCGCCGGGGCCAGTGGCCTGGTCGGCGCCGCGACGGTCGACAAGTTCCTCGACGACGGCTGGGAGGTCATCGCGGTCTCCCGCCGCCGGCCCGAGGTGTTCAGCGACAAGCCCTTCCAGCACCTGCCGGTGGACCTGCAGGACGAGGCCGGTGCCCGAGCCGCGCTGGGCGGGCTGTCGCAGGTCACGCACGTGGTCTACACCGCGGTCTACGAGAAGCCGGGGCTGATCGCGGGCTGGACCGAGCAGGACCAGATGGACACCAACCTGGCCATGCTGCGCAACCTGATCGAGCCGCTGACCGAGGTCGCGGACCTCAAGCACGTGAGCCTGCTGCAGGGCACCAAGGCCTACGGCATCCACCTGCACCCGATGCCGGTGCCGGCGCGCGAGCGGTTCCCGCGCGACGACCACGCGAACTTCTACTGGCTGCAAGAGGACTACATCAAGGACAAGTCCGCGGCCAAGGGCTTCGACTTCACGATCTTCCGCCCGCAGCTGATCGTCGGCCCGAACACCGGTGTCGTGATGAACCTGCCCCCGGTCATCGGCGTGTACGCCGCGATCTGCAAGGAGGAGGGCCGTCCCTTCGGGTTCCCCGGCGGGATCCCCTACGTCTGGGAGGCCGTGGACTGCCGCCTCGTCGCAGGGGCGATCCGCTGGGCCGCCGAGACGCCCGCCGCCGCCGGCCAGCACTTCAACCTCACCAACGGCGAGGTCTTCGCCTGGCGCGACCTGTGGCCGGCCTTCGCCGAGGAGCTCGGCGTCGAGCTCGGCCCGGACGAGCCGGTGTCGCTGGGTGAGTACCTGCCGACCAAGGCCGACGTCTGGGACAAGATCGTCGCCAAGTACGGGCTGCGGCAGAACAGCATCACCGACATCCTCGGCGAGTCGCACTACTACGCCGACTTCTGCATGGCCTACGGCGCCGAGGAGCCCCCGCCGCCGGCGTTCGTCAGCACCGTGAAGATCAAGCAGGCCGGGTTTACCGAGACCTGGGACACCGAGGAGTCCTTCCGGCACTGGCTGCGCGTTCTGATCGAGCGCCGCATCCTCCCCCCGGCGAAGTGAGCCGTACGACGTGAGCGCAGTCCCGCACGCGGGCCGTGCCGGAGCCACGAGCTCCGGCACGGCCCCCGTGGCCACCGACCCGCCCGGGCTCGACCTCACCGCACTGGCGCGGTACCTGCTGCGGCTGCCCGACGCCGGCGCCCACCCGGCCGGCCGGCTGCACGCCCGGCTGCTCGCCGGCGGGCGCTCGAACCTGACCTACCTCGTCACCGACGACACCCACCGCTGGGTGCTGCGCCGCCCCCCGCTCGGGCACGTCCTGGCCACGGCGCACGACATGAACCGCGAACACCGGGTGCTCACCGCGCTGGCCGGCTCGGCGGTCCCGGTGCCGCGCACCGTGGCCCGCTGCGACGACGCCGAGGTCATCGGCGCGCCGTTCTACCTGATGGAGCACGTCGACGGCATCGTCTACCGCGACGACGACCAGCTCGCCGCGTGCTCCCCCGCCGCGGCCGCGAAGATCGCTGATGCCCTGGTCGACGCCCTCGTCGCGCTGCACACCACCGCTCCCGCCGCCGTCGGCCTGTCCGACTTCGGACGCCCCGTCGGCTACCTCGACCGGCAGCTGCGCCGGTGGCGCACCCAGCTCGACGCGTCACGCTCGCGCGAGGTCCCCGGATTCGACCGGCTCGGTGACCGCCTCGCCGCCACCACCCCGCCGCAAGCACCGTCCGCGATCGTGCACGGCGACTACCGGCTCGACAACGTCATCATCGACGCCCACGATCCGGCACGGGTGCTCGCAGTCCTGGACTGGGAGATGTCCACCCTGGGCGACCCGCTCAGCGACCTGGCCGCAACCGTCATGTTCTGGGACGGGGTCAGCGGTCTGGAGACCGTCATCACCGCCACCCCGGGTGACCATCGGGCGTTTCCGCGCCGCGCCCGGCTGCTCGACCGGTACGCGGCCGGCACCGGAGCCGATCTCGGCGCGCTGCCCTGGTACCTCGGCTTCGCCCACTACAAGCTCGCGGTGATCTGCGAGGGCATCCACTACCGGCACACCCGCGGCGAGACCGTCGGCGCCGGCTTCGACCGCATCGGCGGCCTGGTCCCGCCCCTCATCGAGCGCGGGCACGCCTGCCTGGAGGACTGATGGACTTCACCCCCGACCCGAAGACCGAGCACCTGCGCGAGCAGTTGCTCGAGTTCATGGACAGCCACGTCTACCCCGCCGAGCCGGTGTTCCACGAACAGGCCGCCGCGGCGGAGAACCGCTGGGACCGCCCGCCGATCATGGCCGAGCTCACCCGCGAGGCCCGCCGCCGCGGGCTGTGGAACCTGTTCCTGCCCGACCCCCGCTACGGGCCCGGGCTCAGCCACGCCCAGTACGCCCCGCTCGCCGAGATCACCGGCCGCAGCCCGCTCATCGCCCCCGAGGCGCTGAACTGCGCCGCCCCCGACACCGGCAACATGGAACTGCTGGCCATCGCCGCGACCGAGCAGCAGCGCCAGGACTGGCTGCAGCCGCTGCTCGACGGCCGGATCCGGTCCGCGTTCTGCATGACCGAACCCGAGGTCGCCAGCTCCGACGCCACCAACATCAGCACCCGCATCGTCCCCGACGGCGACGGGTTCACCATCACCGGCCGCAAGTGGTGGTCCACCGGCGCCCTCGCCCCGCAGTGCGAACTGCTCATCGTCATGGGCGTGACCGACCCCGACGCCCCCGCCCACCGCCGACAGTCCATCGTGCTGGTCCCGCGGGACACCCCGGGTGTGGAGGTGCTGCGCGGGCTGGACGTCTTCGGCTTCGACGACGGCGCCCACGGCGGCCACGCCGAGATCGTCTTCGACGGCGCCCGGATCCCCGCGGAGAACCTGCTCGGTGAACGCGGCGGCGGGTTCGCCCTCGCCCAGGCCCGTCTCGGACCGGGCCGCATCCACCACTGCATGCGGCTGATCGGGATGGCCGAACGCGCCCTGGAACTCATGTGCGACCGCGCCAACCGCCGGGTCGCGTTCGGCAAGCCCCTCGCCGACCAGGGCGTCGTACGGCACTGGATCGCCGAATCCCGCGTCCGGATCGAGCAACTGCGGCTGCTCACCCTCAAGGCGGCCTGGATGATGGACACCGTCGGGGCCAAGGCCGCCCGCACCGAGATCAGCGCCATCAAGATCGCCGCACCCGGCACCGCGGAATGGATCATCGACAAGGCCGTTCAGGTGCACGGCGGAGCCGGCGTCAGCCAGGACCTGCCCCTGGCCATGCTCTGGGCCCAGGCCCGCTACCTGCGCCTCGCCGACGGGCCCGACGAGGTCCACCGTGACGCCGTGGCCCGACGGGAACTCGCGGCCCGCTGACGACGGCCAACGCCGATCGACCGGTGCGAGCACTCGCCGCCCGACAGCCCTCAACCGGCGTCCCGGCTGTCCGGGTGGCGAGAGCGCATCGCAGTCGTCATGGGGTCGGCGTAGGTCCCGACCGACCGGCGTCCTTGATGGACGGCGATCCGCCGGGGCGGGGGTTGTGTCCACCGAGGTGGTGTACGACGTTGCTGCTGATCAGTGGCGTGGCGTCGGGATGTGAGAGGGCTTCCCAATGATCTTGTCAAGTCGTGACCGGGGCGGCCTGGTAGGGGCGTTGGTCGCGCAGCATCGCCCAGAGCACGTTGACTCGCCGTCGGGCGAGGGCGAGGACTGCGTGGGTGTGTCGTTTG
>NZ_JAAXKZ010000203.1 GCF_012911875.1 Pseudonocardia bannensis | reverse complement strand
GGGTATGGGCGGGACCTCCGTCCCGGGTCCGAGGCCTCCGGAACCGGGTGCGGCCCCGGTCCGTGCCGGTGTTCCGGTCCGGGGCTCGCCGGCCGCTGTGCCCGCGACCCGCCCGGCCGGTCGAACGCGGTCCCGGCTCCATCATGGAGCGAGGTGATGACCGTCGGCCGTACCCGCGATCAGCCCCGCGCCCCCCGGCTCGGACGGCGTGACGGGGCCGCCGCCAGGGGGTCGGCCGGCCAGTCGTGCTTGGGGTAGCGGCCGCGCAGCTCCGCCCGGACCTGGGGATACCCGGTCGCCCAGAACGACTCCAGATCCCCGGTGACGGCGGCCGGCCGACCGGCGGGGGACAGCAGGTGCAACACGACGGGGAGCCGGCCGCCGGCGATGGTCGGGGTGCGGGTCCAGCCGAAGACCTCCTGTACCCGCACGGGGAGCACCGGCCGGTCCCCGGAGTAGTCGACCGCGATGCGGGACCCCGAGGGCACCTCGATCCGCTCCGGAGCGAGCTCGTCGACGGAGGACGCCAGCTGCCAGCCCCCGAGCGCGCGCAGCGCGGCCCCCGCGTCGATGCGGGCGAGGTCGGCACGGTTCCGGGCGGTCGCGAGCGGGCCGGCCAGCCAGCCGTCCGGGCGGGCCGCGTCGTCGATCAGCACGTTCTCGTCCACCGCGGGCCACGGTGGACCGAGCGTGCGGTGCAGCAGGGCGAGCCGCTCGCGCAGCGAGCGCGCGGCGGGGGTCCAGCGCAGCAGCCCGGTGCCCTCCGCGCGCAGGCCGTCGACGAGCGCGGCTCGCACGCGGTCGGGAGGCGGCTGTGGAAGCGCTCGCTCCTCCAGGACGATCGCACCGAGCCGCCGAACCCGCCGCGCGACGACGTCACCCGACCGCCATGCCACCTCGTCGGAGTCGGCGAGCAGGGCCGGCGCGGCCCGTTCGGCCAGCTCCCGGTCGGCGGGTGCCGCGAGGCGCACCCGGGCGTGCACGTCGCCGGGCCGGCGGTCCGCGACCGCGACCGCCAGCCATTCCTGCTCGGCCAGCGGGCTGCCCGGCGGCAGCTCGACGGCCGTTCCGCCCGCCATCAGGTAGGCCGACGACCCGTCGGCGCGCCGGCGGGCCAGGCGCTCGGGGTGGGCCAGCCCCACGACGAGCGCGACGTCGTCGCCGCCCCGGCCGGCAGGGTGACCTGCGCCCCGCGCAGACCGATCCGGCGCGCGGTCCTGTCCCGTACCGCCGTCACGCGACCCGACCAGACGGGCCAGCCGCCCGGCCTCCCGCCGCCACCGCCCGGCGCCCGGCGCGGCGCCACTGCGCAGCCGGGCGAGCTCCGTGCCCAGGTCGACCCCGGCGGCCAGGGTGTCGTCGTCGAGCACCGCGACGACCTCGGCCGCGGCCCGCGCGCCCACCTGGGCGGCTCCGTCCAGCAGGGCCCGCGCCAGCCGGGGGTGCACCCCCAGGTCGGCCATCCGCCGTCCCCGGTCGGTCACGCCGTCGGCGTCGAGAGCACCCAGCGCGCGCAGCACCTCCTGCCCCGCCCGCAGCGGGCCCTCCGGCGGCACGTCCCACCAGCGCAGGCCGCCGCCGTCCGGAGTTCCCCAGCCGGCCAGGTCGAGGGCCAGCCGGGTGAGGTCGGCGGTGCGGATCTCGGGCTCGGGAAAGCGCGGCAGCGCCGCCGTCTCGGCCTCCGGCCAGCAGCGGTACACCCGGCCCGGCGCCTGCCGCCCCGCCCGCCCGGCGCGCTGCTCCGCGACCGCGGCGGACACCCGCACGGTGACCAGCCCGGCCAGGCCCCGGCGATGGTCCACGCGCGGCACCCGGGCCAACCCGGCGTCCACGACCGCGCGCACCCCGGGCACGGTCAGGCTGGACTCGGCGAGCGCGGTCGCCAGCACGACCCGGCGCCGGGGACCCTCGGTCAGCGCCGCGTCCTGCTCGGCGGCGGGCATCCGGCCGTGCAGCGCCACGACGTCGACGTCGGAGAGCCCGGCGAGCGCGTCGGCCGTGCGCCGGATCTCCGCGACCCCGGGCAGGAAGGCGAGCACGTCGCCGTCCCCGTCGTCGAGCGCCGTCCGCACCGCCCGGGCCACGCACGCCTCGATCCGCTCACCGCGCACCGGCGGGACGTGGTGCCGTTGCACCGGGAACGTCCGGGCCGTGACCGTGAGCACGGGTGCGTCATCGAGCAGCGAGGCCAGCCGCTCGGTGGCCAGGGTGGCCGAGGTGGCGAGCAACCGCAGGTCGGGTCGCAGGCCCTCACGGGCGTCGAGCAGCAGCGCGAGCAGCAGGTCGGCGTCGAGATGACGTTCGTGGCACTCGTCGAGCAACACGGCATCCACCCCGGACAGCTCCGGATCGTGGGCGAGCCGGCGCAGCAGCAGCCCGGAGGTCACCACCTCGATGCGGGTGTCCGCGCAGACCCGCGAGTCTCCGCGCACGGAGTACCCGACGGTGTCCCCGACGCGCTCCCCGAGCAGCGCCGCCATCCGTGCGGCGGCCGCCCGCGCCGCCACCCGCCGCGGCTCGGCCACCACTACCCGGCCCGCACCCGAGCCGGCCAGGGCGAGCGGCGCCAGTGTGGTCTTGCCGGTGCCCGGCGGCGCCACGAGCACCGCCGCGCCGTGCTCGTCGAGCGTGCCGGTCACCTGGTCGAGGACGGCCCGTACCGGGAGGTCGGGCAGGTCGGCGGGCCGTCGCACGGTGACCCAGTCTGCCTGCCCCGGCTACACCGCCCGCGCCGGCCCGATCCGGCTCACGTCCCGTCCCCGACCGGTGGGTCCGGCGGGTCCGCCTGCCGGATCGGACGCCGCGCCCAGTACCGCAGCCCTGCACCGACCGCCGCCGCCCCGGCCAGGCTCAGCGCCACCGCCCCGCCGAGGCCGAGCCCGCCGATCAGGACCGCGGTGACGAGCAGGATGCAGGCCGTCACGAAGGCCGCCGCCCGCTCGGGCGGCTCGAGGACCGGGAGCCGGCCGTCGCGCAGCGCATCGGCCAGTTCGGGGAACTGCACGACGAATTGTCGTTCGAGCTCCTCCAGCTGGCGCTGCTCGGCGACGGTGAGGCGCGACGGCCCGGGCTCCGGAGGTGTCACGGTGCCCGGATACCCACGCCGGTCGCGGCTGCACACGTCCGCACCGGGGCCCGATCGGGGTAGATCGCCGGCCGCCACCGAGCAGGTGTGGACGCGGGTGAACGGGGAACCGTGCATCCGGTCGAGCGAGTCGTCGCCCCCGGGGAGCCGTCGATGATCTACGGATATCCGGACCGGCCGGGTCTGGGTCCCGGTGAGGAGCTGATGCTGCGGGTCTCGACGGACGCGCCCGCGTTCCGCGTCGAGTTCTACCGGTGCGGCGCGAACCTGACCTTCGTCGCCCGCTCGCCGTGGCTGGACGGACACGACGTCCCGCATCACCTTCCGCACCAGGACTGGGGACGGCCGGGCACCGGGCCGGACGGCCGGGAGCTGCCGGGCTGGCCGGGCTACCGGTTCCCGATCCCACCGGACTGGGCGCCGGGGGTGCACCTCGCGGTGTTCGTCGAGGCCGGAGCCCCGCACCTGGTTCCCCGCACCCCCGACGCCCGCGACTCCACGGCCCTGTTCGTGCTGCGGAACAGGCCCGGCGGGGCCGGACGCATCCTCTACAAGCTCCCGCTGCTGACCTATCACGCCTACAACGAGGTCGTCGCGCTCCCGCGGGACGCGCCGCGGCACCGGGCCTGGTGCCTCTACACCGGCGACGGGGTCGCTGTGCGCCGTCCCGGCGGCGGCACCGGCGGGACCCCGTGGGACATCTTCAACGCCGACCCGCACGACCCCACGCCGCGCCAGACGTTCGTGCACTGGGACGCGCCGTTCCTCGCGTGGCTGGAACGCACCGGCTACCGGGTCGACCACTGCACGGACCTCGACCTGCACCGCGACCCCACATTGCTGGACTCCTACCGGCTGCTCGTCAGCGCGGGACACGACGAGTACTGGAGCGACGCGATGCGTGCCAACGTGGAGCGCTTCCGCGACGGCGGCGGCAACGTCGCGTTCTTCGGCGGCAACACGTGCTGGTGGCGGGTCCGTTTCGACCCGGGGGCGGACGCGGTGACCTACGTGCGGGTGCAGAACTGGCACGACGGCCCGGGCCGGCCGGAGAACCGCCTCACCGGTGTCAGCTTCCGCAACGGCGGCGAACGCCCCTTCGACGCCCGTCCGGTGCCCGTCGGCTACCGGGTCCAGCATGCCGACCACTGGGTGTACGCGGGGACGGGCCTGGGTGACGGCGACACCTTCGGCGACCGGCGCGACGAGTACCTGGTCGGCTACGAGTGCGACGGCGCGCACTTCGACCGCACGGACCTCGCCCGCGGGCGCCCGGTCCGGGCCTCCGGGGACGACGGCACCCCGCCGGGCTTCACGATCCTGGGGGTCGGGGACGTCGGTGCAGCCGGGTGGGGTCTGGGCAACCGTGCCGCGACGATGGGCACCTACGCCCGGGGCGGGACGGTCTTCACCGCGGCCACGACCGACTGGCCGCGGGTGCTCGCGAGCGGGACCACCCCGGCGGTGGAGCGGATCACCCGCAACGTGCTGGACCGGCTGGGCTGAACCTCACCGGGCCGGGATCGGCGGCTCGGCGTGACGCTTGCGGATGAGGTAGGGCGGCATGACCAGACCGTGCAGCGCGGTGTCCCGCAGGCACGCCAGGGAGTCCTCGGGGGTCTCGGCGAGCGGGTCGCCGGGGCCGTTGAGCGAGGTGTTGAGCAGGACCGGGCAGCCGGTGCGGGACTCGAAACCGGACAGCACCGCGTGCAGGAACGGGGTGTTCACCGGCTCCACGGTCTGGATCCGTGCGGTGCCGTCGACGTGCGTGATGGCCGGGAGGGCCGCGCGGCGGTGGTCGCGGACGTCCATCGCGAGCAGCATGAACGGCGCGGGGCCCTCGTGGTCGAAGACGTCCGTGGCGGCGTCCAGGAGCACCAGGGGGGCCAGCGGGCGGAACCACTCGCGGCCCTTGACCCGCGCGTTGATGAAGTCCCGCATCCCGGGGCGGCGGGCGTCGGCGATGATGCTCCGGTTGCCCAGGGCGCGGGGACCGGATTCGCTGCGGCCCTGGTGCAGACCGAGCACGTGGCCGCTGTCGAGCAGCTCCACGGTGCGGTCGACGAGATCGAGTGGCCGCTCGACGACCAGATCGGGGGAGGCGGCGCGCACGGCGTCCGAGATCGCGCCCGGGTCCGGTTCGGGGCCGAGGAAGTCGTTGGTCCAGCGGAACCCGCGCGGCCGGCCCAGGCACTCGATCATCCCGTAGAGAGCGCAGCCCAGGGCGGTACCGCCGTCGTGCGGGCTGGGCGGGATGAACACACCGTCGAAGCCGCTCTCGCGCACCAGCCGCCCGTTCGCCGAGCAGTTCAGCGCGGTGCCACCGGCGAAGCACAGGTCGTCCATACCGGTCTCGCGGTGTACCCAGTCGGCGAGCCGGAGCACGGCCGTCTCGAACGCGCACTGCCCTGCCGCCGCGAGGTCCGCGCAGTCGCCGAACGAGCCGTCGCCGCCGCGGAAGTGCGTGTAGGGGTCCGGCCGGCCGAACACCTCCAACCACTCGGGCGGGATCAGGACCCGGTTGTCCTCGACGGCGAGTTCGGGCAGGCCGAGCGCGTCCGGGCGGCCGTAGG
>NZ_JAAXKZ010000202.1 GCF_012911875.1 Pseudonocardia bannensis | reverse complement strand
GCCGGCGGAAGATCGTCAGCCGACGGCCGACCGTGTCCGGGCGCGGGGACAGCCGCTCGTGCGGCAGCGTCTCCCAGGACGGCAGCACGGCGACGGCGTCGGCCCCGAGCAGGTCGGCGGCCGCGAGGGCGAGCAGTGGCACCGCCATGAAGACGACGACCAACACCTGCTCGGTCGCCGAGCGGCGCCCGTCGGTGATCGGTGCGGCGGTGGGGGGAGGACGTTCCTGCAGGATCGAGGGCATGCGGGACCTTCGGTCGAGGGGAGGATCCGAGAACCGCCAGCGGCGCGGCGGGAGGTTGTCGCCAACACGAGCGCGACGTCATGGGTGGCTTCGGGTCTCGCGCAGCCCATTGCCACGTGACCGACCACCGAAGATAACGATAGCGCAACGAGTCGGCCGCGGCTTCCCACAGTCGGGTTGTGCTGGTCCACACCCGTTGCGTGATAGGTTGTTCGTGGTTGCAGTCGTGTCTTCCTCGATCGTTGTGAAGCGTCCGTGGAGAGTGACAGTGGGCTTCACGGACGTTCGGTAGTACTTGTTTCTCCTGCGTCGGTGGCGCCCACGCAGCCTCCAGTCGGCACAGTGCCGACCGGATCCGCTTCACGTGTGGGAGAACAGCTATGCCGCAGGGCACCGTCAAGTGGTTCAACGCCGAGAAGGGCTTCGGCTTCATCGCCACCGACGACAACGGTCCGGACGTCTTCGTCCACTACTCGGCCATCCAGTCCGACGGGTTCCGCACCCTGGAGGAGAACCAGCGCGTCTCCTTCGAGGCGAGCCAGGGCGCGAAGGGCCCGCAGGCCGACACGGTCCGCCCCATCTGAGGCCGTCTCAGGCAACCGGCCCCAGCGGCCGATCCGGTGCCGGCGATCCCCTTCGGGATCGCCGGCACCGGCGTTTCCGAGCTCGTTCAACCCGCCTGCCGCGACACCCACTCGGCGGTCAGCCGCAGGCCCTCCTCCACTCCTGCGGCGCGAACCCGAGCCCACAGGCACGGGTGTCGTCGACGCGCACCGGCGGGAACTCGCCGTAGACCTGCGAGCGCCGTGCGAACGTCCCGGCCTCGTCGGGAAGCGATGACCCCGGCGGCAGGGTCCGTACCCGGTGCGGACTGCCGATCCGTTCCGCGAACGTGTGCAGCACCCGCCCGACATGAACGACGGGCGGGTCCGTCGGGCGCCGTTCGTCGGCCGAGCCGCCGGTGACCGGCAGCTGCACCGAATGGAGTAGCCGCCGATCCCCGGCCGCGAACCGGTCGCCCCGCGCTCATCGCCGGGTGGCGACCGTGCGCAGGGGCTCTGATCCACTCGTCTCGCGGTCACGTGCGGTCACCGCTGGTGGCTCCACAGTGCGTACCCGACACCTCATGCTTGGTGTTGAACCACACAGAACACCAGCACGAACACACGTTTACGAGGAGGTCGGACGATGTCGTGGTGGGACAGCTACCGGGCCGTCTACGGCGCGGAGCTGAGGGCAGCCGCGCGCGAGTACCTCGACCACGGGTGGCCGTTGGTCGCAGGAACGGGCGCCGATCTGCTGCTGGACACCGGCACCGTCCTTGACGTCGTCGAGGTACCGGCCGAGCTCGGCCGCCACACCTGCGCCCAGCTGCGGGACCGGGGGCTGGTCGTCCCCGTCGCGGCCACCCCGCAGGGCACCTGGTGGTTCCCGATGAGCCCCGGTTACGGCCTGCCCCCCGAGCTGAGCCTGTACACCGACGTGGTGCTGCACACCGACGGCATCGGAGTCCTCGCCCCGCCGACGGAGCGTCCCGACGGCTGGGTGCACTGGCGGGTCGCGCCGGCGCTCACCGGCTACCGGGTGCCGGATGCGGACGTGATCATCGGAGCCGTCACCGACGCGGTTCGGTGGCGGGCAGCAGGAGGCGATCAGCGGCCGGGCGCCCAGCGACCCGCAGCGGCGATCGCCGTCGGCCCGCGGTCGGCGCAGTAGCCGGCACCGCGAGCCGCACCCGGCTCGCCTCCCCGTTGCCGCGGATCGTCGTGCCGCGCCGGGGACGGCCCGGGTGCACTCGGTGTGGCGCCCGAGGGGGCACTTCTCCCTCGTCGTGCAGCCGCACCAGCGACTCGGCCGGGACCGGCGGATCACCGCCGGTTCCGGCCTGAACCAACCTCGAGGGGCCCCGGAGCCGGGGGTGACACGGCTACCGGTTCGCAGTGGAGATCCCCGCCTCCGGGCGCGGCAGGCCGGACTGCGAGCGGCCGGCGCCGCACTTCCGGTCACCGCCGCCCACGGCGGTGGCGGTACACCCACTCGCCCGATCCACGCACCCTGGCTCCGGCGCTCCGGGCACTATGGGTTCGTGCAGATCTCCCAGACGCAGGGCCGGGTCCCGTCGTCGCAACCGGCCGCGCTCCCGCCGTCACCGCGTCCCCGTCCGGGACAGGTCCCGCTGGGCGCGTTCGATCCGCTGGACGAAGAGGCCAAGCGGCGCGACCTGCGCAAGATGAAGCTGGTGGCGACCGGCTTCCTGCTGGGCGCCACCGTGATCTTCCTGCTGGCCCGCTGGTGGGAGGTCAACGGCGGCCCCGGGTGGGCCGGGTACGTGCGGGCCGCAGCCGAGGCCGGCATGGTCGGTGCCCTGGCCGACTGGTTCGCCGTCACCGCGCTGTTCCGGCGGCCACTGCGGCTGCCGATCCCGCACACCGCGATCATCCCGACGAAGAAGGACACCATCGGCGGCAGCCTCGGCGACTTCGTCGGAGAGAACTTCCTGTCCGAGGCGGTGGTCCGCGACAAGCTCGAACGGGTCCAGGTGGCCTCCCGGGTGGGCGCCTGGATCGGCCAGCCGGAGAACGCCGACCGGGTCACCGCGGAATTGGCCACCGCCGCCCGCGGCGTCGTCACGGTGCTTCGCGACGAGGACGTGCAGGAGGTCATCGAGCAGGTCCTGGTGCGCAAGCTGCTGGAGCGCCCGGTGGGCCCGCCGCTGGGCAAGGTGCTCGAGGGCGTGCTGGCCGACGGCTCGCACCACCGGCTCGTCGATCTCGTCTGCGACCGCGCCTACGACTGGGTGACCGCGAACCACGACATGGTGCTGCGGGTCGTGCAGGAGCGGGCGCCGAGCTGGACACCGCGGTTCGTCGACGAGATGGTCGCCGACAAGGTGTTCCTGGAGGTGCAGAACTTCGCCTGGGCGGTCAAGACCGACCCCGAGCACCCGATGCGCAAGGCCGTCGACACGTTCCTCATCGAGTTCGCCGGCGACCTGCAGCGCGACCCGGCCACCATCGCGCGTGCCGAGCAGGTCAAGCAGCAGATCGTCGACCACCCGGACGTGCAGCACTTCATCGGGCAGGCGTGGGGCACGGTCAAGGGGATGATCCTCGACGCCGCGGCCGACCCGTCCAGCGAGCTGCGCCGCCGGGTGCGTGAGGGCCTGCTCTCCCTCGGCGCCCGGCTCAACGCCGACCCGGAGCTGCGCTCCAAGATCGACGGCTGGCTGGCCGACGCGGCCGGGTACGTGGTCCGGCACTACCGCCGCGAGATCACCACACTGATCACCGACACGGTCGCCCGCTGGGACGCCGAGGAGACCTCGCGGAAGATCGAGCTGCAGGTCGGGCGCGACCTCCAGTGGATCCGCATCAACGGCACCGTGGTCGGCGCCCTCGCCGGCCTGGTCATCTACACCACCTCCCAACTCCTCTTCTAACCCCCACCCCCCTCAAGGGTCACGAAGGTGGCTTTCGCAACGTCGAGCGTCACGGAGGCCACCTTCGCGTCATCCGGGCCGGTGTTCGCTGCGGGCGGCGGGGCGTGCGGGGGGAGAAATGGGACGACTTCTGTCAGGGGGCGGGCCTAGTCTCGCCGCCATGAGTGAACTGGCCGTGCGGGTCGAGGGGCTGCGGAAGAGCTTCGGGTCCACCCGCGCCCTCGACGGCGTCGACCTGGAGATCCCGACGGGCACGGTGCTCGGTCTGCTCGGTCCCAACGGTGCGGGGAAGACCACGACGGTCCGCATCCTCACCACGCTGCTGCGGCCGGACGCCGGCCGCGCGTGGGTGGCCGGGCACGACGTGGTCGCGGAGCCGCAGGCGGTGCGCCGGGCGATCGGCCTGTCCGGCCAGTACGCCGCGGTCGACGAGAACCTCACCGGGCTCGAGAACCTGTACATGGTCGGCCGGCTCTACGGGCTGAAACGGGCGGCGGCCAAAGCCCGGGCCCGGGAGCTGCTCGAGCGGTTCCGGCTGACCGAGGCGGCGGAGCGGCCGTCGAAGACGTACTCCGGCGGCATGCGCCGGCGGCTCGACCTCGCGGGGGCACTGGTCGCCGCCCCGTCGGTGGTCGTGCTCGACGAGCCCACCACGGGCCTCGACCCGCGCGGCCGGCTCGACACCTGGTCGATGATCTCCGAGCTGGTCGCCGACGGCGCCACCGTCCTGCTCACCACGCAGTACCTCGAGGAGGCCGACCAGCTGGCCGACAGCATCGTGGTGATCGACCACGGCCGCGCCATCGCGAGCGGCACGGCCGACGATCTGAAGGCCCAGATCGGCGGGGAGCGGCTGCAGGTCGTGGTGGCGCAGTCCGGCCAGGTCGATCTCGCCCGCAGCGTGCTCGCCGAGGTCGGGACCGGTGAGCCGGTGGTCGACGATCACCTGCGCCGGGTGTCGGTGCCGGTGAGCGGGGGGACCAAGGCGTTGGTCGAGGCGCTGCGCCGGTTCGACGGCGAGGGCGTGGAGGTGCTCGACGTCGCGATGCAGCGGCCCACCTTGGACGACGTGTTCCTGACCCTGACCGGGCACCCGGCCGCGGACGGCGACACCCAGAAGACGGAGGGCGCGGCATGAGCGCGGTGACCCAGGCGATCCGGGACGGGGGCGTCATCACCTGGCGCAACCTCGTGGGGATGAGGCGGGTTCCCGACGCGCTGCTCGCCCTGACCGTGCAACCGATCATGTTCGTGGTGCTGTTCGCGCTCGTGTTCGCCGGCAGCCTGGGCGGCGACGCCTACCGCGAGTTCCTCATCGCCGGCATCTTCGCCCAGACCGTCGCGTTCAACGTCTTCTTCACGACCATCGGGATGGCCAACGACCTGCAGAAGGGCATCATCGACCGGTTCCGGTCGCTGCCGATGTCCCGGATCGCGGTCGTCCTGGGCCGCACCACGGCAGATCTCGGGGTCGGCGTCATCACGCTGGTCGTGATGTCGCTGACCGGCCTGGTCGTGGGGTGGCGCATCCGCAGCAGTGTGCTCGACGCGCTCGCCGGCTTCGCGCTGTTGCTGCTGTTCTCCTTCGCGATGTCCTGGATCGGCGTGCTGGTCGGACTGACCGCGCGCAACGTCGAGGTCGCGCAGAGCGCCGGGCTGATCTGGCTGTTCCCGTTCACGTTCGTGTCCAGCGCGTTCGTCTCGGTGCAGGGCTTTCCGGGCTGGCTGCAGCCGGTCGGGGAGTGGAACCCGGTGAGCGCGGTGGCGCGGGCCTCGCGCGAGCTGTTCGGCAACCCGACCCAGCTGCCGGGCTTCCCGGAGTCGCAGGCCTGGCCGGCACAGAACTCGGTGCTCTACGCGACGCTGGCGTCGCTCGTGATCATCGCGGTGTTCCTGCCGCTGGCGGTGGCCCGCTACCGGCGCGTCGCCAGCCGCTGAGCGCGGGGCGGCGGTGGGCGGCGGGTCAGCCGCCCACCGCCGC
>NZ_JAAXKZ010000201.1 GCF_012911875.1 Pseudonocardia bannensis | reverse complement strand
ACCCGCGCGAGCTTCGGTGCGAGCTCTCGGAACAGCAGGCTCGACGCGGCCGTGATGCGCACATGGAAGTCGTCTCCCATCGCGACCCCCTGGGCCAGAATGGGGTTGATCGCCAGCCCGCCGTCGGCACGATCGTCCAGCGACTCTCGAACATGAAGGCGAGCGTGTCATCCACCCTCTGCGGGGCCAGCTCGACGGAGCTGGCCCGGGCGTAGGTCTCGGCGTCCGGACCGTGCGAGGCGAACGTGTTGTGCAGGCTCGCACCGCCGGGCACGAACCCCTCGGCCTTGGCGTCGTAGACGCCGTGCACCAGGCCCATGAACTCGCTCATGACGTTGCGGTGGAACCACGGCGGGCGGAAGGTGTCCTCCCCGACGAGCCATCGCGGCGGGAAGATCACGAAGTCGGCGTTCGCCAGCCCGGGGGTGTCGGTCGGCGAGGTCAGCACCGTGAAGATCGACGGGTCCGGATGGTCGAAGCTGATCGTCCCGATCGTCATGAACCGGGCCAGGTCGTAGGCGTAGGGCGCGTAGGTGCCGTGCCAGGCCACGACGTCGAGCGGCGAGTGGTCGTAGTCGGCGGCCCACAGGTTGCCGCCGAACTTCTGCACGACCTGCACCGGCTCGTCGCGGTCCTCGTAGGCCGCGACCGGGTACCGGAAGTCGCGCTCGTTCGCCAGCCCGTTGGCCCCGATCGGACCGCGCTCGGGCAACGTGAACGGAGCCCCGTAGTTCTCGCAGACGTAGCCGCGAGTGCTCCCGTCGAGCAGCTCGACCCGGAACCGGATGCCGCGCGGGACCACCGCGATCTCGCCGGGCCCCACCTGGAGCCGGCCGAGCTCGGTGTCCAGCAGCAGCCGGCCCTGCTGGGGCACGAGGAGCAGCTCGCCGTCGGCGTCGACGAGGTAGCGGTCGGTCATGGACCGGTTCGCGCGGTACCAGTGCACGCCGATGCCGGCGTGGGTCATCGCGTCTCCGTTGCCCCCGACGGTGAACAGCCCGTCGACGAAGTCGCACGGCTGGTCGGGGATCGGGCACGCGTTCCACCGCAACCGGTTGGGGTCCGGCTCGACCTCGGTGAACGGTGCGGTCCGCAGATCGCCGTTCCCGATGCGCCGGAACGGCGGGTGCGCCGCGGAGGGCCGGATCCGGTAGACCCAGGAGCGGGCGTTGGCCCCGCGCGGGCGGGTGAACGCCGTGCCGCTGATCTGCTCGGCGTAGAGGCCGAGCGGGGCGCGCTGCGGGGAGTTCCGGCCGACCGGCAGCGCCCCGGCGACGGCCTCGGTGGCGTGATGGTTGCCGAACCCGGTGAGGTGATCGAGTGCCGCCGGGGCGTCGATCCTGGTCCGGGTTGCCGTCACCGCCGTCGTCTCGCTCATCGGTGCTCCGTCGCAAGCCGAAGTGATCGCGAATGATGCGATCGTTCGTAGCATCCGCATCAACCCCGGTCAACGCCCGCGACCGATCCCCCCGAGCACCCCCCACGGCCCCGCTGATCAAGGGCGAAAGGGGGCTTGTTGATCTTCACGGGCCCCCTTCTGCCCTTGATCAGCGGCGGTGGGGGCGGGCGTCAGGATGGGCCGACGGCGATCCAGTCGGCGAGGTGCGGAGCCTCGTCGCCGATCGTGGTCTCCTCACCGTGGCCGGGCAGGACGCGCGTCTCGGCGGGCAGCGCCAGCACCCGCTCCTCCAGCGACCGCAGGAGCGTCGGGAAGCGGCTCAGGCTCCAGTCCGTGGGGCCCGGTCCGCCCTTGAGCAGGGTGTCGCCGGTGAACACGGCCCCCAACGCGGCGACATACAGGCACACCGACCCGTCGGAGTGCCCTGGTGTGTGCAGCACGCGGACGTCGACGTGGGCCACCCGCAGCACCTCGCCGTGCGGCAGTTCCCCGTCGGGTGCGTGGTCCGGGTGCACCCGCTCCCAGATCACCTGGTCGGCGGCGTTGAGCAGGATGGGCCCACCCACCGAGTCGGCCACCGCCGGGGCCTGGTCGACGTGGTAACGGTGACCGTGCGTACACGCGATCGCGAACAGGCGCCGGTCCCCGATGGCCTCCTTGATCGCATCGCCGTCGTGCGCCGCGTCGACGACCAGCACCTGCTCGTCGTCGCCCATCAGCCAGATGTTGTTCTCGATCGTCACCGGCTCGTCGTTGATCTCGACGGTGCGGGAGGTGACGACCCGGTCGACGCGCGGGAGCATCAGCCGACCGGATTCGGGTGGACGGCGGGAGCGCCAACGAGCACGGGTCTCCTCCTTCGACGGCCCCGGGCGAGCCCGTGGGTCTGACGGGCGGGGGTCGGCTGCTCGCGAGGGCCCCCGGTCCAGGGCGGGCGTCCCGGCCCGAACGCGCCCGGGTACCCCGCGCTGCCGTGCTCATGCGGAGCGGGTCGGAGGATCCACGCGAACACGCGTCGAGCCGGCGGCGGAGGCGACCCGGGTCGGTTGCGGGTCGATCCCGGTCAGGACGTCCGCAGAGCGGGCATCCGCGAACGCGGGGCCCATCGCTCGCCACGGCGGTGGGCCAGGACCCACCGCTCGCCGGTGTTCGCGGCACGACGGATCCGGCGTAGTACCGCGTTCTGGGTGGCGCGGTAAATCTGGTACCGCCACGGCGCCTGGTAGCCGGAACGCCCGCCCATCGCGTAGGAGAAGTCCACGGCGTCGCGGCCGTCGGCGTAGCGGTCGACGTTCTCGAACCAGGCCTTGCTCGAGCGCGCCGACGCCGACACCCGCCGCAGCGACTCACGGGTCCGCTCGTCGTAGGTCTTCAACGCCAGGTCCAGGTCCTCGTGCTGACGGAGACAGTGGGACAGCGCCATCGCGTCCATCATCGCCAGCCGGGTGCCCGACCCGATCGTGAAGTGCGTGGTGTGGGCGGCGTCGCCCATGAGCACGGTGTTCTCGTGGCGCCAGGTCTCGTTGCTGACCTCGACGAAACGCAGCCACCGGGCCGACTGACCGCGGGACTGACTGATCAGCGAGTGCCCGTCCAGCGCCTTGGCGAAGATGGTCTCCAGCTGCCGGATGCCGTCGGAGTCACTGCAACTGTCGAGTCCCAACGCGTGCCACGTCTGCTCGGTGCACTCGACGATGCAGGTACTGATCTCGCGGCTCGACGGATAGGCGTGGAACCAGATCCAGCCGGCCGGAGTCTCCTCGAAGGCGAAGATGAAGCTGTCGAAGACCTTGTCGGTGCCGAGCCAGATGTAGGGGTTGCCGCCCACCTTCACCTGGGATCCGAACTGCGCACTGTGCATCTGGCGGACGCGGCTGTTCGCCCCGTCGCCCGCGACGACCAGATCGGCGCCGGCGATGGCCGAGAAGTCGGCGGGCGTCACGATCTCCCGATCGTGCTCGACGACGACGCCCAGCTCACGCGCCCGCCACGTGAGCACGTCGAGGAGGGCGGCGCGGGTGGTGCTGTAGCCGTAGCCACCGAAGTAGGCCGTGTCGGTGCTGCGCATCCGTATCTCCTGGTCCTGCCACAGGACGGACGCGGCCCGCAGCTCCCGGGCGCTCTCCATGTCGTTGTCGTACAACATGTCCAGCAGGTCGTCCCAGTAGACGACGCCCAGGCCGTACGTCGCTCCTTCCGGATCGCGCTCGATGACGGTGATCTCGTGGCCGGCGTCGCACAGTTTCGCCAGGATGGCGAAGTACAGCGTGGCCGGGCCGCCGCCGACGCAGACGATCCTCATGACACAACACCTTCCGGTCGAGGGGACGGGCCGCCGGGCAGCGGCTTTCGGGGTCGGGCGCCGTTCGGCACTTGGTGGAGCCGATAGAGGTGGGCGTAGCCGTCACCGGCCGCGAGCAGTTCCTCGTGGGTGCCGGCCTCGGTGATCCGGCCGTGCTGGAGGTGCAGGATCTGATCCGCGTCGGTGACGGTGAGCAGGTTGTGCGAGATGACGATGGTCGTGCGCCCTACCATCAGCCGGCGCATCGGCGCGAGGATGCGCCGGCTCGCCTCGGCGTCCAGGCTGGTCGTGGGCTCGTCGAGCAGCAGGATGGGGGCGTCACGAATCATCGCGCGGGCGATCGCGACGCGTTGGCGCTGCCCTCCGGACAGCAGCCGTCCGCGCTGTCCGACGCGGGTGTCGTAGCCGTAGGGGAGCGCCCGGATGAACGCGTCGGCGTCGGCCGCCCGGGCCGCCTCGACGACCGTGTCGTGGTCGGCGTCCGGGCGTCCGGCGAGGATGTTCTCCGCGACGGTGCCGTCGAGCAGCAGCGTCTCCTGCAGGACGACCGCGATGTTGGCGCGCAGCTGCGCGGGGTCGAGCTCCCGCAGGTCGTGCCCGTCCAGCGTGATCCGCCCCTGGGCAGGGTCGTAGAACCGCAGGAGGAGCTTGGTGAGGGTGGTCTTCCCGGCTCCGCTGGCCCCCACCAGGGCGGTGATGGTGCCGGGCGGGGCGCTGAAGCCGACGTCGGTGAGGACGTCCATGGGCGTCTCGGGGTAGCGGAAGGAGACGTGCTCGAGCTCCAGGCGGCCACGGGCCCGGCCCAGATCGACCGGCACCTCGGGAGCGGTGATGGTGGGTCGCTGGTCGAGCAGCTCGATGATCCGCTCCGCTCCCGCGGCCGCGGCGAAGATCGAGTTGGACAGCTGTGCGAGGTTGCGCACCGGGCTGTAGAGCTGGGCGATGTAGGCGAGGAACACCAGCAGCCCGCCGAGGGTGATGTTGCCTGCGGTCAGCTCCCAGATGCCGACGCCGACGATGGCCAGCACCCCGGCCACCTCGAGGAGTTCGACCAGGGGCCCGAACATCGCCCCGATCCGGGCGGCGGCGAGTTCCGCGCCGACACTGCCCGCGCTCTGCGCCGTGAACCGGGAGTTCTCGGCGTCCTCGCGGCCATAGGCCTGGATGAGCAGGGCGTTGCCCAGGCTCTCCTCGGCCACCACGCCGATCGATCCGCCGCGCCGCCCCGCCTCGCGGGACGCGGCCTTGATCCGCCGGGAGAAGACACGCGCGGCGAACCAGAAGCCGGGCACCGCGATCAGGGACACCAGTGCGAGCCGCCAGTCCAGGTAGAACAGCAGCGCGCCGAACAGCAGGACCTGGACCACCGCGGACAGCAGTTGCGCGACACCGCCCAGCATCAGGGTCTCGATCGCCCCGATGTCGCCGACCAGCCGGCTCAGGATGTCCCCGAGGCGGCGACGGTCGAAGAATCCGATGGACAGCGTGTGCAGGTGGGCGAACACCCGGGTGCGCAACCGGTGGACGAACTGCTCCCCGATCCACGTCGCCAGGTACTGGTCGACGAAGCCGAGCGCTCCGCCGAGCAGCGTGATGCCGACGTACACCGCCGCCACGGCCGGGAACAGCGAGAAGTCCCGTGGCGTCAGCACGTCGTCGACCAGGACCTTGAGCATCCAGGTGCCGGCCGCGGTCAGCAGCGGCACGACGAACACGAACAGCAGGCTGAGCGCGATCCAGGGCCGGAGCGGCCGGACATCGGGCCAGAACCGCCGGAAGATGGCCCGGATCTCCTTCGCCGGTGCGAGATCCACCAGGCCGTCGTCGCTCGGCTCCGCCGGGCGCAGCATCGACCGCACCACGTCCCACAAGACGCTCACCTCCCTTTCCCAGGCGCGGGCGGTGGCCCCCACCCCCTGTCCGGGAACGGGAGCCACCGCTCATCACTGCTGAAGCGTGGGTCCGCGAGACTCGTGCTGGGTCAGTCCTAATGCTTGCCCCACCAGCCCCAGCGCCGGTGGCCCCACC
>NZ_JAAXKZ010000200.1 GCF_012911875.1 Pseudonocardia bannensis | reverse complement strand
GAGCGGACGCCATGAGCGCAGCCGACGGTGCCGTCCCGACCACACCGGCCCCGCTACGGTGACCATAGCCGTGACCAGGAGGTGCGCAGCAGTGGCGATCTACGCCCTGGGTGACGTCGAGCCCGATATCCATCCCGACGCCTACGTGCACCCGGACGCCGTGGTGATCGGAAACGTGCGGCTCGGTGCCGAGGCCTCGGTGTGGCCGACGGCCGTGCTGCGCGGTGACGACGGGTACATCGAGGTCGGCGCCCGCACGAGCGTGCAGGACGGCACGATCGTGCACTGCACGGCGACCCAGGCGACGATCATCGGTGCGGACTGCACCGTGGGGCACAACGTGCACATCGAGGGCGCCACGATCGCCGACCGCTGCCTGATCTCGTCGGGCTCCGTGGTGCTCAACGGCGCGACGATCGAGTACGGATCGGTCGTCGCGGCCGGCGCGGTCGTCTCGCCGAAGGCCCACATCCCGGCGCGCAGCATGGCCCTGGGGGTCCCGGCCCGGGTGCGCGAGGGCTACGAGGTCCCGGAGGGCGCATTCGACTACGCCGTGCAGTCCTACATCCAGCGCGGCAGACGATTCCGCGCCGAACTGCGGCTACTGGAGCGCTGAACCATGGCCAAACCGCTGAGCGAGGTCGTCGAGGCGGGCTGGGCACGGGCCCTCGAGCCGGTGGCCCCGGTGATCTCGGAGATGGGTGACTTCCTGCGCGCCGAACTGGCCGCCGGGCGCCGGTACCTGCCTGCCGGGTCGAACATCCTGCGCGCGTTCACCCAGCCGTTCTCCGACGTCCGGGTGATCATCGTCGGGCAGGACCCGTATCCCACGCCCGGGCACGCGGTCGGGCTGTCGTTCTCGGTGGCGCCGGAGACCCGGCCGCTGCCGCGCTCGCTGGCCAACATCTTCCGCGAGTACAGCGAGGACCTGGGCTACCCGGCACCCGCGACCGGCGACCTGACGCCATGGACGCGCCAGGGCGTGCTGCTGCTGAACAGGGTGCTCACGGTCGAGCCCGGGCAGCCCGGCTCGCACCGGGACAAGGGCTGGGAGGCGGTCACCGAGCAGGCGATCCGCGCACTGGTCGACCGCGACTCCGACCCGCTGGTCGCGATCCTGTGGGGCCGGGACGCGCGCAACCTCGCGCCGCTGCTCACGGACGTCCCGCTGATCGAGTCGGCGCACCCCAGCCCGATGTCGGCCGACCGCGGGTTCTTCGGTTCCCGCCCGTTCAGCCGGGCCAACGAGCTGCTCGCCGAGATCGGCGGCGATCCGGTGGACTGGAAGCTTCCGTGATCCATCTCGCACCGCGCGGGCCCTGGGCTCGCGCGGTGCGCGTCACGGCGCGGCCGTGACGGCGCCCCATCGGCCGAGCCGCGACGGAACCAGGGCACAGGTCAGGGCCGGCGCGTCGTACGCGCCGGCCCTGACCGGGACTTCGGGTGCGCTCGGCTCCCGTGCCGTCGATCCTGCGAGCAGGATCTCAGGCGCGGGCGACCTTGCCGGCCTTGAGGCAGGAGGTGCACACGTTCATCCGCTGGCGGTTCCCGCCGTTCTGACGGGCCCGAACGGTCTGGATGTTCGGGTTCCAGCGGCGGTTGGTACGGCGGTGCGAGTGCGAGACGGACATGCCGAAGCCCGGACCCTTGCCGCAGACGTCGCAGACGGCAGCCACGTCGGACACTCCTCGGGGTAGACGAACAAGCAGATAGCCGGGGCGCGGGGCCCCGGGCAGTGCGTCCAGGGTACCCAGGCCGTCCGGCGCACTCCAAACCGGCCGGTCGCTACCCTCGGCGCCGTGCCCCGGATCCTCGATGCCGTGCTGCTCAGACAGTGGACGGCGGCGTCGACGGCGGCGCTGGAACGGCACCGCGCGGAGATCGACCGGATCAACGTCTTCCCCGTCCCGGACGGCGATACCGGGACGAACCTGCTGCTGACCATGCGCGCCGCCGGCGACGGGCTGCGCCGGGGACTGCGGGAACTGGGCGGCAGGAGCGGCACGGCGAACGGGTCCGGGGCCGTCGGCCCAGCGGAGGGGTCCGCCGTGACGGCCGCCGCCGCGCTGGCCCGCGGCGCGCTGATGGGGGCTCGTGGCAACTCCGGGGTCATCCTGTCGCAGGTCCTGCGCGGGATCTCCGAAGCGCTGGCCGAGGCGTGCGCGACGAACGGCGCCGAGCCGGACGGGTCCGTGCTGCGCGCGGCGCTGGAACGGGCCGACCGGCTGGCCTCCGCCGCCGTCGCCCAGCCGCTGGAGGGCACCGTGCTCTCGGTGTTGCGGGCCGCGGCGCGGGCCGCGGCGCAGTGTGCGTCGGACCGGCTCGACGAGGTCGCGGTCGTCGCCGCGGACGCCGCCGGGATCGCCCTGCGGTACACCACCGCCCAGCTGCCCGCGCTGGCCCGGGCCGAGGTGGTCGACGCCGGTGGGTTCGGCCTGGTGGTGATCCTCGACGCCCTCGTCGAGGTGCTCACCGGCCGGATCCCGGTGGCCCGGCCGACCGAGTCCGGGGCTGGACCGGCGGCGGGCGGGCGGCCGGTGCGCGGGCGCGACGCGCTGACCGCCGACCGGGAGAGCGGATCCGCCGAGTTCGACTACGAGGTCATGTACCTGCTCGACGGCAGCGACACCGCCCGGATCGACCGGTTGCGCGCCGAGCTGCTCACGATCGGCGACTCCGTGGCCGTGGTCGGCGACGGCGCCCCGGACGGCGCCGGGTTGTGGAACGTCCACGTGCACTGCACCGACATCGGGGCGGCGCTGGAGGCCGGGATCGGCGCGGGGCGGCCGCATCGGATCACCGTGATGCGGTTCGCCGACCAGGTCGGCGACGGCATCTACGGCACCGACGGCATCGACGCCGCCGGGGAGGTGGCCGGCGGCGGACGTTTCGTCCGGCGCCGGGCGGTGGTGATGCTCGTCGCCGGCCCGCAGACCGCCGAGCTCGCCCGCGACGCCGGGGCGGACGTGCTGGAGCACCCGGCCGACCGCCCGCCCGCCGACGACGAGCTGGCCGCGGCGCTGGCCGGCACCCGCGCCCGGCACGTCGTCCTGCTGCCGAACGACCCGGACCTGACGCCGGTCGCCGAGCGGGCCGCGTCCGCCGCACGCCGCGACGGCCAGGAGGTGGTCGTCGTCCCGACCGCGTCCGTGCTGCAGGGCTTGTCCGCGCTGGCCGTGCACGACCCGGGCCGGCGGTCCGGCGACGACGTGGTCGCGATGGCCGAGGCGGCGGCCGGCACCCGCACGGGCGGGTTGCTCGTCGCCGAGTCCGAGGCCCTGACCTGGGTGGGGCGCTGCTCGCCCGGCGACGTCCTCGGGCTCTCGGACGGCGAGGTCGTCCTGATCGCACCCGACCTGGCTGTCGGTGCCCTCTGGTTGGCTCACCGCATGCTGACCCCGGGCGGGGAGCTGGTGACCGCACTGCTGGGCGCCGACGCCGACGACGAGCTGGGCGAGCGGCTCGCGGACGACCTGCGACGCACCCATCCCGAGGTCGACGTGCTGGTGTACCGGGGCGGTCAGACCGACTACCCCTTGGTGCTGGGTGTCGAATGAGCAGAGATGAGGGCATGAGCGGTATCGATCTGGACACTCCGCTCCTGGGACCGCTGGGCAAGAAGGCGGCCGACGCGCTCGCCGCGAAGCTCGACCTGCACACGGTCGGTGACCTCGTGCGGCACTACCCGCGCCGCTACGTCGACCGAGGCAAGCTCACCGACATCGCGGGACTGGAGATGGGTGAGCACGCCACCGTCGTGGCGCAGGTCTCCAAGGCGACGCTGCGGGACATGCGGTCGCGGCGCGGCAAGCTGCTGTCGGTCATGATCAGGGACGAGCGTGGACGGGAGCTCAACTGCACGTTCTTCAACGGGCACAAGCTCCAGAACCTGCTCACGCCGGGCAAGCGGGCCCTGTTCTCGGGCAAGGTCTCGATGTACGGCAAGCAGTTGCAGCTCACCCACCCGGAGTTCGAGCCACTGGAGGAGGGCGAGGACATCCGGCCGTTCGTGTCGGTCTACCCGGCCGCTGACAAGCTGCCGTCGTGGGACATCGCGCGCTGCGTGCGGATCGTGCTCGACCAGCTCGACGACCCGACCGACCCGCTGCCCGTCGAGATCCGCCGCGCCCAGGGGCTCCCCGAGCTGGGCCGGGCGCTGCGCCGGATCCACCTGCCCGAGACCGAGGCCGACTTCCACGCCGCCCGGGCGCGGTTGGTGTGGGACGAGGCGCTGGGGGTGCAGCTCGCGCTCGCGCTGCGCCGGCAGCGGGCCGTGCAGCGTCCGGCGGCGGCCAGCCCGCGCAAACCCGGCGGTCTGCTCGACGCGTTCGACGCCGCGCTTCCGTTCGCGCTGACCGCCGGCCAGCGAGAGGTCGGCGAGGAGATCGCCGCGGATCTCGCCCGCGAGCACCCGATGAACCGGCTCGTGCAGGGCGACGTGGGTGCGGGCAAGACCGTCGTGGCGCTGCGGGCGATGCTGCAGGTCGTCGACGGTGGGCGGCAGGCTGCGATGCTCGCGCCCACCGAGGTGCTCGCCGCGCAGCACGCCCGCTCGCTGCGCGCGATGCTCGGCGCGCTGGGCCGGGCGGGGGAGCTCGACGCCGCCGAGCAGGCCACGAAGATCGCCCTGCTCACGGGCTCACTGCCGGCCGCCGCGCGGCGGCAGGCGATGCTCGACGCCCAGTCCGGTGAGGCCGGGATCATCGTCGGGACGCACGCGCTGATCCAGGACAAGGTGGGGTTCGCCGATCTCGGGCTGGTGGTGGTCGACGAGCAGCACCGGTTCGGTGTGGAGCAGCGCGACGCGCTGCGCGGCCGCGGGGAGCGGACCCCGCACCTGCTGGTCATGACCGCGACGCCCATCCCGCGGACCGTCGCGATGACCGTCTACGGCGACCTCGAGGTCTCGGCCCTGCGCGAGCTGCCCAAGGGGCGCTCGCCGATCGCGACGACCGTGGTGCCGGCGGGCGAGAAGCCCTCCTGGCTGCAGCGGGTGTGGCAGCGGATCCACGAGGAGGTCGCCGAGGGCCACCAGGTCTACATCGTGTGCCCGCGGGTGGGCGGCGCCACCGGCAAGAAGGGGGCCGCCGACACCGACGACGCCGACCTGATCGACCTCGAGGATCCCGACATCGGCGCCGACTCCGACGACGGTTCGCAGCGCCGTGCGCCGCTCGCGGTGCTCGAGGTGGCGCCGGGGCTCGCCGAGGGTCCGCTGCAAGGCCTGCGGCTGGGCGTCCTGCACGGCAAGCTGCCGCCGGACGAGAAGGACACCGTGATGCGGGCCTTCGAGGCCGGTGAGCTCGACGTGCTGGTTGCGACCACGGTGATCGAGGTCGGGGTCGACGTCCCGAACTCCACGGGCATGGTGATCCTCGACGCGGACCGGTTCGGGCTGTCCCAGTTGCACCAGTTGCGCGGGCGGGTCGGCCGGGGCTCCGCGCCGGGTGTGTGTCTGCTGGTCACCGATATGCCGTCGGGGACCACGGCCCGGGAGCGCCTCGACGCCGTGGCCGGCACGACCGACGGATTCGAGCTGGCGAAGCTGGATCTCGAACTGCGCCGCGAGGGCGACGTGCTGGGGTCGATGCAGTCCGGCCGGCGCTCGGGGCTGCGGCTGCTGTCGCTGTTGCGCCACGAGAAGGTCATCTCCACGGCACGTGCGTACGCCGCGGAGATCGTGGCGCGCGACCCGGAGCTCGCCGGACACCCCGGGCTCATGGCGCTGGTGGACGAGGTCGTCGGCGAGGAGCAGGCCGAGTACCTCGAAAAGGTCTGACCCCGCCGCCCCACACCTCGCACCACCC
>NZ_JAAXKZ010000001.1 GCF_012911875.1 Pseudonocardia bannensis | reverse complement strand
CGGTGCGGCTGCCCGACCGGCGGGACCGGTGGATCCGCTGCGGCCGCCCGGGGTGCGGTCCGCGGGATCGGCCGCGTGGGAACGCTGCGCGCCGGGCACGGTGATGTGGGGAGCCATGACGGCCGTCATCATGCCGTTACCTCGATCGAGTTCCCCGGCCCGCGGCGCGACGGCGCGGTCATCGGTCGCCGTGGTGCTGCGAGCGTGCCGCGTTCCGCTGTGATCCCGCGGGTTGTACGGTGCGCGCGGGGGTGGAGCATGAGCGAGAACGACGAGCGTGACCGTTCGGGCGGCGAGCTGCCGCCGGACGGCGCCGACGGGGCCGACGGCTCGGCCGGCCGCGCGTCGTCGGAGCGACCCGATCAGTCGAACGGTGGAACCCGACAGGGTGGCCGTACGGGCCGGATGCGCTTCCAGGACGAGACCACGGCCCCCCGCGAGCCCACGCTGGCCGAGCGTCGCGCCCGCCAGCAGGCCGCGCGCCGGGAGCGCGAGGAGGCCGCTGCGAAGTACTCCGCGCAGGAGAAGTCCAAGAAGCGCAAGCGGATCCTCATCGGGACCGGAGTGACGGTCGGTGTGGTCGCGCTGATCGCCGTCGGTTATTCGGCGGCGAACGACGAGGAGACGGTCGAGGCCCGCTGCGTCGACGAGAACAACGTCGTCGTCGACGACAGCAACTGCGTGCAGCCGGCGGCGAACGGCACCTACCACTCCGGGGTCGGCTTCATCCCGATCTTCATCGGGGGCGGCGGCCGGCAGTACCACTACAACTACGGCGGCAGCGGTGGCATCGGCCAGGTCGCCACCGGCGGGACCACGGTGGCGCCGAAGAACGCGCGGGTGTCCACACCGTCGGGTAAGACCATCTCCCGCGGGGGCCTCGGGGTCTCCGGCAGCGGTTCGAGCAGCGGCAGCTAGGACGGCACGTGCGTCGAGAAACGGGGGCACCCCGCCCGGACTGGGAGCGTCGGGTCACCGAGCAGGGCATGGTCTTCGGCACGCCCGGGCGGGGAACCGGCGGTGCGGCCCGGCCGTACTGGGACGAGTCGGTCCACTACGTGTTCGAGATGGACGAGATCCTCTCCCTCGAGGCCGACGTCGAACTGCTGCATTCGATGTGCCTGGAGGCCGTCGACCACGTCGTCACCACGGAGCGGTTCCGCGACTTCGCCCTGCCCGAGTGGTCCTGGCAGGGCATCGCCGACTCCTGGCGCCGCCACGACCCGTACGTCTACGGCCGGTTCGACCTGCGCTACGACGGCGGCGGGCCGGCCAAGCTGCTGGAGTACAACGCCGACACCCCGACCACGCTGCTGGAGGCGTCGATCCTGCAGTGGCACTGGCTCAAGGACACCCGCCCCGGTGACGACCAGTGGAACTCCCTGCACGAGAGGCTGGTCGAGCGCTGGATCGAGGTGAAGGAGGCGCTGCCGTCGTCGGAGGTGCACTTCACCTGGTCCGGGGCGGAGTCCTCGGGTGAGGACCACGTGACCGTGGGCTACCTGCAGGAGACCGCGGCGGAGGCGGGCCTGGACACGGTCGGGCTGGCGATCGAGGACATCGGCTGGGACGCCGCGCTGGACCGGTTCGTCGACCTCGAGGAAGCCCCGATGTCGTCGGTCTTCAAGCTCTACCCCTGGGAGTGGGTGCTCTCCGACGACTTCGGCAAGCACGTGGTGCGCAGCCTGCCCGAGACGCTGTGGCTCGAGCCGCTGTGGAAGACCCTGCTGTCGAACAAGGCGCTGCTCGCCGTGCTCTGGGAGATGTATCCCGGCCACCCGAACCTGCTGCCGGCCTACCTGGACAACCCGGGCCTGCTCACCGAGTACGTGCGTAAGCCCCGGCTGGGCCGGGAGGGCGCGAACATCTCGATCGTCTCGCCGGGAAGCGAACAGTCCACCGGCGGCGTGTACGGCGAAGAGGGCTACGTCTACCAGCTGTTCGATCCGCTTCCCGAGTTCGACGGCTTCCGGCCGGCGCTGGGTGCGTGGATCGTCGGCGACACCGCCGCGGGGCTCGGCATCCGGGAGACCGTCGGGCTCGTGACCGACGACGGCGCCGCGTTCGTCCCGCACCGCATCCCGGAGTCCTGACCGCGGTCCCGGGTGACACCCGCAGTTCCCGAGCTCCCCACATCACAACCTGGAGGACGACGTGACGACCCTGCTTGCCCTGGAGCCGGGATTCTTCTCGGCCGTCGGCCGTGGCATCGGCGCGATCCTGCTGTACGCCCTGATCGGGCTGCTGCTCATGCTGCTCGGCTTCTACGCGATCGACCTCACGACTCCGGGCAAGCTGAACCGGATGGTGCGTGACGGCCTGCCGAACTCGGTGGCGGTGACGGCCGCAGGCATGGTCAGCATGGCGTTCATCGTGGTCACGGCGATCTACGGGGCTTCCGGCCTGCTGGCCGAGGGCCTGCTCGCCTCGCTGATCTTCGGTCTGGTCGGGATCGTCGCCCAGGTGGGCGGGGTCCGGCTGCTGGAGTGGGTGACGGGCATCGACATCGGCGAGGTGCTGGCGGCCCCGGACCTGCGGCCGCAGGCGTTGGTGGTCGCCGCGGCGCACCTGGCGCTCGGGCTGGTCGTGGCGGTCGCGATCCTCTGACGAGGTCAGCCGGCGGCCGCGACGACCTCGTCGGCCAGGTCACCGTCGAGCGCGACCCGTACCAGCGCCGCCGCCGCGCGGGCCGTGTCGTGCTCGGGGATCAGCTTCGCCAGGTCATCGGCGTCCGCGGGCAGCCCGATCCGCCGCGCGCCGTCGAGGGTCTTGCCGTCGAGCGCCGGGCGCAGCCGCGGCCAGACCTCCTGCGCCTCCCGGCAGAAGATGTCGGCGCCGACGGGCCCGAGCCGGGGGAACGCGGTGAGCAGCTTCCGGATCCGGGCCGGGTCGTCCTCGCCGCGCGCGCGGAGCCTGCGCAGGTCGCCCCGGTACTCGGTCTGCAGCAGTTCGGCGCCCTCGCCGAGCGCGGTCGCGGTGGTCTCGTCGTAGCGGACGTAGTGGGCCCGGCCGAGCGCGTCGACCCGCTCCTGCCAGGACGCGTCGAGCATCCGCTGCGGCGTGCCCATCCCGGAGTCGACCAGCTCGCGGGCGGCGGCGACGGCGATGGCGGCCCGGATCCAGGTGGACAGCAGGACCGACAGCACCAGCAGCCGGTACAGCGGCGCCGGTGTGTCCGTCAACCGGATGCCGGCCTGGGAGGCGTACGTCGTTCCGGCGCGATCGAGCAGCGCGCCGAGGAGTCTCTCGTGATCGGCCATCGATCTACCCGTGCACGCTCGGGTCCACTCCCGACCGGAGACGGCGTCAGAACGGGCCGCTGAGCTCACCCAGCCAGTCGGTCAGCCGCATGTTCTCGGTGTAGTCCACCGGGCAGGAGATGATCGACACGCCGTCGTCGGCCAGCGCCTCGCGCAGGATCGGGAGCAGTTCGCCGGCCGCGCCCACCCGGTATCCCCGTGCGCCGAAGCTCTCGGCGTAGCGGACCAGATCCGGGTTGGCGAACCGGACGCTGGAGCTGCGGCCCAGCTCCAGGTTCATCTTCCACTCGATGAGCCCGTAGGAGTCGTCCTCCCAGACCAGGACGGTCAGCGGCACCCCTTCCCGCGTCGCGGTCTCGATCTCCTGGCTGTGCATGAGGAACGCGCCGTCGCCGACCACGGCGAGCGTGCGGACCTCGGGCCGGACCAGGGCGGCCGCGATCGCCCCGGGCAGGGCGAAACCCATCGTGGACAGCCCGTTGGAGATGAGGCAGGTGTTGGCCACGTAGGTGGGGTAGAGCCGGGCCATCCACATCTTCACCGCACCGGTGTCGGCCAGCACGATGTCGTCGCGTCCCAGCGCGGCGCGGGTGTCGGCCACGACCCGTTGCGGGCTGAGCGGGTAGCGGTCGTCCGTGGCACCGCGGTCGAGCTCGTCGGCCAGCAGCTTGCGGATCTTCCCGGTGGCGGGGCCGGTGTCGAACCGGCGGGGCACCGCGGTCGCCAGGGCGGTCAGCGACCGGGCGATGTCGCCTTCGATGCCGACCGCCACCGGGTAGTGCGCGTCGACCTCGGCCGGGAACGTGTGTACGTGGATGATCTTCTTGTCGCCGCCCGGGTTGATCTTGACCGGGTCGAACTCCTGCAACTCGTAGCCGACCGCGACCACCACGTCGGCGGCGTCGAAACCGAAGTTGACGTAGTCGTGCCGCATGAACCCGACGGCGCCGAGGGCGAGCGGGTGATCGTCGGGGAAGACGCCCTTGCCGTGGAACGTGGTGGCCACCGGCACGTTCCATGCCTCGGCCAGTGCCAGTAGCGCGGGACCGGCGCCGTGCCGCGCCGCGCCGTGACCGGCCAGCAGGATCGGCCGCTCCGCGTCCGCCATCACCTGGGCCGCCCGCCCGAGCTGGCTCGGCGACGGCTCCTCGTAACGGACCCGGTCCGTGGGTAGCGGGACGGCATCCGCCGGCGCCGCGGCGCCCTCGACGTCCTGCGGCACGGCCAGGTAGGTGGCGCCCGGGCGCTCCGTCTGCGCGATCTTGAACGCCCGGCGGACCATCTCCGGCACGGCGGGCGGCCCCGGGACCAGGTCCGCCCACTTGGTGATCGGCCGGAACATCCCGACCAGGTCCACGGCCTGGTGCGACTCCTTGTAGATGCGGCTCAGCCCCACCTGCGCGGACAGCGCCACCAGCGGGGTGGAGTTGGTCTGCGCGTCGGCCACCCCGAGTTGCAGGTTGATCGCGCCGGGGCCCAGCGTGGCCGAGACGACCCCGGCCCGTCCGGTGAGCCGCCCGGCGATCTCGGCCATGAACGCGGCGGCCTGCTCGTGCCGCGTCAGCACGTACCGGATCGGGGAGTCGCGCAGGGCGTCGACGAAGTGGATGTTCTCCTCACCCGGGATCCCGAAGACCTGGTTCACACCCTCGGCCTCCAGGCACCGGACGAGCAACTCGGCCGCCGTGGTCTCATCCGCCATCACGAGAGGGTAAGCACACGAACGACTGATCGCCGGGTCCAGCCGTACTCTGGACAGGGTGACTGGTGGACGGCGTTAGGCGTGCAGGCACCTCGATTGGTCGCCACGGATGTGGACGGCACCTTGCTGGGGCCCGACGAGCGGGTCAGCCCACGCGCCGCCGCCGTGATCGGCCGGCTGGTGTCGGAGGGGATCGGCTTCGTGCTGGTCACCGGTAGACCGCCGCGTTGGATCCCGCCGGTGGTGCAGCAGCTCGGCGTGGCCCGGCTGGCGGTCTGCGCCAACGGCGCGGTGCTCTACGACTCGGTCGCCGACGAGGTCGTGTGGGCCCGCACGCTCGCTCCCGACGCGCTGGCCGAGCTCGCGGAGGCCGCGACCCGGGCCCTGCCCGGCTGCGGGCTCGCCGTCGAGCGGGTGGGCGCCCGGGCGTTCGACGACGCGGCGACCCAGTTCGTCGCCGAGCCGGACTACCAGCACGCCTGGCCGAACCCGGACAACAGCAGCGTTCCACGCTCGGAGTTGCTGGTCCGCCCGGCGGTCAAGATGCTGATCCGGGCACCGGGCATGAGCAGCGACGCGATGGTGGCGGCACTGCAGCCGCTGGTCGGCGACGCCGTGGACCTGACGTTCTCGCACCCGCGTGGCCTGGTGGAGGCCTCGCCGGCCGGGGTGACGAAGGCGACCGGGCTGGCTGAGGTCGCCGAGTGGGCCGGCGTCGCCGCGCCGGACGTCATCGCGTTCGGGGACATGCCCAACGACCTGGAGATGCTGCGCTGGGCCGGGCACGGGGTGGCGATGGGTAACGCGCACCCTGCGCTCCTCGACATCGCCGACGAGGTCACCGCGACCAACGCCGAGGACGGGCTGGCACTGGTGCTCGAGCGCTGGTTCTAGCGGGAGCTCCGCACCACCGGTACGGGCGCGCGCGGCATCGCCCGTAAGGGCGGAAGCACCACGCGTACCATGGCCCGCCGTAATGAACCCACCCATCGGCGCCCGCAGAACGAGCGCGGTGCCCACTGGAGGCCCCGCTCGTGGCCGAGCTCCTCGACCGCCCCGTTCCGACTGCCCCCGTCCCCGGCGTCACTGACGCCGCCGAGCCCTTCCCCGACCCCGCTGCGGGGGAGGTGCGGGCGCTGCAGGCGGTGCAGGGCGCGATCGCACGGCCGTCGGTGGTGAAGGTGGCCCGCGGGATGTCGCTGTTCGGCGAGCACGCGGCGGGCTGGCTGGCGATCGGCCTGCTCGGCGCGGCGACCGACCGGGCGCGACGGCGCGACTGGCTCGTCGCGGCCGCCGGTGTGGCCGCGGCCCACGGCGCGTCGATCGGGGTCAAGCGGGTCGTCCGCCGGTCCCGGCCCGACCACCCGAGCGTCCAGGTGCTCGTCGGTACCCCCAGCAGGCTGAGCTTCCCGTCGGCGCACGCCACGTCGACCACGGCGGCGGCGGTCCTCTACGGCCGGCTGCTGCGGCGCCCCCTGCCCGCGGTGCTCGTGCCCCCGATGGCGCTGTCCCGGCTGGTGCTGGGCGTGCACTACCCCAGTGACGTCGTCGTGGGTTCCGCGCTCGGCGCGGCCGTCGCGACGGTGACGCGAAGGCTTGCCCGTACCCGCCGGCAGAAGGGGACCACGCGATGACGAGCACCGACGTGCCCGCACAGACCGGTACCCCGGCTCGCAGTGCCGCCGGGATGGCCGGTGGCGTGCTCAAGACGATGCGCCCCCGGCAGTGGGTCAAGAACGTCCTCGTCCTCGCCGCGCCGTTCGCGGCCGGGCAGCTTTTCGACACCCAGGTGGCGCTGAAGCTGGCCATCGCGTTCGTGGCGTTCTCGCTCGCGGCGTCCGGGATCTACCTGATCAACGACGCCAACGACATCGCCGCCGACCGGGCGCACCCGACCAAGCGCAACCGGCCGATCGCCGCCGGCATCGTGCCGGCGCAGCTGGCGATCGTCGTTGCGGTGGTGCTGCTGCTCGGGTCGCTCGCGGTCAGCCTGCTGGCCTCGATGGAGCTGGTCATCGTGCTGGCGGTCTACATCGGGGTGCAGCTGGCCTACTGCTTGTGGCTCAAGCACCAGCCGGTGATCGACATCTGCATCGTCGCCTCCGGCTTCCTGCTCCGTGCGATCGCCGGTGGCGCCGCGGCGGCCATAACGCTGTCGCAGTGGTTCCTGCTCGCGGCCGGGTTCGGATCGCTGTTCATGGTCGCGGGCAAGCGCTACGCGGAGATCCAACTGGCCGACAAGACCGGCGCGAAGATCCGCAAGTCGCTGGAGAGCTACTCAGCGTCCTACCTGAGGTTCGTCTGGGCGCTCTCGGCCACCGTCCTGATCATGACCTACGGGCTGTGGGCGTTCGAGATCCGCGAGGCGCACCACAACTCGGTCTGGTCGGTCATCTCGATCGTGCCGTTCGTCATCGCCGTGCTGCGGTACGCGGTGGACGTCGACGGCGGCAACGGTGGCGAGCCCGAGGAGATCGCGCTCGCGGACCGGGTGCTGCAGGTGCTGGCGCTGGCCTGGATCGCGGCGCTGGTGCTGGCGGTCTACACCTGATCGACGGTGTGACAGCATTCCGGCCGATGAAGGGCATCATTCTGGCCGGCGGGGCCGGCACGCGGCTGCATCCGATCACCCGGGCGGTGTCCAAGCAGTTGCTGCCGGTCTACGACAAACCGATGATCTACTACCCGTTGTCGGTGCTGATGCTGGCCGGGATCCGCGACATCCTGGTCATCACCACCCCGGAGGAGCTGCCGCTGTTTCGCCGGTTGCTCGGGGACGGCGCCGAGCTCGGGCTGCGCCTGGGCTACGCCGCGCAGCCCAAGCCCGAGGGCATCGCGCAGGCGTTCCTGATCGGCGCCGAGCACATCGGCGGGCAGCCCTGCGCGCTGGTCCTGGGCGACAACATCTTCCACGGTCCCGGGTTCGCCGACGTGCTGCGCGCCGGGATCGACGGGATCGCCCGCGGCGCGGACGGGGCGGTGCTGTTCGGCTATCCGGTGCGCGATCCGCAGCGCTACGGGGTCGGGGTGGCCGACGCGGCCGGGCGGCTGGTGGAGATCGAGGAGAAGCCCGCGGTGCCCCGGTCCAACCGGGCGATTACCGGGTTGTACCTCTATGACGAGCGGGTGGTCGAGATCGCTGCCGGGTTGCGGCCCTCGGCCCGCGGCGAGTTGGAGATCACCGATGTCAACCGGGCCTACCTCGACGCCGGGGCCGCCCGGCTGGTCGATCTGGGCCGGGGGTTCGCCTGGCTGGACACCGGGACCCACGACTCGCTGCTGGAGGCCGGTCAGTACGTGCAGGTTCTGGAGCACCGCCAGGGGGTGCGGATCGCGTGCCTGGAGGAGATCGCGCTGCAGCGCGGGTTCATCGACGCCGAGGCCTGCTACGCCCTGGGCGCGGCCCAGGCCAAGTCCGGCTACGGCGAGTACGTCATGGCGGTGGCGCAGGCTCGGATGGATGGTTCCACGCCCTGATTCGAGTGATTTCACCTGAGCTGCGTGCATCGCGCCTGATCCAGGCCCGTCAATCGTGATCAACGGGTTGCTGCGTCAGCACGGGTGCTCCTAACGCTACGATCCCGCAGTGCACGCGAGAGGTCTTGGCGCTGTCGATGACTCACACTGTCGTCCGCACGAAGGTCTCGGGTCGGCTTCCTCGGAGCCCCGCCGAGTCGATCAGGAGTCGGAACGATGAGTGTCGAGGCCACCGACCCAACGTCAGCCGTGCCGCAACGATCTGAGGTCGCTCGCCTCCTTGTCGTGATGCCTGCTCTCAATGAAGAGGGCTCGGTCGCACGGGTGATTGCGGATGTCATGCGTGAGCAGCCGGACGCGTCGATCTTGGTCGTCGATGACGGCTCCACGGACTGCACGGCGGAGCGCGCGCGCGCCGCGGGCGCGATGGTCATGTCGCTGCCGTTCAATCTAGGGGTCGGTGGCGCAATGCGCGCTGCGTACCGGTATGCCGCCGACCATGGGTTCGACAAGGTGGTGCAGGTCGACGCCGACGGTCAGCACGATCCGGCGGACATCGCTGTGCTGATCGACGCTGCCGGCGGGACGGACGTCGTCATCGGGGCCCGATTTGCCGGCCGTGGGGATTATGTCGTCAAGGGGCCGCGCAAGTGGGCCATGAAGCTCCTGTCCTCGATGCTCACGACGATGACCGGGACCCGGATCACCGATCCGACATCGGGCTTCCGGTTGGCGCAGGGGAGAGCCGTCGCGCTTTTTGCCCGCCACTACCCGGAGGAGTACCTCGGTGACACCGTGGAAGCCCTGGTCATCGCTCACCGGTGCGGCCTGGTCATTCGACAGGTGCCAGTCGCGATGCGACCTCGCCAGGCCGGTGAAGCCAGCCAGAACGCTCTTCGGGCAGCGATTTACCTGATGCGCGTCATCACCGCCGTCGGGCTCGCGCTCCTCAGACGGCCTCCGCAGATCTCGGCCGACCCTCTGTCACAGCGCTGATGGCTCGTCTGACGATCTTCTCGCTGGTCATCGCGGTCGGAGTCCTGCTACTCGTCGCGGAGTTGCTCCGGCGGCGGCGTTTGCGGGAGAAGTACGCAGTGATCTGGGTTCTCTTCGCGCTCGGAACGCTGACAGTGGCGGTCTTCCCGAGCCTGCTGAACGTCACCGCACGCTTTGTCGGGATCGAGACGCCGAGCAACCTGCTCTTCCTTGTGTCGCTCCTTGCGCTGCTGACCGTCTCGCTCCAGCTCTCCGGCGAGGTCGGGTTGTTGGAGGAGCAGACTCGGCGCCTGGCCGAGGAAGTCGGTGCCCTTCGGATGAAGATCGACGATGTGCCTACGCGCAGGGACAAGTCTGTGCCGTGCGAGGAGGAGTCTGGGTCCGAGACCTCGGGGTAGAGCCCGCGTGTGGCGGACCGGGGCAACCCGGAGATGGGGTCCAGATAGTTCTTCAGTTCGACTGCGGGGAGTCGCGCACCGTCTCCGGCGCTGTCGCGGGCGATTCCGGTGTCGGACGCGCTCTGCTGCTCAAGGAATCCGGCTCGGCAGCGCGGCTCCGCCATCTCGGACGCTGAGGTGTCCACCGCTTAAGTCTCAACGCACGCTTCTCCACCACGTGCCAGCTGAGTACTGCGAAAGCTGCGGTGATAGCGATACCGAGCAGCATGTAGGCGGCGAGACCGAGGCGCTGGACACCGAATTCGGCGAGCAGCATCTGAATCGGAAATGCGTAGATGTAGGTCCCATAGGAGAAGTCGCCAGGGCGGTCGAAGGCGGAGAACGGAAGCCGGACGGCGAGCCAGATCAGCATGTATGCCAACGCGGGATACCCCACCGCGATCCAGCCGCCGCCGTGTAGGGAGACGGCGGTCGCAACGAGGGCCAAAGCCCCCAACCTGTCGTCGACCTGGATCCGATCTGCGTAGAGGGCGAACATCGATCCCAGCAGGAAGAGGAACAGGAACCGGCCGAACCAGGTGTCGGAGAAGAGGGGAACCAGGCGGGCCGCGAGGCCGGGATCGATCTGAGCTGACAATGTGACGAGGTACATCAGACTTGCCAGGGCGGTCACGATCGCCCGGTGCCCGTTGAGTAGCCCAACCGCCCCCAGCAGCGCGATCACCAGGTAGCAGCCGAATTCGTAGCTCAGCGTCCAGAGTGAGCCGTTCCACGCTCCGGGCCTACCTGAGCCGTACGGGGTACTGCTGAGCAGATCACCGATCTCGTACTGATTGATCGAGAGCCAGAAGTTTTGCGTGATGTACCCGACGGCGTTTCGCGCCGGCTCCGTCAGGAAGCCGGCGAGTGTGCCTCGTTCGCGCCACCACGCCAGTGGCGCGAACGCGAACGCGGTGAGGACGAGACAGACCCAGAACGCTGGGAAGATCCGCAGGAACCGGTGCCACATGAAGCGCATGACCGACCCCGAGCTTGCCCAGCTTCGGGTGATGAGGAAGCCGCTGATGATGAAGAACCCGGCAACCGCGAGCCCGCCGCACGACTCCTGGCCGCCGCTCCAGTCAAAGAGCGGGTCGGTGCCGCCGCTGAAGCCTCCGAGCGGGTATGCGTGCCCGACGATGACGAGTGTCGCCAAGGTCCATCGCAGGATGCCGAAACTGTTCGATCTTCCGGAGAAGGCATCGGACAGCGGTACAGCCCGGGATGCCGCCAGTGGGACCGCGCCCTTCGCCGGGCCCGACGGTCCGGTGGCGGCGGTCACTTGAAGACCCACTTCTTCGACACGACGTAGTTGACGACTGCGAGGACAGCGGTCGTGCAGAGCTTCGAGATCAGATACGGAAGCCCCAACCAGGTCAGACCCTGGACGAGCACGACGGTCATCCCGAGGTTGGCCGCTACCAGGGAGACGTAGCGCAGCAGGTGCATCCCGGCCGCGCCAGTGGCCTGGAATGTCCAGATCCGGTTGAGGCCGAAGTTCACCCCGAACGCGATGAGAAATGCCATCGCCGTCGCGAGTGGAAGCCATAGCCCGAGCACGCCATGCAGCACGAACAGCGAGCCGGCGTCGATGGCCACGCTGAGCCCGCCGACAACGAGGAACCGAACCCCGCTGTGCCGGCTGACACGACCTACCGTCGTCGTGAGACGAGATACCACGCAGCTGCCCCTCGAACGGACCGATCTCCGGTTCTGGTCGGACGCCAGGGGATCCAGGGCCTCCTGACGCAGGGTAGGGGAAAGAGCCGGAGTGTGGACATCAGGTCTGTGGTGCACCGCGCAGGGAAGCCGACTGTAGGCTCTCGGGCGCATTCCGGATGGTGCCGCCGAACCAGAATCAGAGGCCTCGTGCGACTCAGCTCGTCCAAGTTGTGGATCACGGCCTTCATGGGGTTCTTTCTCATGATCGCCAGCTGGTCGCTCGCCGCGCCGTACGACGGCTCGCCGGACGAGTTCGACCACGTGGTGCGGGCAGTGGGTGTGGTCTCCGGAGAGGTGGCTCCTCCGGAGGCCGACGCCAAACGGGGAACCGGGGCCTTCCAAACGGTTCCCGCTGGCCTTGTGAGGGCCAACTGCTGGGCCTTCGATCCGATGAAGTCCGCGGCCTGCGCGGAGCCGCCGAGCGCGGACGCGACGCCGGTGGTGGCGCCGAGTGGCGCCGGGCGCTACTACCCGGCGTACTACGCCGTGGTCGGCTTGCCACTGAAGTGGTGGCCCGGTTGGTCGGGGCTTCTCATCGCAAGGCTCCTCAGCGGAGCTCTCTCTGCAGCGCTGCTCGCTGGTGCGTTGGTCAGCATCGTCCGGTGCTCCCGGCATCGGCTGATGCTGGCTGGTCTGCTGGTTGCCGTCACGCCCATGGCGACGTACATGGCGAGCGCCATCAACCCGAACGGTATGGAAATGGCGGCCGGAGTTGCGTTCTTCACAGCGCTGATCCCGCTGCTCGTCGGTCGGACCAAAGGCGCGACGACGGGGTTGTTGTGGCTCGCGGGGCTGAGCGGTCTTGCGCTCGCCGTGCTCCGAGCCAGCAGTTTGCTCTGGCTCGCCGTGGGATTCATTGCGTTCCTGGTGCCGTGGCGCAGCCAGAACCTCCGACCGCTCCTCAGCCGCAAGGCCACCTGGCCCTGGGTGATCGGGATCGGCGCGGCCGGCCTCAGCGCCGTCGTCTGGATCCTGGCCATGAACACGACCGACCTCGGTGACTACACCGGGGGGAGGATTCTGACAGCTTCCCAGGCCTGGATGATCGAGGCCGAGAACTGGCGCGGTTACCTCGACCAGATGATCGGAGTGACGGGCTGGCTGGACACCCGTATGTCTGGGGTCTTCTACCTGACCTGGCAGCTCGCCGCGGGTGCCCTGTTGCTCGCGAGCCTGGTCGTCGCTCGCCGAATCGACCGCTGGCGCATGCTCTTGCTGCTGGGCGGTGGCGTGCTCGTACCGGCTTACATGGAGGTCCGCTTCGCGAACGAGACCGGGTTCATCACGCAGGGTCGCTACGTCCTGCCGATGCTCGCCGGAGTTGTGCTCTTCGCTGCCTTCGTGCTGGAAGAGCGAGCTGTAGCCGCTCCCTACGCTCGGACCATCGTCAGACTCACGGCCCTACTGCTCCTGCCGATCCACCTCATCTGTCTGCTCTACACGATGGCGCGGTGGCAGCGGGGGCTACCGGAGGTCGGCGAGCGCGGCATCACCAGCCTCGATCCGCGGCTTGGAGATTGGCACCCGATCGTCGGGTCCGCGACGCCGATCGTTGCGCAGATCCTTGGGCTGCTCATCGTTGGGGCGCTCGTATGGATCGTGTCGGTGCGTCCGGCTGCCGAAGTGATGACATCTCCGAGCGCCGAGTCGGAAACGAACGGCCGGGTCGATGGGAAAGCTCTCACCCGGCCGGAATCGGCCATCGCGGGTGACGGCAGTCCGACCGTGTCCACCGCCTAGGACGTCTCCCTCGTCAGGAAGATGCTGAGGCGGGGACCTCGGTGTCGCTGGTGAGCGTCCGCAGAGCCCGGTGCATCGCGACCGCCATGATGCTGACGACGACGAACGGTGCCACCAACTGTGCGACGACCGCTGCAACCACCGGGTCGATGGGCATGAACAGCAGCGTCACGAAGATCAGGGTGCCGATGATCCACGCAACGGTCGTCATCCGGTGGACACGAAGCGCCACCAGGGCCGACTGCAGCACCTGAGCAGCCATCATCGCCGCCGTGCTCAGCCCGAGCAGGCCGGCTAGGACCATCGACAGGTCGGTTGGAGCGTCGAAGAAGACTCGGGCCGCCCAGGGGCCGAGGAGCGCTGCGAACACGGTTCCAGGGAGTCCGACGGCAGCTACGGCGGCGAGCACCGTTCCTACCTGCCGACGGACGGTGCCTGCATCACCGATCGCCGCTGCACCTACCAACCGCGGGAGTAGCAGGGCCTGCACCGGCGCGAAGAGAAACAGCGGTGTCCTGGCCAGGATGAACAGCGAGGCGAAGCTTGCTGCGACCCGAGGGTCATCCGTGAGCCGCGAGGTCACCACGACCGGAGCGAGGTTGGCGACAAGCAAGGTCAACCCGGATGCGCACGCGAGAAGGCCAACGCCGCGAGCCATGCCGGATCGGCTGACGGCGGGTCCCGGGGCGCCCACACGGCCGCCGGCGACTGTTGCCGCCGCGGCGACGGCTGTCCCGAGTGCGAAGACGTAGCCGAAGGTCGTGGGGTCGGCGATCCCCATGAGGACCAGCGCAACACAGGGAACGAGACGTGCCAGTCCCTCCGCAGCCAGGGTTGCGGAGTACCAGCCGTAACGGCGCTGTCCGGCGAACGCTCCCCGCAGGACGTAGACCGCAGCTGCTCCGCCGACGGACACGACAGCGGCCACCAGTAGCGGCCACGATCCGCCGAAGACCTCTCTGACGAGGACCGGTGAGAGGACCAGCAGGACGAGCATGACCAGTACGGCGAGGCCCGCGCTGACGAGCCACGCGGCCTTCATGACCGGCGCGGTACCGGAGCCGGCCGCGATGCGGCTGCTGACCTCGCGGTTGGCCTCCTGCTCCACCGCAACGAAGAGCCCAGGACCCACAATGGCTGTCAGGAAGTACAGGGACGCAACGGCCGCGTAGTCGTGGGGCGCCAGTGCGTGCCCGGCAAGGGCGAGGAAGGCGTAGGCAGCCAGCCCGAGCAGCGCCAGGCCACCGCTGACCGTTGCGGCCCCGGAGAGCTGCCTGCGGATCTGCGCCGCCCTCGCCACCCGGCAAACAGTACGGGACGCATGTCGACAGGTCGGGCCCGGACGCTCAAGCGCTCCTGCGCCCGGCTCGTCGCTGTTCCGGCGGGGACCGAGGGGCGTCGAAACTCGGGAGGCTCGTCCGGATAGGCTCCGCGCCGTGCTGGTCGTCGTCAACGTGCTCGTGTTCGGCCTCGGCCCCGAACGGCACTCAGCCCGGGTTTGCCCCGGGATGGCCAAGCGGCCGTGGACCGCCGCGAGAAACGCCGGTGATCATCATCGCTTCTCCTGAAGGCGGGCCCCCGCGCTTCCACGTCTCCGCGGAGGTGGCCGCGGCCGCTGAAGCCGTCTCCGCGCCGGCGATCGTCGGCGTTGTGGTTCTGGCGTGGCAGAACGAACCCTGGCTTGCCACCTGCGTCGACTCGATCCTCGCGTCAACCGGCGTGCGGGTCGAATTGGTCGTGGTCGACAACGGCTGCCGTCCCGAGGATCTCGCCGCGGTGCCCGATCACGGCCGGTTCCGGCTACTGCGGCCAGGGAGGAATCTGGGCTTTGCAGGTGGCTGCAACCTCGGTGTCGGGGCCTTGTCCACCGAGTTCGTGGCACTGGTCAACTCGGACTGTGTTCTGTGCCCGGACACGCTGAGACAGCTTGTCTCCGAGGCTTCCAGGCCGGATATCGGCCCGGTGATGGCCAGTGTCCGCATCGCGGACTCTCCGGAGCTGATCAACAGCGCTGGCAACCCCGTTCACATCGTCGGTCTCTCGTGGGCGGGCGGGCTGTACACCCGCGAGAGCCGCTCCTCGTCCTTTGACGTCACTGCCGCCAGCGGCGCATGTGTCGTGGTGCGTCGTTCTGTATGGACTGCCCTCGGTGGTTTCGATGCCGAGTACTTCGCCTACGTCGAGGACACGGAACTGAGCCTGCGCTCCTGGCAGCGGGGATGGGCCGCCCGCTGCGTTCCCACGGCCATCGCCCTGCATCATTACGAGTTCTCGCGGAACGCCACCAAGATGTATCTGCTTGAGCGCAACCGCCTGATGATGGTGGCCACCCTCTGGAGCACACGCGCGCTCATTGTCCTGGGACCGTTGTTGCTCGTGGTGGAACTGCTGCTGGCGGGACATGCCGTGATCGGCGGGTGGGGGCGGCACAAGTTCCGTGGCTGGTGGTGGCTGTGGAAGCACCGGGCGCACCTGCGGGCGCGGCGGCGTGAGGTCCAAGCTCAACGGACTGAACCATCGACGGTGTGGATGGCCCTGCTGACACCGGACCTGGACAGACAGGTGGTGGGCTCGCCCGCCCTGACCTGGCTCGCGAACATGATGGTCCGTACGTACTGGCAGGTTGCTCGACGGTTCGTATAGTGCCGAGGTGAGCTGCTGCCGCTTCTTGATCTTGGGTGCTTCGCTGTAGCTAGTGCGTCTGCGAGGGCGGCGCCAAGCAAGGGCAGCGACAGCAAGCAGCCCGGCGACCAAGCTGGCCAGCACGACGTCGAGCAGGTAGGCGGAGGGACGGCATGGCATCGAGCCATGTGCGCAACGTGGCCGCACTGGCGCCCTGCTCGCCGACCGGCTCGGTCGGTGCGGGTGGGTACCGATCAGGGGCTAACCCGGCGCTTTCACGGGCGGGTCGCGCGAGGGCGTGTTGAACGCTCAAAGGTGCTTCTGAGCAGCAAGGATGTGGGTTGTCGAGGCCCGTGTCCGTGCGAGATCAGGAGCACCTTCCAGGTGAGCAGGGGTAGTGGGTTCTCCCCGTGCCCGGCCGCGGACGCAGCCGGGTCGAGGGCCGTGTCTCTGGCTGGTGGGCTGCTGCTCACCGAGACGGTCCGGGCGGCCGGGCTGGACCGGGCCCTGTCCGGCGGGCTGGCATTGTGGACCGCGCTCGCGCCGTGGCGGCGCGCGAACGCGGTGCACGACCCCGCCACGATCGTGCTCGACCGGGCGGTGGCCCTCGGACTGGGTGGGGACTGCCTGGCCGACATTGCGTTGCTGCGCGCCGAGCCCGGCGTCTACGGCCCGGTTGCGTCGGCTCCGACGCTGTCCCGCACCCTCGACCGGCTCGCCGAGCGTGCCACCGCGGCGCTGCGCGCCATCGCCTCCGCCCGGGCCGTCGCCCGTCTCGGGCGTGGGCACGGGCCGGGCAGCACAGCCCGGACCACGGCGTGAGCGCGGACCGCCGCTGGTCATCGACGTGGACGCCACCCTGGTGACCGCGCACAGCGAGAAGGAGGGCGCCGCCCCAACGTTGAGGCGCGGTTCGGCCGTCACCCGCTGTGGACCGTCGTTGGCCACGGGCCGGGCGGCAGCGGGGAACCGTTGTCGGTGCTGCTGCGCCCGGGCAACGCCGGCACCACCGCCGCCGACCACATCACCGTGCTGAGCGAGGCGCTGCGGCAGCTGCCCGGGCACCGGGCCGGCGGCCGGCCCGGGCGGAAGATCCTCATCCGGGCCGCCACGGCCGGGTGCACCCACGAGCTGCTGTACCGGCTGGTCGGCCGGCCGCTACCGTACTCGGCTGGGTTCACCCTGCCCGAGGGCATCACGGGCGAGCTCGCGACGGTCCCGGCCCGGGACTGGCCGCCGGCCTACGACTGACTCGACTCGGCTGGCTGTACGTGCGGCCCGTGCAGTCGGCGCTGCATCTCGTCCGGGTTGACTATCGGGGATAGTGATGGAATATCTGAACGGTCCATGTATCGTACGCGCCCTGATGCTTACCCTTGGCCCGACGGCGGCAGCCGCTTAGGTGGTCAACCCGACGCCACGGGCTCACCTTCACGTTGTCGGCCAGCGTCTAGATCAGCATCGTCGATTCGGTAGATGACGACATCGTCGTTGATGTAGACCCGCGTCAGCCAGTTGGCGCCGCTCAGGTCGGTGAGGCCGGGGGCGCGTTGTGTATCCGGTCTGAGGAAGCCCTTCCCGAGCATCACATATTCGATGTTCAGCCGCTGGACTGCTGCTTGAACCTCCGGGTTGGTCGGATAGTCCTTGAACTGGCGGGCAAGAATCGCTGCGTCAGGTCCTGTGCGGAATCCGTCGTAGTGGCCTGCCACAGGACGTACGCCGGCCAATGCGTACATCCATGCAGAACCGTCGCCTCGGTCATTCAGCACTCGTGATCCGGCCGGCACAATGTCGGCAAGTGCGCGAATTCCGGCTACTTCCTCCCCGGAGATGGCGGGACCGTCGCCCACGTTCTGAGCCATTCGTGCTGCATTGCGCGCGAAGTAGAGATCGTTGCTGAGGAGGGCGAAGGCGATGACGACGGCCACGGCCACGACTGCGGAGCCCACCGCTGATCGATCGCGGTTCCGCGCGCTGCGCATCTTCGACCAGATGGTGCACAGACCGTCCCAGGCGACCCGCTGGATCTCGGCAAGACCATGCCCGGCGATCACGCACAGCGGAACCGCGGCGAGTGCGATCAGGCGCCACCGGTCGTTCCACCAGAAACTTGTGATGGAGTTTGCCCACGGCTCGTCTGACGATGCGGCGATCACGAACAATGAGCCGAAGCCGACGGCGACGATGCCGAGCCAGCGCAGCTGTGCGAGACGTCGGTAACCTAGCAGCCCCGCAAGGACTGCTGCCACGATCCACCATTGCGGGAAGGGGCCGGCGTGGCTGAAGGTGAGGAGCTCTCCAATCGCCTCGTTCTGACTGAGATCGGCGGGCCAGTCGATAGCGCTCAGATTGGAAGCAGAACTCGCAGCTCCGGCGAGTTGCAGTACGCAGAAGACGGCTCCGATCAGTCCGGACAGAAGGGTGACGGGTAGGTCGGTGCGCGCCGAACTCGGCTGTTGCCACCATCGCTGGATCATCGCTGGAGCGGCGAAGAGGGCACCGCCGATCATGATTGCTGGATGGAGGCAGAGCAATCCGGCGAGGCCTATGGAGAGCAGTACACCTGGCCGGGCCATCCCTCTCCACCGAGGAGCGTCGACGAGTTCCAGCAAGAGCACGACGATCAAAGGAGTCAGTGCCAGACCGGTCGCGAAGGGTAGCAGCGGTCCTCGCCAGAGCAAGTCGTACAACGCGGAGATCGAGACAGCCACCACGGCGGAGAATCCTGCGAGAACCGCGCGTCCGCCGAGTCGCCTGACGAGAGTGACGAGCGAGAACGCGAGCAGGCCGGGGATGAGCACCGTGTGAGCGTTCAGAACGACTGGGAGCGTCGACCCGGTCAGTTGGTACGCGATCGTTGCGAGCAGATGATAGGCATTCGGATAGAAGACCGCAATTCCATCCTCGTACCAATTGACCTGGCCCATCGCAAAAAGTCCGCCGTTGCCGGTCGTTGCGATCTCGCGTATTCCGTTGGCGTGGAAGACTGCGTCCCAGTCCTGTGGAATGGCGGAAAAAGTGCGTATACCTGTCAAGATCGCGGCCGCGCCCACCACTGCAGCGGACGATGCAACGGCGGCCACCGCAATGCTGGCTGCCTGGGACCATTCGGATGGCGGGGGGACTGCCGCGATGCGCCTGCCCGTGGAGGCCGGACTTCGAGCGGAAACGATCGACACCGTACCTGCAACGACAGCTATGATTCCGACGGTCACGCCGAAGGACATCGTGGACCAGTTCAGTCCGGCTGCAGAATAGGCGGGACCGGCAAGTCCGACAATTGAATAGGTGATCAGGGGTGAAGTCCCGAAGAGGACCCAGCCGCGGGCGCCTAGTGCCTTTCCCAACAGCAAGCCGGGCACCCATAGAATCAGCACGTATACGGCGACGACCCAGATGTCCGAAGGTTGGACTTCTGGCCAGGTCACGAGCACCCTCCCGGTCGCTGTACCGAGTCGGCGGCGTCGGAACCCGGTGAGCCCGAGCATAGCGAGCGGGCCGAGTGGGCCCGGTCAGGCGGCGCCGCTACCCTCGGCGGTCGTGGATTACGCAGGGTTCGATCTTGTCGTGGTCGGCTCGGGCTTCTTCGGGCTGACGGTCGCGGAGCGGGCCGCCGCTGAGCTGGACAAGCGGGTGCTCGTGCTGGAGCGCCGCTCGCACCTCGGCGGCAACGCCTACTCCGAGCCCGAGCCGGAGACCGGCATCGAGATCCACCGCTACGGCGCCCACCTGTTCCACACCTCCAACGAGCGGGTCTGGAACTACGTCAACCGGTTCACCGAGTTCACCGGCTACCAGCACCGGGTGTTCGCCCGGGTCAAGGACCAGGTCTACGCGTTCCCGATGAACCTGGCGCTGATCAACCAGTTCTTCGGCCGGTCGCACACCCCGGACGAGGCCCGCGCGCTGATCGCCGAGCAGGCCTCGGAATTCGACACCGCGACCGCGCAGAACCTGGAGGAGAAGGCCATCTCCCTGATCGGGCGCCCGCTCTACGAGGCGTTCGTGAAGGGCTACACGGCCAAGCAGTGGCAGACCGACCCCACCAAGCTGGGCGCGTCGATCATCAGCCGGCTGCCGGTCCGCTACACCTTCGACAACCGGTACTTCAACGACACCTACGAGGGTCTGCCGGTCGACGGGTACACGGCCTGGCTGGAGAGGATGGCCGACCACCCGAACATCGAGGTCCGTCTGGACACCGACTACTTCGATGTCCGCGGCCAGATCCCGGACGGCACGCCGGTGGTCTACACCGGTCCGCTGGACCGCTACTTCGACTACTCCGAGGGCGAGCTCGGGTGGCGCACGCTGGACTTCGAGCAGGAGGTCCGCCACGACACCGGCGACTTCCAGGGCACCTCGGTGATGAACTACAACGACGAGGACGTGCCGTTCACCCGGATCCACGAGTTCCGGCACTTCCACCCCGAGCGCGACTACCCCAAGGACAAGACCGTCATCGTCCGGGAGTACTCCCGCTTCGCCGAGTCCGGTGACGAGCCGTACTACCCGATCAACACCCCGGACGACCGGGCGAAGCTGGAGCGCTACCGCGACCTCGCCCGCAAGGAGACCGCCAACCGCAACGTCCTGTTCGGCGGGCGGCTCGGTACGTACAAGTACCTCGACATGCACATGGCGATCGGGTCCGCACTGACCATGTTCGACAACCGGATCACGCCGTACTTCACCGAGGGCAAGGCCCTCAGCGGCACCGAGACCCCCGAGGACTGACTCCAGCTGATGACCGACGCGGCCACGATCCAGAAGACCGGTCGACGGAAGCCGGCCCCGCGCTCCCAGGCGGCGCCCCCGGACCCGCACCGGTCCGAGAGCCTGCTGCAGCGGGTCATCCTGCCGCGCACCGCCGACCCGTTGAGCGTCCGCTCGCTGTACATGGACGAACGCTCCGGTACCCGGCTGGCCCCGGTGGAGCCGGATCCGGCTGAGCCGACGGCGAAGTCGCTGAACCTGACGGTCTCCGCCGTCACCGGCCGCCGGCTGCGCCCGACGTCCCGGACCACTGCCGTGCTGCCGGAGCAGAGCGAGGTCTCCTTCGGCGCCTACTTCAACGGCTTCGCGGCGGGGTACTGGCGGCGCTGGTCGACCCTCACCGAGGTGCACCTGAAGCTCTCCCTGGAGGGCACCGGCCGGGTCGACGTCTACCGCTCCAAGGCCGACGGCTCGCACATCTACGTGCGCGGCGAGGTGCTGACCACCCCCGGCCGCCACGAGCTCGACATCGAGCTCGACCTGCGTCCGTTCGAGGACGGTGGCTGGTACTGGTTCGACCTCACCACCGACTCCGACGAGCTGGCCCTGCACTCCGGCGGCTGGTACGCCCCCGCGAACGCGCCCGGTCGCGCTGCGGTGACGATCGGCATGCCGACGTTCAACCGGCCCGCCGACTGCGTCGCCACCCTGACCGCGATCGGTGAGGACCCGCTGGTCCTCGACGCGGTCACCGCCGTGATCATTCCGGATCAGGGCAACCAGAAGGTCCGCGACCAGGCCGGCTACGCCGAGGCGGCGGCCGTGCTCGGGGACCGGCTGCGGATCATCGACCAGCCGAACCTCGGTGGCTCCGGTGGCTACGCCCGCGTCATGTACGAGGCGCTGGGCAGCACCGACTGCGAGCAGATCCTGTTCATGGACGACGACATCCTGCTCGAGCCCGACTCGATCCTGCGGGCCGTCGCGTTCTCCCGGTTCTCCCGCGAGCCGATGCTCGTCGGCGGCCAGATGCTGTCCCTGCAGGCCCGTTCGCACCTGCACTCGATGGGCGAGGTCGTCGACCGCAACGCCTTCATCTGGCGCGACGCCCCGCAGACCAAGGGCAACCACGACCTCGCCGACCAGACGCTGCGCCAGACCCCCTGGTTGCACAGCCGCACCGACGTCGACTACAACGCCTGGTGGATGTGCCTGATCCCGCGGCGGGTCGCCGAGGACCTCGGTCTGCCGCTGCCGCTGTTCATCAAGTGGGACGACGCGGAGTACGGCCTGCGGGCCCGTTCCCGCGGCTACCGCACGGCCACCGTGCCGGGCATCGCGATCTGGCACATGTCGTTCATCGAGAAGGACGACACCAGCGACTGGCAGGCCTACTTCCACTACCGCAACCGGCTGGTCGCCGCCGCGCTGCACGGCCCGGACAGCCCGAAGGCACTGCTCAAGGACACGTTCAAGCGCACCCTTCGGCACCTGATGCTGATGGAGTACTCGGCGGTGGCGCTGCAGGCGATGGCGCTGCGCGACTTCCTGACCGGCCCCGAGGCCCTGTTCCCGAAGCTGCCGGTGGTGCTCGGCGAGATCCGGGCCAAGCGCGCGGAGTACGACGACGGCCGCCCGCTCAACTCGGCCACCCAGGTCCCGCTGTCCGAACTCGACGCGCTCGCCTCGCAGGTCTTCCCCGAGCCGCCGGTCGGCAAGGTCAAGGTGGGCCTCGGTCTCGCGCGCGGGGTGCTGCGCAACCTGAAGACGCCGGCGCCGGTGCACCGGACCGTCCCGCAGCGCAACGTCCCCTCCCGCAACGCGCAGTGGTTCGTGCTGGCCCAGCTCGACTCCGCGACGGTCTCGACGCCCGACGGCCGCGGTGTCACGTTCCGCCGGCGTGACCCGGAGCTGTTCCGCGCCATGATCAAGGAGTCGGTGGCGCTGCACCGGGAGATCGCGCGAGCGTGGCCGGAGCTGCGCCGGCGCTACCGCGCTGCGCAGGAGTCGCTGACCAGCCGTGAGGGCTGGAAGCACATCTTCGACGTCCATCCGGCCTGACGGATCTGATGACGGTGCCCCCTCGGCTACGGCCGAGGGGGCACCGTCACGTCTGGCGCTACCAACTACTCCGCTCGGGATTCCTCGATGCCGTAGAGCCGGGCCCAGTTCTCCCGGCTGGTCAGCATCGGCTGGGCGGCGCGATAACGTTCCGCGACCGCCGGGCCCTCGGCGGCGAACCGGCGCAGCAGCTTCGCCCCGCGGATCGTGAGCTCGCGCATCCGCGCCCTGTCGCGGGTGCGGACCCGGACGCCGGTCTCCGCCATGTCGGTCACCACGGCCCGCTCGAACAAGGACACGTGCCACCAGTGCGCATCACCGGCCGGGATAAGCCCGGTGCGGTGCGTCGCCTTTCCTGCGACCTGGTAGACCGCGCGCTTCAGCCAGGTCATGCCCATCATGCGGGGCTCCGGAGCGGCGCGCACCACCTGCAGGTCACGGAAGTCGTGCGGCTGCTCGGACACAGAATGCGCCACGGTCTCCGGGTAAGCCGCGCGGATCCGACGGATCTCCGCCGCCGCTGCAGCCGAACCGTCGTGCAGGATCTCCGGGCCGATCAGGAAGTCCTCGACGGCCTGTAGCAGGGTGGCGGTCAGCCCGTAGTGCATACCGATCAGATATTGGCCGAGCAGCACCGAGATCTGCTTGCCGATGGTCTTGACCGAGAAGCCGGTGTGCAGTGCGGCGGTGATGAGCGCATTACGCAGATTGAAGTAGCGGTGCCACTCGTCCCAGTCCTTCCAGCCGAAGTCGGCGTGCCACAAGCCGGCCCCTGGGAGCGACACGGTGGGGAAGCCGTGCGCACGGGCCCGATAGCCGTACTCGACGTCGTCCCACTGGAAGAACATCGGGAGGGGATAGCCGACGGCCCGCACGATCTCGGCGGGGATCAGGCAGGCCCACCAGCCGTTGTACTCGGTGTCGACCCGCCGCTCCTGAACGTTGGGCAGGTTCCGCTCGTCCAGGCCGAGTAGATCCGTGTCGTGGAATGCCTCCGCCACCGGCAGCCCTGCCGCCAGTCGCTCCGGGTCGGCGTACTCCGCTCCAATGTGCAGGTGGGTGGGATGCAGCAGGTTCAGCATCTGCCCGCCGACGATGGTCGGACGGGTGGTGTGGTTCGCGAATGCCGTGAGCCGGATGAGGATCTCCGGCTCCAGCAGCACGTCATCGTCCATGAACACCACGTCGGAGTGCGTAGCCGCGTCCGTTCCGGTGGCCTCGAACAGACCGCGGGTGAAACCGCCTGCCCCGCCCAGGTTGGGTTGGCGCAGATAGCGAAGCTGCTCGCCGAAACGGGCGGCAACCTCGGCGAAACGCGGGCGCGACTCCACGGGGTCGCCGCCCTGGTCCACGACGTAGACGGTGTCGACACCGCTGAGCGACTCCGGATCGTCCGCCATTGCCTCGAGGGTGTTGAGGCAGTCGTCCACCCGGTTGAAGGTGCAGACGACCACGGACACCGGCCGCACCGCAGTGGGCGCGGCGACGGTCCAGCGCACGTCCTCGACGAGGAGCTCATCGGCCTCGGTCGTGAACTCGAGCCACAGCCCGCCGCCGTCGACGAAACGGTCGATTCGGGCGGTCAGCCGGATGGTGCCGCGGTCGGCGTCATGGGCTTCGTGGGCGGCGACGATCCGCCAGACTTTGTTGGTGTCCGACGCCATCAGCCGAATCCGCCCGGACCCGGTGACCAGTGCCTCCACCTCGACCTCGGTCACTGTGGTCCAACGCTGCCAGTAGGTGGCGTGGACCCGACCGAAGTAGGTGTTGGTCGTGACGTGGCTGCCCGGTGACAGTTCCAGCCGATGGCGCTCCCGCCGGGCCAGCCCCTTGGTCACCTCTGCGTACAGGTCTTCAGGTACGAGCGCCGACGGTCCTGCGAACAACCCACGCTGGGCGACGATGCGTCGTGCTCCGGGCTCCTGGGGCGTGCCGGAGGAGCCCTCGCCGGATGGTGTCGGCGTCTCGGTGGTGCCGGGTGAGCCAAGCATGCGAAGCAGTTGTCCTCCGGTCGGGATCGGGAGCGCAGGGGTGCCCCGTCAGCCACATTCTGGGTCAAGCAGGCGGGGCCGGGTTCGCCGGGCTCGGCGCGTCGCTCAACCGATGGGGTCCAAGTCTGGTACCCGGGCGCGGCCGCTGTCGTGCCAGTCGGCGACGACGCCGCTGGTCACGGTGGGTTCGGGCGTTACGACCGGACTGGTCGGCACCCACCGGTACAGCTGCGCGGCGTCGCGCGTCGGATCGTCGCGCAGGTAGGTGGCCATCCGCTGCTCGGTGACCAGCAGTCGCGGTGCGGCGAAGGGCCCGCCGAGCGTGGGACTGTAGGTGATCCCCGCGGCGGGATCGTCCTGCGGTGGCCCGACGCGCCACTGCGCGAGTGCGGCCGCGCCCAGGGCGAGCGGCTCGGGTCGCAGGCACGGGAACACGAACGCCACCGGCCAGTCCAGGATCGCCCGGGTACCTGCGGGGAGGAGCTCTGCCATCGGGGTCAGGCGTGGCACCCGCGGCAACGAGGCGACCGCCGGGGTGCCGAGCACGCTCCCGGGCACGGCGGGAGCTTCCACCATGAGCCGCACCACCTCGGCGTCGGCGGGGGCGATCAGCCGCCGGTCCGTGGCCGTCCCGTCGGCGGCGTCCACGGGCTGGTCCGCGACGACGCGGTAGCCCGGCCGGAGGCCCGGGCCGGCGTTCGAGCCGAACTCCGCACGCAGCGCCTGCCCGGGCTGCATCCGGCCCGACACCGTGACCACGACGGGCAGCCGGCCGGCCCGCTGCTCGGGATCGAGGGCGAACCACGGCGTGCTCCCGGTCTCGGCCACCGCGACACCCGGCATGGCTCGGCCCCCCAGGTCCGCGGGGACCACGGGCAGCGTCGGTCCGGCGACCGCGACCGCGGGTAGCGCGCCGGCTGCCGGATCGGTCTCGACCGACAGGGCCTCCTGCAGTCCGCACGGTCGCCCGTCGAGCGTGGCCAGAGCGTCGGACGCGAGGGTGTAGCCGTCGCGGTGGGCCAGGCTCACCCGGACGAAGCTCAGGACCTGCAGCCCGAGCACCGCGAGCACGAGGACGAGGGCGACGAGGGCGGGGGCCGGCACCCGGCGGGCGGGTGCCCGTCCCGGGAGGAGCGTGTCCGCGGGGCCCGGCGCGGCCCGCCGCCATGCCGACCGCGCGAGCAGCACGGCCACGATCAGCCCGCCGCCGACCAGCCAGAGCGTGGCCAGCGGGATACCGGCGACCAGGGGCGGAACCGTGCTCCAGGTGAGGCCGTAGAAGCCCGACACGTAGGGCCAGGCGTTGTAGCCGGCCAGCACCAGAGCTCCGACCAGCGTCAATGCGCCCAGCCCGGCGAGCATCGGCCGTTCGGCACCCGTGGACCGTCGACGCAGGGCAGCGGCCGAGAACGCCACCAGGCCCAGCAGGAGCACGGCGGCACCGACCCCGGCGACGTCACCGAAGTGCTGGGTCCACTTCGTGGGGGCGGCGGCCATGACCAGCAGGGCCAGCAGGAACCCGACGACGATCCGGCGGGCCGGGCCCCCCGCGATGCCCGGCCTGCCGCCGCGGGTGACGGCCCAGAGCACTCCGGCGGCGGCGAGCAGGCTCAGCAGCACCGGCGCGCGCTTGCCGATGGCGCCCTGGAAGTTGTCCGGCTCGACCAGCAGCGCGTAGCGCTCGTACTCCTGGTACCAGTGCTGCCCGCCGCCGATCAGCGTCCGCACCCGGATGGCCTCGAGAACCGCGGCCAGGCTCTGGTCGGCGAACATCAGCAGCAGCGCCGCCGCAGGCGCGGCGACGAGCGCGGCCGGCAGCGCCGGCCTGTGCAGGTCGGTGCGCGCCCGCAACAGCCGCAGGACCGGCACGCCCGCAGCCACGAACGGCACGAACGCCATCAACCCGGCCGGGGTGATCGCCGTGGTCACCCCGGCCGCGAGGAGGCCGACGGTGAGCGGGAACACCGCCCGCGTCGCGATCGCCCGCTCGACGGCCACGAACACCGCCAGCAGCCCGATCGCGACCCACGGCTCCGGGCGCAGCCCGAGGTTGAACGGCAGCCACCATGCGGCGAAGGCGACGGCCGCCAGCCACCGGACGCGCCCCCGCCCGGCTGCCCGTGGCAGCAGCCGGGGCACCACGGCACGCGACAGCAACACCCAGCACGCCAGCCCCAGTAGCGCCGAGGGCAGTCGCAGCCACACCGTCGACGGGGAGATCTGTGACCACGCGTAGTACAGGTCGTAGAACCAGCTGAACGGGGCCTCGGGGGCGTTCAGCCAGCGGTAGACGTTGCCGATGAAACCGCTGCTGCGGCGGTTGCGCACGATGCCGGCGATGTATCCGTCGTCGACCGTGACCGGACCGATGACCCACCACAGCCCCAACAGGCCGGTGACGGCGATGTCGACGACCCGCGGCCGCCACCAGCACCGGGGCAGCGCCCGGACCGGGGCCCGGACGTGCCGGTCGGCGCGGCGCAGGGCGGCCAGCATGCCCAGCAGGGCGAGCACGCACACCACCGCGAGGGCAGCCTTGAGCGGGCTGATCGTGGTCTGGAAGCGGGTGTCGGCGGTCAGCCGCAGGCTCAGGCCGCTCGCGTCGGTGGCCTCGGTGAACGCGCCGACGACGGCGGGACGCAGGTCCCCTGCCCGGGAGACGAGCGGAACGCCGTCGAGCAGCACGGTGGTCCGGGCCGGGTCCGACGTGACGGTGACGGTGCAGTCACCGGCCGGCAGCGGCCAGGAGCCCAGCTCGATCCCGGCGCTGGACACCTCGAGTGCCCCCGCGGCGGACCTCACGCGCAGCCCGGTGAGCGGCTGCGCCCCGGGATCCGCGCGCAGCGGCACCGTCGACAGCAGGACTCCGCTCGTCCGCGCCGCCGCAGCGCAGTCGGCCGAGGCCGTCAGCTCCACCGGCTGATACGGCATGAGCGGGATCGCAGCCGGGGTCGGGTCGGACCCCGACGGCGGCCAGGCGTAGGTCACGACAGGCTGATGCACCGATGCGAACGGGAACGCCAGTGCGGCGAGTGCGGCGACCAGTCCCAGGATCAGGACCAGCCGCCGCGGTGCCCCGCGATCCTCCGTGGGCTGCGGCTCCTGGGAGGTGTCCGCCTCCGACGGGGTGGGCGAGAGCACCGGGCCACGGTAGGCCAGCGAATCCGGTTCGCGACCATCCGCCCGGTTTGGCTCGGCGGGGTTCTGTGCCATGTCGGTCAGCGCGCGATGCTCGGCCGCCCGGCCGGCGGTTCGCCCATCGGCCCGTCCTGCTGCCAGCCCCAGCGCTGCCGGGTACCGGTGACGACGTCCGGCCTCGCGCCGTCGGGAACCCATTGAGTGAGCAGCCGCAACTGGCCCGGGTCACGGTCCCACTGCCCGTCCAGGTACAGCGGAACGAGGCGCTGACGAGCGGCCTCCGGAATCCACGCGAGCGGTCCACCCGCCGACGCCGACGACCAGCTCTCGCCGACCGCACGCTGCTGCGGATCGGCCAGCAACCGGTACCGCGGCACCTCGGCGATCCCGTCGGTCACCGCGAACGGACGCAGGCACGGATTGGGGAACGTGGTCGGCCAGTCGAGCATGCCGGGCTGCGCGGCGATGTCGGTCAGCGGGGTCAGCTGCGGCACCCGCGGCGGGGCCACGGCCAGCCAGCCCTCGGGATTCAGCGAGCGGTCCTCGGCCACCACCCGGACCCGGTCGGCCTCGGCGGCGTCGCGGCCGGACAGGTCCAGCCGCAGGTCCCGCCAGCCCCCACCGGTGGCCGCGACGCCGCCGGGATCGGCGGTGCTCGCGACGGCGGCGCTCCCGTCCGGCTCGATGCGGTCGATCGTCTCGACGCGCTCGCCGTCGGCCCGGCCGAACTCGAGGGTGAGCGCGCTGCCGTCACCGAGCCGGCCGGCGATCGCCACGATCAACGGAGCGTCGCCACGGCGTGCCTCGTCCGGCAACGCGTACCACCCGGACCGCAGCGACGCGGTCGTGCTGCCCTCCGGGCGGTAGCTGCCCAGCACCTGCCCCAGCGCCGGGCCGGCCGCGGCCGCGGTGACGGTGGCGTCGCTGCTGCCGTCCCCGTTGGTGTCCGCAGCCGACCCCGGCCCGGTGCTCGGCACCCCCTCGGGGACGAACCCGGTGATCACCGCCTGCTCCGGGTCCGGCCCGACCGGTGCCGCGGGCGCGAGCACCCCGGAGGCCGGATCGTTCTCCACGAGCAGTCGCCCGGCCAGTCCGCATCCCGACCCGGTCGGGTCGGACAGCACGTCGGAGCCGAGGGAGTAGCTGCCTCGCTGCTTCGTGACGCCCTTGGCCAGCGAGGCGACCTGGAACAGCACCAGCAGCCCGCAGATGACCGCGAGCGGTGCCGTCCCGAGCCGCAGCGCGCGCCCGGCGCGGTCCGAGCGCGCGGGACGGCCCGGCCGCTCCGGCCGGGGCGGCCGGGCGGTCTCCGGTCCGCGGATGTGCTCCACCGCGGCCACGACGAGCACCACCGCGGCCGCCAGCAGCAACGCGGTGGACGCCGCGTACCCGCCGACCGACGGTGGCTTGTCGAACCACGGGACGCCCCAGTTCGACACGTACCACCAAGTGTTGGGCCCGGTGAACGCGAGCGCGCTGACAGTGAGCACCGCGGCCAGGAACAGCATCCGGTTGCGCCGCGACCGCAGCACCCCGGCGCTCGTGGCCAGCGCCGCGAGGGCGGCCACCCCCGCACCGAGGGCCGCGAAGGCGCCGAAGTGGTGGGTCCACTTGGTCGGGGTCAGGGCGAGCACCCCGAAGGCGGCCACGGTGCTGCCGATCAGCCGCATCGCCGGGCCGGTCGCGGCGCCGGGGATCCGCCCCCGGCGCAGCAGGACGACGACGGTCACCGCGGCACACAGCACGAGCAGCAGGACCGGGAACCGGCGGGCCAGGGAGCCGTCCCGGGTTTCGGAGAACAGCAGTTGGTAGCGGTACAGCTCGGAGAACCAGGACATGTTCGGCCCGATCTGCGTGCGCACCCGGGTCGCTTCGACGATCGTTGCGGCCGTCTGGTCGCCGAACACCGCCACCAGCACGATCGTCCCGGCTGCGCTCAGCGGGGCCAGCACTCCCAGCCATCCGTCCCGGGCCGAGCGCTCGCGGACCAGGGCCAGCAACGGGCGGCCCGCGGCGAGGAACGGCGCCGCGGCCATCAGACCGGTCGGCGTCGCGGCGACGGCGAAGGCGGCGGCCACCAGGCCCAGTGCCAGCGGCAGCAGCCTGCGGATGACGAGTGCGTGCTCGACCGCGCACAGCGCCAGCAGCGCGGCCAGCACGACGACCGGCTCGGGGCGCAGACCGTTGTTGAACGGCAGCCAGAAGCAGAGGAAGACACCCGCGGCCGCCCAGCCGGCGGCGCCGCTGCGGCGCACCTGTCGGCCGAGCCGCGGCAGCATCCGGCGGCTGAGCAGCAGCCAGCAGACGACGCCCATCGCGAACGCGGGCAACCGCAGCCAGACGATCGACTGGCTGATGTCCGTCCACGCGGCGTAGACCTGGTAGAACCAGCCGAAGGGCGCTTCCGGGACGTCGAACCAGCGGTAGTAGTTGCCGACGTAACCCGAGTTCTGGGCGTCGCGGACCATGGTCAGGATGAAGCCGTCGTCAGCGGTGACGCTGCCGATCATGAACCACGTGGCCAGCACGCCTACGACCGCGATGTCGCGCGCGACATCGGCCCGCCGTGCGCGCGACGGGCGGGGCAACGCTCGCGGGACCTGCCTGCCGTGCCGTCCGTCGAGTCGGCGCAACCCCCACAGCGCACCCAGCAGCGCGAGCACCGCGGCGATGCCCGCCGCCGTCTTGAGCCCGGTCGGGGTGCTGTCGAAGCGGTTGTCGACGGCGATCCGCACCGCCGTCCCGGCGATGTCGTCCCGCGTTCCGTCGAGGTCGGAGTACACGCCCACGACCTGAGGGCGATGATCGCCGGACTCGTCGAGCAATGACGTTCCGCCGAGGGCCGCCGTCGTCGACGTCGCGTCGGAGGTGATGGACAGGGTGCAGCCGGGGGTGGGTGCCGGCAGCGGGGCGAGCGCGATCCGCTGGCCGCGATTGCTGAAGCTCAGCGCACCGTCGGCCACGGTCACCGTCAGCCCGACGAGCGTTCCGTCGGGGGAGGTGGGCGGTGTCGTGGAGAGCACCGTGGCAGGGCCGGGGGACCGGGCGTCCAGCGCGGAGATCGCGGCACAGTCGATGTCGGCGACGAGCCGCTCCGGCCGCAGCGCGACCAGCGGCGCGGTCACCGGGGCGGTGCCACCGGCGGCCGACGGCCAGCGCAGCTCGGCGGTGTCCTGCTCGACGGGCAGGAAGGGGAAGGCGATGGCGAGCAGGGCGGCCAGCAGCCCGAGCCCGGCCGCGGCACGGCGTCCCCATCGGTCGGTGCGCGAACCGGAGAGCGGATGAAGATCGCGACCCCCGTCGACGGTCACCTGCTCGGAGGTCAACACGGCCGCGAGGCTAGACAGGTGCCGGCGTACCCGGACGGGCCACCTCATGACCCGTCTGGCCGTCACTGTCCGGAACTACGACGCCGTCATCTGAACGGGCTAATATCCGAATGGCGGCAGGACATAACGGACTGTGAGTAGTCGATTGCTCCGTTCAGGCCCAGTTGGGGGTCGCCCGTAACGCGTATCGGGGCCCATCGTTGCCGCACATGTGACGACGACCGCAGAACCTACCGCTCCCGGCGCGCCCCGAGCGGGTGGGGAGCTGCGGGCCCTCACCGGGCTGCGGATCGTCGCGGCGGTCTGGGTAATGCTGTTCCACTTCCACTTCACCGCTCTGCCCGGTGTCGCGGGCGTCGTCGAGGTGGTCGGCCCGCTGCTCACGGCGGGAGCACTCGGGGTGGACCTCTTCTTCGTGCTCAGCGGTTTCGTGATCGCCTATACCTACCTCGAGAAGATGGGGCCGGCATTGCGAGCGGGCTCCGCCACCCGCTTCGTGTGGGCCCGCGCGTGCCGGATGTGGCCCGCGTACGTCGTCGTCTTCAACCTATTCGGTCTCTGGATCGGGGCCCGGTTGCTCTTCGGCAGTGACGACCAGATCGCCTTCCAGGGGGTCCAGCCGGTCGTCAGCGTCGGAGCATGGCTCGAGCAGCTGCTCATGGTCCACCTGTGGGACCACGCCTTCTTCGACGGCGCCTCGTGGGTGGGCTCGACCTGGTCCATCAGCGCCGAGTGGCTGGCCTACGTGCTGTTTCCCGTCGCAGTCGTCGTCTTCTATCGGCTGCGCAACATGCCGCCCCCGCTGCTCGCGCTCGGTGCGCTGGCGCTGATGGGGCCGATGGCGTGGGCGTACCTCAGCGAGGGAAGCCCCTACTTCCCGTGGAGCTGGATGGTCCGCATCCTGTGCGGCTTCAGTGCCGGGGTCCTGACCTACCTGGTCGTGCGCCGGATGACCGCCACTGTTCGGATCCGCCGTGCCGCCTCGCTGATCGCCACGATCACGCCGTTCCTGATCGCGGCAGGCCTGTGTCTCGGCGAGCTGGTCGGGCCGGGCCGGGGTGGTGCGGTGATCGCGCTGTTCCCGGTGCTCGTCGGGTCGCTGGCGCTGGCCGATCGCGGTGTGGCACGGGCGCTGTCGACGCGCTGGTCAGTGCACGGCGGGCGCATCTCGTACAGCCTGTACCTCGTCCACATCCCGATCTTCGAGGTCTACTGGTTGGCGATGGCCTACTTCCCGGCGCTGTGGCAGCCGACCGTCACCGCCCACGTCATCGGCGGTGCGGTCGTGCTGGTCACCTTCCCCGTGGCGCACGGGCTCCACCGCTGGATCGAGGAGCCGGCCCGGCTGCGGATGCGCGGGTGGTTCGGTGCGCGCCGGCCCCGCCCGGCCGCCGAGGTCGCAGCGGACTCCGACCCGGTCACCCGGGCGCTGCGGACGATCGCCGTGGGCGCCGGGGCTCCGGCCCCCCGGACGGCCGCCGCTGCCGCGGTGCGCCCCCACCCGGTGGCGGCGGCCCAGGCCTGGGCGGCTGCCCAGGCGGTCGCCGCGACCCGGGCCGCCGCTGCGGCCCGCCCCGGGCGGCCCGCCGTCTGCGCCCCGGCCGCTCTGTTCACCCCCTCGCACCGGCGCCGCGCGGCCGCGGTCACGGGCGAACAAGAGATGTTGCCGCCGGCGCCGCGCCGCCCTCGGCACGCGACGACCCGCACGACCACCCCGACGTTCGCCGCCGCGATCGCCGCGGCGGCGGCCATCGAAAGCCGGCAGCGCCGTCCGGCGCACCGGACCTGGGCTCAGGCCGGCAGCTGACCCGATTCCCGTCGGCGGTGAGTGGTCGTAGCCCCGCTCACCGCTCACGGGTGTCCACGACGATGATCGGGGCATGACCGAACTGCTGCCGCTGGATCCCGACGAACTACTGACCACCACGCGCTCGGTGCGCAAGCGGCTCGACCTCGACCGCCCGGTGCCCCTGGACGTCATCCGTGAGTGCCTCGAGGTCGCACTGCAGGCCCCGAGCGGGAGCAACATCCAGGGCTGGCACTGGATCGTGGTGACCGACCCGGACCAGCGCAAGGCCATCGCCGGCTACTACCGGCAGGCGTTCGACGCCTACCGCAACTCGCCTGGTTACGCGGGCTCCAAGCGCTACGACGACGAACGCAACGCCACGCAGGCCCGCGTCGCGTCCAGCGCCGAGTACCTCGCCGAGATCATGGCCGACGTCCCGGTGCTCCTCATCGGGGCGATCTTCGCGACCGAGGAGCTGCCGGCGGAAAACCAGGCCGGGCTGTGGGGGTCGCTGCTCCCGGCCGCGTGGAGCTTCCAGCTCGCCGCCCGTGCCCGCGGCCTGGGCAGCGCCTGGACCACGCTGCACCTGCAGTACGAGAAGGAGATCTCCGAGCTGCTCGGTATCCCGCCGCGAGTGCGACAGGGCGTGCTGCTCCCGGTCGCCTACAGCAAGGGAACGGACTTCAAGCCGGCGCCGCGCCAGCCGCTCGACACCGTGCTGCACGTCAACGGCTGGTAACCGCCCTCCGTGAGCGGCGATAGCGGCTGAAGCCACTATCGCCGCTCACGACAGAGATCAGGCCGGGATGCGGCGGAAGATCGCGCGCGGCAGGTGCCGCAGCACGCTCATCACGAGACGCAGCGGTGCCGGTGCCCACACCAGCTCCTTCTTGGAGCGCACCGCGTCCACCACCACCGCGGCGACCGCGTCGGGCGTGGTCGACAGCGGGGCGGCCTTGAGGCCCTCGGTCATCCGGGTGTGCACGAAGCCCGGCCGCACCACGGTGACCACCACACCGTGCGGGCGCAGTGCCTCGGTCAGGCCGGAGTAGAACGCGTCCATCCCGGCCTTCGTCGAGCCGTAGACGAAGTTCGAGCGCCGGGCCCGCTCGCCGGCCACCGACGACAGGGCGACCAACGCGCCGTGGCCCTGCTCGCGGAGGCGATCGGCCAGCGCCACCCCCACCGACACCGCGGCGGTGTAGTTGACCTGGGCCAGCTCGACCGCGGCGCTCACATCCGTCCAGGCCTGCTCGTTGTCGCCGAGCACCCCGAACGCGACGAGCGCGACGTCGATGTCCCCGCCGGCGAACGCCTTGCGCACCACGTCGGCGTGGGTGTCGGTGGCGCGGGCGTCGAAGTCGATGGTCTCGACCGCGCAGCCGGCGGTCTCCAGGCGCTTCTTCGCGGCGTCGAGCCGGTCGGAGGGGCGGGCGGCGAGGACGACCCGCAGTGGCCGATCGGAGGCGAACGCCTCGACCACGGCGAGCCCGATCTCCGAGGTGCCGCCCAGCACCAGGATGCTCTGCGGGTTGCCCACGGCATCGATCATCAGGTCAGCTCCAGCCGTCGTGACATGTCGGAGGCGAACACGCCTTCGGGGTCCACCGCGGCGCGGGTCTTGCGCCACTCGTCGAGACGCGGGTAGCCGCGGGCGAACGCCGCCGCCGACGTCCGCGACTCCTTCGCCAGGTAGAGCCGTCCCCCGGCGCTCAGGACCAGCTCGTCGAGCTCGTCGCAGAAGCGGTGCAGGCCGGGTGCGACGGGGAAGTCCACGGTGATCGTCCAGCCGGGCTGCGGGAACGACAGCGGCGCCTTGTTGCCCGCGCCGAAGCGCTTGAGCACGTTGAGCCCCGACGCGTGCGGGGACGCGGCGATCTTCTCGACGATCCGGCGGAACGTGTCCTCGGCGCCGAACGGCACCGCGAACTGGTACTGCAGGAACCCGCGCCGCCCGTACACCCGGTTCCAGTCGCCGAACAGGTCCAGCACCTGGTAGAAGGCGGTGATGTTCTGGATGGCGCCGCGCTGGCGTCTGGGGGCCTTGCGGTACCAGAGCTCGCTGAACGCCCGCAGCGTCACCGGGTTGGCCAGGCCGCTGGGGAACACGTCGGGGAACGTCAGCAGCTGCGGCGCATCGAACGTCAACGGCTGGGCGCGCTTCTTCACCGGCAGCTCGTCGACCTTCGCCAGCGAGCCCCGGGTGAGCACGGCCCGGCCGAGCTGGGCCCCTGTGGTCGTGGTGTCGAACCAGGCGGCGGAGTAGCCGTAGGAGTCGTCGGAGCCGTCGGTGAGCAGCGCCATCAGCTCGTCGAGGTCGGCGGTGCGGTCGGTGTCGACGACGAAGTACGCCGACTCGGTGCGGTGCAGCTGCACCGACGCCCGCACGATGACGCCGGTCAGGCCCATGCCCCCGACGGTGGCCCAGAACAGGTCGGCGTCCGGGCCGTCGGGGGTGAGTGTGCGGATCGTGCCGTCGGCCGTGACCAGGTCCAGGGACAGCACGTGGTTGCCGAAGCTGCCCTTGCTGTGGTGGTTCTTGCCGTGCACGTCGGCGCCGATCGCGCCACCGATCGTGACCTGCCGGGTGCCCGGCAGCACCGGCACCCACAGCCCGTGCGGCAGCGCGGCGCGCATCAGCGTGTCCAGGCTGACCCCGCCGTCCAGAACGACGACGCCGGTGTCCGGGTCGATCGAGTGGATGGTGTTCAGGCCGGTCATGTCCAGGACGGTGCCGCCGGCGTTCTGCGCGGGGTCGCCGTAGGACCGGCCGAGACCGCGGGCGATGACGCCCCGGGGTCCGGCGGCGGCGATCGTGGCCGCGACGTCCTCGGGGCGGTGCGGTGTGATGACCTCGGCGAGGGTGGGCGCGGTGCGACCCCACCCGCTCAGGCTCGTGCTCCGGCTCGACATCGGCGCCAGGCTACGCGGGTGGCGCCCCTGTCCCGGTTCCGGGCTTGAGCCTGCGCGACCTTCCGTGGGCGGACCACTATCCTCTGGCCGGTGAGCCTGCAGCCCCCGTCCGGCGACAGCCCGGGGATCCGCATCTCCGACGCGGACCGGGAGCGCGCCGCAGCCCGCCTGCATCAGGCGCTGTCGGAGGGTCGCATCACGGTGTCCGAGCTCGAGGAGCGCCTCGCCGTCGTCTATGCGGCCCGGTACGGCGCCGACCTCGCCCCGCCGCTGGCCGACCTGCCCGGCGGGGCGATCGATGTCACCGTGCCGCCGCCCCCGCTGTCGACTCCGGCCGGCCCGCCGATGGTGCTGCGCACCGGGATGGGTGGGCTACGCAGATCCGGTCAGTGGGCGGTGCCGGCCCGGCTGCGGGTGCAGAGCGGGATGGGCTCGGTCTACCTCGACTTCTGCGACACCCAGCTACCACACCCGGTGGTCGAGGTGGAGCTGGAACTCGGTGCGGGCTCGGCCCGACTGCTGGTCCCGGACGACGCAACCGCCGACGTCGACGGGCTCGTCGCGGCGATGGGTCACGTCCGCTCCAAGGTGCCGTCCGCGCCGGTCCCCGGCCGCCCGCACTTCAGGATCTACGGCCGCAGCGGCATGGGCTCGGTGACGGTGCGCCGCCGCTACCGTTTCGCCGGCCGCTTCTTCTGACCCGCGAGTCGGGGTTTCCAGGAGGGCGAGTCGGGGTGTCGCCGTCCGCGAGTCGGGGTGTCGCGGCGCGCGAGTCGGGGTGTCGCGGTGCGCGAGTCGGGGTGTCGCGGTGCGCGAGTCGGGGTGTTGCGGCGCGAGTCGGGGTGTTGCGGTGCGCGAGTCGCTGCGCAGCGGAACCGACGGCCCCTCGTCCCGCCGGCACACCCGGTCCGGCACTCCGAACACCGTGGGAACGACCGCAGTCGGCGCGTTCCGGGAACGCGGCACGCCGATCCGAAGCCGTCGGTCGGCCGTGCACGTCCCGGCCGATACCCTGGCCCGGTGACCGCGACGCGTTCGGAGCCGGCCGCCCTCGGCCTGGTCGGCCAGCTGAGCCGATTCGTCGCCGTGGGTGCGGTGTCGGCGCTCGTCGACTTCGGCTTCTACCACCTGCTGCTCTCCCTCGGCACCTGGGTGCACGCGGCCAAGGGCATCAGCTTCATCCTCGGCACCACGACGGCGTACCTGCTCAACCGGCGCTTCACCTTCACCGACACCGATGGCGGCAAGGGTCGCTTCGCGGCGTTCGTGGCGCTCTACGCGACGACGTTCGCGATCAACGTGGGGATGAACGCCCTGGCCCTGGCCTTGTTGCCGCAGATGCGGTTCGAGACCTCGATCGCATGGGTGGTCGCCCAGGGCTGCGCGACGGCGATCAACTTCGTGATGCTGCGGACGGTCGTCTTCCGCCGCTGACCGCGACTCGACCACGCGCCGATACCGCGACTCGCGCGCCCCGATACCGCGACTCGCGCGCGGGGATATCCCGACTCGCGCGCGGGGATATCCCGACTCGCGCGCGGGGATACCGCGACTTGCGCGCGGGGTACCGCGACTCGCGGGGGAGGGGTTATGCGCGGTCGAAGCGCTCCGCCCGGCCCTGGCGCAGCAGTCGCAGCCACTCGCCGAACGCCTTCGGGTCCCTCCGCGTGACGAGGAAGTACCACGCGAACCGCGGTACCTCGAGCAGCCCGATCCGGCGCATCCCCGGCTGGCTCATCAGGTATCCGCGGTTGCGGTAGGTGTAGTACCGCTTCACCGGGTCCTCGGGGTCCTGCGCGTGCAGTCGCCCGCCGAGCATCGGCTTGAACTCGTCCGAACCGTACGGGTGCAGGTACGCCGCGCGCAGACAGGTGCCGAACGGCAGCCCGGAGCGCACCATCCGACGGTGCATCTCGACCTCGTCACCCCGCACGAACAGCCGCAGGTCAGGCACCCCGATCACCTCCAGGGTGGAGGCCCGGAACAGCGCGCCGTTGAAGAACGACGCGATTCCCGGCAGGAGCTCGTCGTCCCCCTGGCCGTCGGCCGCGAGCAGGGCCGGGCGTGTCCGGTGCCAGGTCAGCCCCCGGCGCAGCGGGAACGCCAGGCGGTCCGGATCCGACTTGTCCGCGACGACGGGGGAGACGGCGGCCAGCCCACGCCGGGTCGCGGTGTCCATCAGGATGGCCAGCGCGGTCTCGTCAGCGGCGTGGCCGTCGTCGTCACCGAGCCAGATCCAGTCGGCGCCCATCGCGAGCGCTTGCAGCATGCCGAGCGCGAACCCACCGGCACCGCCCAGGTTGCGCCAGGACGGCAGCCACGTCACCGGCAGTCCGCAGGCCTCCACGACCTCGCGAGCCGGCTGATCGGGCCCGTTGTCGACGACGATGAGGTGCGCGATCGGGTGCGTCTGCTTGGCCATGGCGGCCAGCGAGTCGACCAAAAGGTCCGTGCGGTGCCGGGTGACGACGACGGCGACGACGGAGTCCGGCGGGAGCTGCGCCGATGTGGGCACAGCGCTCACCGGGCCTCCATCTCGGCCAGCACGTCGCGGCCCTTGTAGTGGTGCAGCACCTCGCGCAGCGGCCCGTGCTCCCGGACCGTGCCGTGGTCCATCCAGATCGCGGTGTCGCACAGGTCGGCGAGGAACTCGTCGGAGTGTGAGGCGAAGACCAGGATCCCCGACCGCTCGACCAGCTCGTTGAGCCGGTCGCGGGCCTTGGCCAGGAACTCGGCGTCGACGGCGCCGATGCCCTCGTCGAGCAACAGGATCTCGGGGTCGATGCTGGTCACGACGCCGAGCGCGAGCCGCACCCGCATGCCGGTGGAGTAGGTGCGCAGCGGCATCGACAGGTAGTCGCCGAGCTCGGTGAACTCCGCGATGTCGTCGACCCGCGCCTCCATCTGCTTCTTGGTCATCCCGAGGAACAGCCCGCGGATGAGGATGTTGTCCAGCCCGGAGATCTCCGGGTCCATGCCGACGGCGAGGTCGAAGACGGGCGCGACCTTGCCGTGGACGGCGGCGCGACCGCGGGTCGGCTCGTAGATGCCCGACATCAGCCGCAGCAGCGTCGACTTGCCGGCGCCGTTGTGCCCGACGAGCGCGACCCGGTCGCCCTTGCGCAACGAGATGTTGATGTCGCGCAGCGCCTCGATGATCGGCACCTTGCTCTCGGTGCCGATCCGGCCGCCGGCCTTGCCGAGGACTGCCTTCTTCAGCGACCTGCTCTTCGCGTCGAAGATCGGGAAGTCGACGCAGGCGCCGGCGATGTCGATGCTCACCATGTTCGGGCCGTCCTCACACCCAGTACGCGACGCGCGAGCGGTAGTTCCGCAGGCAGACCAGTGCGGCGGCCCAGCCGATCACGGTGATGACACCGACGATGGTCCAGTGCCGCCACACGATGTCGTGGCCGAGCAGCGGCTGGCGCAGGATCTCCACGAAGTGCATGGCCGGGTTCAGCTCGGCGATGCGGGCCCGCTCGGCGACGGCCGGGTTCGAGAGCAGTCGCTCGTAGGACCAGACGATCGGCGTCATGAAGAACACCAGCTGGGTGACGCTGGAGATGATCGGCGGGATGTCCCGGAACCGGGTCGCGATGATGCCCGACAGGATCGAGATCCAGCCGCCGTTGAACACGAGCAGGACGAATGCGGGGATCGCCAGCAGCAGCGACCAGTCGAGCGGCTGCGGAAAGATGATCATCAGGAGGCCCCAGATGACCAGGTTGTGCAGGAAGAACAGCGTCTGACGCCACACCAGCCGGTACACGTGCAGGCTCAGTGGCGCCGGCAGGAACCTGATCAGTCCCTCGTTGGCGATGAAGACCTCGCTGCCCTCGAGGATGCAGCCGCTGATGAAGTTCCAGATCAGCAGGCCGGTCGCCACGTAGGGCAGGAAGCTGTGCAGGTCCTCCTGGAACAACGCCGCGTACAGGATGCCCATGGCCGTCGCGATGACGCCCATGCTGATGCTGATCCACAGCGGACCGAGCACCGAGCGCCGGTAGCGCTGCTTGATGTCCTGCCAGCCGAGGTAGCCCCACAGGGTGCGCTGCTTCCAGCCCTGGCGTAGGTCGGCGAAGGCGCGCTGCCAGCTGCGCGGGCCCGGGGCGGCGTCGACGAGCGGGCGCGCATCCTCGGCCCGGTTGCCGTCCTCGGTCACGGTCACAGCCACGGACGCGAGGGTACCGGCGGGTGGCCGACCGCCTACCAGCGGTGGGACCACGGGCGACCGGGCCGGGCGCCCCGTCGCCACGAACGGCACTTTCGTTCAACAGGTCTGAACGAAAGTGCCGTTCGTGAGTGCACGGGGTCCGGGGGCCCGAGGTTCAGAGGGTCAGAGGTACTGGCCTGTGCCGCGGCCTGTGCCGTCGGGCATCGCCTGTCCGGGGTGGCCGCTCATCCCCGGCGGCAGTCCGCGGCGCATCTGCTCCAGCTGCTGGCGGGCGGCCATCTGCTGGGCGAACAGCGCGGTCTGGATCCCGTGGAACAGCCCCTCCAGCCAGCCGACGAGCTGCGCCTGCGCGATCCGCAGCTCTCCCTCCGAGGGCGTCCCCTCCTCGGAGAAGGGCAGGCTGAGCCGGTGCAGCTCCTCGCGCAGCTCGGGGGCGAGGCCCTGCTCCAGTTCCTTTATCGAGTTCTCATGGATCTCGCGGAGCCGGGCCCGCGACGCCTCGTCCAGCGGCGCCGCCCGTACCTCCTCGAGCAGCTGCTTGATCATGGTGCCGATACGCATGACCTTGGCGGGCTGCTCGACCATCGAGCCCACGCCCTGGTCCTCGCCGTTCTCGTCGTCGCCCGACTGCGGGACGCGGGCCATGCCGACCGGACGGCCGTCCGGTCCGATCACCATGACCTGCTGTTCGGCACTGTCTGCCGTGTTCTGGTCTGACGGCTCGCTCATGGCGTCCATCATGGCCCTGGACGTCGTTCGGTGCGGGACGGGCCGGGCGGTTGGACGGGGCCGTGGCCCGGGCCGCCGACCGGGCCTCATCGGCACCGATCGATTTGGCGGCGCCGCTACCGTATCCGAATGGCCTTCGATGTCGCCCGGGTGCGCGGGCTCATACCCGCACTGGGTGACGGATGGGTACACCTGGACGCCACCGGCGGGATGCACGTCCCCGAACAGGTGGCGTCGGCGACGCTGCAGGCAGTACGGGCGCCGGTCTCGGTTCCCGGCGGGGTGTTCCCGGCCTCGCTGCACGCCGAGGAGATCGAGGACGCCGCGCGTGCCGCGGTCGCGGACCTGGTCGCCGGCGATCCACGCGGTGTGGTCCTGGGCCCCAACACCGCCGTACTCCTGCACCGGCTGGCCGAAGCGGTCAGCGAGACGTGGGTCCTCGGCGACGAGGTCGTGGTCTCCCGCCTCGACGATGTCGCCAACGTGGCCCCGTGGCTGCGCAGCGCCCAGCGCAAGGGCGTCGGCGTGCGCTGGGCGGAGATCGACATCGAGACCTGCGAGCTGCCCGATTGGCAGTTCGACGAGCTCCTGGACGGATCCGCCCGGGTCGTCGCGCTGACCGCCGCATCCGCGCAGGTCGGCACCCGCCCGGAGATCGCCAAGATCGCGGCACGAACGCAGGAGCGCGGTGTGCTGCTCGTCGTCGACGCCCATGCCGCGGCGCCGTACGGACCGCTGGACATCGCGGCGCTCGGCGCCGACGTCGTCGCGGTCGACGCCGCCGCATGGGGCGGCCCGCAGGTCGGGGCGCTGGTGTTCCGTACGCCCGCGCTGCTCGACCGGCTCGCGTCGTGCTCGCTCGAACCGTCCGCCCACGGGCCGCGCCGGCTGGAGATCGGGCCGCATTCCGGTCCGCAGCTCGCCGCGCTCGTCGCGTCGATCGAGCACCTGGCCGAGCTCGACGAGACCGCCGGCGGAACCCGGCGCGAACGGCTGCTGGCCTCGATGGCCGAGGTCAAGGCCTACCAGGCGAGCCTGCTCGCGACGCTCCTCGTCGAGCTGCGCACCCGTACCGGGGCCATCGTGCTGGGCGATCCGATGCGCAGGATCCCGATGCTGTCGTTCACACACACCTCGGTGAAGGCACCCGACGTCGTCGAGCACCTGGCCGAGCGGGGGATCTGCGCCTTCGCCGACCCCGGCGACCACGGCGTGCTCGCGCATCTGGGCAGCGCCGAGGTCGGCGGGGTGGTCCGCATCGGGTTGGCCCACTACACCAACGTCACCGAGGTGGAGGCGCTGGTCAGCGCGGTCGCCGAGCTCAACTGAGGGATCGGTCAGCGCTGCGGCGCGACCAGCAGCAGCTTGCCGACCACGCCGCCCTGCTCGAGCTGGCGGTGCGCCTCGGCGGCCTGCTCCATCGGGACGGTGCCGTGCACGATCGGCTTGACCCGGCCGTCGGCGATCATCGGCCAGACCTGATCGCGCACCCCCTGGATGATCGCGCCCTTGCCGTTCGGGCCGTCCACCGGACGCCCGCGCAGCCCCATCGCGGTGATACTGCCGCGCTTGGCGAGCAGCGCCCCGATGTTGAGCTCGCCCTTGACCCCGCCCTGCAGGCCGATGATCACGAGCCGGCCGTCGGGGGCGAGGGCGGCGATGTTGTTCGCCAGCCCCTTGGCGCCCATGTTGTCGAGGATGACGTCGGCGCCGTGGCCGGCGGTGGCCTTCTTCAGCTCCTCGGCGACGTCGTCGTGGTAGTCGATGGCGATGTCGGCACCGAGGTCGCGGACGCGCTGCAGCCGGTCGGGGTGCCCGGCGGTGGCGGCGACCTTCGCGCCGAGCGCCTTGGCCACCTGGATGGCGTGCGTGCCGATGCCGCTGCTGCCGCCCTGGACGAGGAACGTCTCGCCCGCCTTGAGCCGGCCCGCACCGACGACGTTGGACCAGACGGTGCTGGCAACCTCGGGGAGGCCGGCCGCGGTGATCAGGTCGACGCCGTCGGGGATCGGGAGGAGTTGCGCGGCCGGGACGACGACCTTCTGGGCGTACCCGCCGCCGGCGAGCAGCGCGGCGACCTCGTCGCCGACCCGCCAGCCCTCGACGCCCTCGCCGAGCTCCGCGATCCGGCCGGACACCTCGAGCCCGATGATGTCCGAGGCCCCGGGCGGGGGCGGGTAGTGGCCCTGGCGCTGCATGAGATCGGCCCGGTTGACCCCGGCGGCGGCGACGTCGACGACGACCTCGCCGGGACCGGCCTCCGGGTCGGGCACCTCGGTCCACTCGAGGGCCTCCGGGCCCCCAGGCTCGCGCACAGTGATGGCGTACATGGCGCGGACGCTATTCCGTCGAGCTCTCGCGCGCGATCCGGCACGCTCTGCCCGTATGACCCATCCTGAGCAATGGCCGTTGCGGCACCTGGTGCTGCGTACACCGCGGATCGAGCTGCGCCCGGACGACGACGCCGGGCTGTTCGACCTCGTCGAGGTCGGCTACCAGGGAGTTCACCCCCCGGACGAGATGCCTTTCCTGGTGCCGTGGACGGAGGCCGATCCGGCCTACATGGGGCGGGGAACGCTGCAGCACTTCTGGTCGCAGCGGGCCGAGTTCGCACCGGAGAAGTGGGCGCTGCACTTCCTGGTGCGCGTCGACGGGAAGGTCGTCGGCGTGCAGAGTGTCATGGCCACCGACTTCGCGGTGACCCGTGAGGTCTCGACCGGGTCGTGGTTGGGGCTGGCCCATCAGCGACGGGGGATCGGCACGGAGATGCGCGCGGCGGTCCTGCTGTTCGCGTTCGACCACCTCGGTGCGACGCGGGCACGCTCGGGAGCGTTCACGGACAACCGGGCGTCGCACCGCGTCTCCGAGAAGCTCGGCTACCGGCCCGACGGAACGAACACGTATGCGCGTCGCGGCGAGCGCGTCGAGGAGGTCCGGCTGCTTCTCACGCCGGAGGCGTTCGCCGCCCACCGTCCGACGTGGACGCTGGAGGCCGATGGGGTCGAGGACTGCGCCGCGTTGCTCGGGGCGTGACCCCTCAGCCGAGGTCGACGCCCCGCGCGAAGGTGTCGCAGCGTGCGGGGTCGCCGGTCTGCAGGCCGATCGTGTACCACCGCTCGCGCTGCGCCGAGCTGCCGTGGGTGAACTGGCTCTCGTTCACCTGGCCACCGCCGAGCCGGCTCTGGATGTAGTCGTCGCCGATGCGCTGGGCGGTGTCGAGCGCGGCGGCGACGTCGGCCCGGGTGACGTCGGTGATCAACGTCCGGCCGGTCGCGGTGGGCACGGTGGTGGCGTGGTTGGCCCAGGCGCCGGCGTAGCAGTCGGCCTGCAGCTCCAGGCGTACCGATCCCGACGTCGGCCCCGAGTCCCCGGCCTGCACCCGGCGGTTGGTGCCGAGCAGGTTCTGGACATGGTGGCCGTACTCGTGGGCGATGACGTAGGCCCGGGCGAACGGTCCGCCCTCCGCGCCGAAGCGGGTCTCCAGCTCCTGGAAGAAGGAGAGGTCGATGTACACCTCGGCGTCGGCGGGGCAGTAGAACGGTCCGACGTCCGACGTCGCGCCACCGCAGCCGCCCGTGTTCACCGAACCGCTGAAGAAGTTGATGCGCGGGGGCCGGTAGGTCGACCCGGACCGCGCGAAGGCGTCGGTCCAGTAGCCGTCCAGCGAGTTGACGACCGCGGTGACCTCGCAGTCCAACCGGTTGTTGGCGTCGGCCCCGGTCCGGCAGCTCTGCGCGATCTGGGTGTTGTCGGCGGTCTGTCCGCTGCCGACCCCGGACAGCCCACCTGGCAGGGCCAGCCCGCCCCCGCCGGCGCCGCCGAGCTGGGAGATGAGGAAGTACAGGATCAGGCCGACGATGCCCAGGCCGCCGCCGCCGAGGGCCACGCGGCCACCGAGAGGCCCACCGCCACCGCCTCCGCCTGATCCTCGCAGGTCGTCGACCTGCGAGGTGTCGAGATCGGCATTCTCGTCGAACCGCATGCGTGCCCCCCACGACCCAGCCGGCGCCCGGCGACCAAGATCCCATCACATGCACGGGGCGGCGGTCGACAGCGCCCGGTGAGTACGCTCGTGGAATGAGTGTGGCGGATGCTACGCCGCGGTGGTTGGGCGAGAGCGAGATGCGTTTCTGGCGATCCTTCATCCACGCCGCGACTCTTCTCGAGGCCAGGCTCAACCGTGAGCTCGTGGAGGCGCACGGCATCTCGCACGCGGACTACGCCATCCTCGCGGTGCTCTCGGAGCAGCCGGGCGAGCAGATGCGGATGAGCGCTCTGGCTGAGCTCACGGCGTCGTCGAAGTCGCGACTGTCGCACCAGATCGCGCGGATGGAGCGCGCCGGGCTGGTGCAGCGCAAGGAGTGCGCGTCCGACGCTCGCGGCATCCTGGCCGGGCTGTTGCCCCGCGGCCGCCAGTTGCTCGAGCAGGCCGCGCCGACCCACGTCGACGGCGTCCGCCGGTACGTGATCGATCGCGTGGAGCCCGCGGAGCAGGAGATCCTCGCCCAGGTGATGGAGCGGGTGCTCGCTGAACTGCGCCGCTCCGAACCCGAGGCGAGAGCCAGCTAGGCTCGTCGACGGAAGCGTGGCAGAGCGGCCGAATGCACTCGCCTTGAAAGCGAGAGACCCGCAAGGGTTCGGGGGTTCGAATCCCTCCGCTTCCGCCAGGTCACGGGGCTGCAGGCCGATCTTGTTCGTTCCCCAAGAGCGGGCTGACAGCAACCGGTGACAGCAACCCGCCCGAGAGCGCCTCGCCGAGCTGCCGCGCCTCCCACCGACCGAGGAAGTACCCGTGCTCTCCTCAGTCCGCGCCCAGCGGATCAGGAGAGGCGACCACGTGCGTAATGGAGACGCCGGCGACAGCAACCCTGATGCGACGGGGAAGGTCGATGCGAAGCCACTTCGACAGTTGGCTCGGGAGCGTGGCGACGATGACCTCGTCATAGCCACCGCGCTTCCACTCGCGCTCGAACGCCGTCATCGGGTCCGGGTCGCCGATCATGCACGAGACCTCGATCCCGTCCGCTTGCAGGCGCTTCTGCGCCGCGCGCAGGCGCCGCCACGCAGACTCCGTGCCCCCGTGCGGGTCCTGGACCTCCCAGATCGCGGGCGCGAGCATGGTCACCGCGATCGGACTCCGGCCGTGGCGGGCGAGGACCTGCCGGAGCAGTTCGCTGGAGTCCGCCGTCCGGTTGGCAAGGACGAGCACGCGCGTCGCCGCGTCCATGCCGCTGGATCTTACGCCGCCAAGCGCGTCGCGCGCCGACTCTCGCGCAGCACCGCCGCTCGCCGTGACCAGTAGCAACACCTGCTCAGCCCGCACGGACAACGCTGCTTCGCGGATCGTCGGGCTCCTGCGCCGGCATCCTCCCGGGGAGGACGACGAGAGAGCCCGATCACATCAGGCGCAGGCCCGATCGGACGTCGAATTCCGAGACGGCCGGTGCGGGTGGGCTCAGCAGGGAACCGGTGCGCTGTGCCGCGCGACGTCGATCGGCAGCCCCGGAACGACCACCTCGACACACCGTGCCGGTGGGCTCCAGCGCTGCACCGGCAGGCCGTGCCGAGCGGCCGGCACCTGCACGGCCACACAGTTGGCGGGCGGGCTGGAGCGCTGCACCGGCGCGCTGAACCCGCCGACGGCGACGTGGACGCCCGGCACGTTCACGGTGACGCACCGCGCGGGTGGGCTCCAGCGCTGCACCGGTGGGCTGAACCGGCCGACGGGGGCACTGTGATTGCCCACGGGCACCCGCACGTCGATGCAGTTGCGGGGCGGGCTGGAGTGCTGGACCGGTGGGCTGTGGCGGCCGACGGCGACGTGGACGCCCGGGACGTTCACGTCGACGCAGCTCGCGGGTGCGCTCCTCGGCGGGCTGAAGCGAGTGAGGGCGTCCCCGATACCGCCTGACCAGGCGAGAGCGGCACTGGTCACCAGGACCGCGCTCGCTTCGAGGGCGATCTTGAGCATCAATATCACGAGGAGGCCTCCGGGACGGTGGGACGGGATGCGGGACCAGCAGTGGCGAGCAGGACGACGACCGACAGCGCCGTCAGCAGCGGCAGCACCGGGATGTGCCAGAGGAAGTCGAACGCGCTGTGCACGCAGAAGGCGGCCACTACCGCGAGAGCAGCCGGCCGGGCGAGCTCAGCCGCCGAGGGATTGCGTCGGCGAAAGGCTCCGACAGCGAGGGCAGCCGATCCGGCCACGGCGAGCACCACGCCGACCAGTCCCGTCTCGGTCGCGAGCTGCAGGTACTCGTTGTGGGTGTACTCGGCCCGGACCGGGACGCCCTGGTGGTTCACGTACTCGAGATCCAGACGGCCCGGCCCGACCCCGCTCACGGGCGAGGACCAGAACTGTTCCGCCGTCACCCGGGTCAGGTCGTCCCTGTCGTCGGAGGTCGTGGACAGGCGCGTCGAGGCGATACCGGTCACCGCCTCGACCGTCGCCGGGGATCCGAACGACAGGGCGGTGAGACCCATGGCGATCCCGGTGACCGCCAGGCCGAGCAGCCGTGGGTGGCGGTGCATCGCGAGCAGTGCGATCCCGCCGGCCAACCCGGCGAGCGCGAGGATCGGGTCGGCATCGGATTCGGCCGGCAGCGACGGGAGGAGGCCGGCGAAGGCGACCGCCACCGCCGGCAGCACCGGCCACAAGCGTGCCAGCCGGGCACGACCGGACCTCGTCGTGACGTGGGCGAGCGTGCCGACGGCGAGCCCGAGCACGCCGGCGCGGCTCATCGTCGCCAGCAGGGCCAGCAGCAGGATCGAGACGACGGCCAGGGAGAGCATGCGGCGGTGCGGCGGAAGGACCGCGACGGCCACGAGGACCCCGGTCACGAGGAACGAGGCGGCGGCGTTGGCGTAGGTCAGCGTCGACGCCGCACGCCACAGCCCGTCGGAGGGGAGGGCCAGCGGTTCGAGATGCAATGCGACGCCGACCCACGCCGAAGCGGCGACGACGACCGCGGTGCCGAGGATGACGACCTCGAGGACGTGTCGGGCCCGTTCGGGCAGGCCGCTCGCCGCCCACACCGCCGCGGCCAGGCAGCAACCGAGAGCCGCCATGGGCAGGCCGGCCCGGACGTCACCATGCATGCTCGCGCTGGTGAGGGCCCATGCGGCGAAGAGGGTCCAGGACCCGGCGCAGACCACGACGAAGCGCTCGGTCCGCCGGGGCCGGGAGAGCGCCCGCACACCTGCCGCCACGGCGACCAGCAGCAGGACGTTGCCGAACTGCTCGGTGTAGAACGCGCCTTGGGCCAGTGCGCCGTAGCCCAGAGCCGTTCCCAGCCCGAGCACGATGACCCGATGGCGGAACGTCGTCGTGACGGTCGGAGAGCTCACCGGATGGATCGGTTCGGGGCGCCCCGATGGGGGACCGCCCGCCACGCCCGGCGCGACCTTCGACGACCCACCGTTGTGCCCCCTCCGCATCCCTGCGACTTCATCGCCGGGATGCGGAGCGTGTTACAGCGGCGGCGGGCGGTGACCTGACCGCCCCGGCCGATCCGGGGGCGGCCACGCGTCCGTCGTCCGTGGCCGGGCGGTTACCGGTGCGGACGACCGGGCGTGTACGCGAAGCCGGGGCCCCCGGCTCTCAGATCAGGCAGCCGCCCTCCGGGGCGGCGCCGTGACCGGCACGCTGGGCGGTTCGTACCCCACCTCGCGGCGGGGCATCAGCAGCAGCGCGATCATCGAGACGACACAGCAGCCGATGATGTAGAGGCTGATCCCGGTGCTCGACCCGGTGCTCTGCAGGATCGCCGCCGCGATCAGTGGCGCCGGGCCGCCCGCGATGACGGAGGCGAGTTGGTAGCCGAGCCCGGCCCCGCTGTAGCGGATGTTGGGCCCGAAGCACTCGGCGATCAGCGCGGCCTGCGGCCCGTACTGCATGTCGTGGAAGAGCAACGACAGCACGATCGCGAGCAGCACCAGCCCCGCCTCACGCGTGTTCAGCAGCCCGAAGTAGGGGAAGGCGTACAGCGCGGTGCACACGATCCCGATGCCGTACATCAGTCGCCGTCCGATGATGTCGGACAGGTAACCGAACAGCGGGACGCTGATCAGGCCGATGGCGGCGGCGATGAGCGTGTCGGTGAGCAGGGAGTTCCGGTCCAGGCCCAGCTCGCGGGTGCCGTAGGTCAGGACGAACGTCACGAAGATGTAGAACGGCGCCTGCTCGGACATCCGGACGAAGGCGGAGGTGAGGATCTCGCGCCACTGGTGGCGGATGGCTTCGAGCACCGGGATGCGCAGTACCGTCTGGCTCCTCTTGACCTCGGCGAAGGTCGGGCTCTCCATCACCCGCAGCCGGACGTACAGGCCGACACCGATGAGCACGACGCTGGCCAGGAACGGCACCCGCCAGCCCCAGGCCAGGAAGGCCGGACCCGTGGTGGCCGACATCAGCTGGACCATTCCGGTGGACAGCAGCAGACCCAGCGGTACGCCGAGCTGCGGCCAGCTCGCCATGAACCCGCGGCGATTCGGCGGACCCCACTCCATGGCCATCAGCACCGATCCGCCCCATTCCCCGCCGACCGCGATGCCCTGCACCAGCCGCAACACGGTCAGCAGCACCGGCGCCGCCACGCCGATCGCGGCGTAACCCGGGAGCACCCCGATGAGCGCGGTGCCCACGCCCATGAGCACCAGCGTGATGATCAGGGTGGCCTTACGGCCGATCCGGTCGCCGTAGTGGCCAAAAATCGCCGCACCGATCGGTCGCGCCGCGAAGCCGACGAACTGGGTGCCGAAGGCGGCGATGACACCGGCGTACGGGTCCTGGCCGGGGAAGAAGATCTGCGGGAACACCAGCGCCGCCGCGGTCCCGTAGAGGAAGAAGTCGTACCACTCGATCATCGTGCCGACCGTGCTCGCGACGACGGCGCGTCGCCGCTGCACGTTGGCGGAGGGGGATGAGGTGTGGGTGCTCATCGCAGGCTCCCGGGTCTGGTCGAACCGCACCGTGCATCGGTGCAGCCGGCCGGACCCGTCCCCTCGGTCGAAGCACCGATGGGGATTGAGGCTGCGAGCCTCGGTCGTGGGTGTCAAACGGAAGGCCAGGGGAGGCCTTCGGAACCTGCCTGATCAGGTCATATCGGTCAGGAACGCCGTCGCAGCGGCGGTCAGGAACTCGGGATCCTGCACCCCGCAGAGCTCGCGGGCCGAGTGCATCGACAACACCGGGATACCGACGTCGACGGTCCGGATGCCGAGCCGGGTCGCCACGATCGGGCCGACCGTCGTCCCGCAGGGCACCGTGTTCTTCCCGACGAAGTACTGGCTCGGCACGCCGGCGTCGCGGCACGCGCGGGCCCACGCGGCCGCCCCCGGGGCGTCGGTGGCGTAGCGCTGGTTGGCGTTGACCTTCAGTGCCGGCCCGCCGTTGGGCAGCGAGCGGTGGATCGGGTCGTACTGGCCGAGGTAGTTCGGGTGGGCCGCGTGCGTGACGTCGACCGACAGACAGCGCGACAGCGCGAACGACGTGATCCGCGCGTCGAAGCCCCCGGCGATCCGGGTCAGCACGGACTCCAGCAGCGGCCCGGCCGCCCCGGTCGCCGTTCCACTGCCGATCTCCTCGTGGTCGAACCCGACGAACACCGGAATCACGTCCGACGACTCCTGGGACGCGGCCAGCAGGGCGCCGATCCCGGAGTGCACCGACGCGAGATTGTCCAGCCGTGGGGCCGCGAGCAGTTCCTCCTCCTCGCCGAGCCGCGCGGGCGGGGTGAGGTCGTGCACGACGAGGTCGTGCGCGGCGACCTCGTCCGGGTCCACGTCCACCTCGGCGGTCAGGAACTCGATCAGGTCGCCGTCCGACGGCGCACCGAGCCCCCAGATCGGCAACAGGTGCTGCTGCGGGTCCAGTGTCAGCCCCTGGTTGACCTGGCGGTCGAGGTGGATGGCCAGCTGCGGCACCCGCAGCAGCGGCCGTGCCACGTCGACCAGCACCGTCGAGCCGTCGTAGAGCGCGAGCCGGCCGGCCACGCCCAGGTCGCGGTCGAGCCAGGAGTTCCACAGGGCGCCGCCGTAGACCTCGACGGCGACCTGTCGCCAGCCCGCCGCGCCGGTGTCCGGGCGCGGCTTGACCTTGAGGGTCGGCGAGTCGGTGTGGGCGGCGTAGATCCGCATCGGGGCGCCGGGACGGGTGTCGGCGGGCTGCCACCAGGCGAGCAGCGTGCCGTCCCGGACGACGTAGCGCCCCCCCGGCTCGGTGCTCCACTCCCCGGCTTCGGGCTGCTCGGTGAAGCCGGCCTCGCTCAACCGGCGCACCGTTTCGGCGACCGCGTGGTACGGCGTCGGGCTCGCGGTGATGAAGTCGGCGAGATCCAGTACGAGGTCGGCCACGTCGTGCATCCTTCCCGATGTGGGTCGGACGCCGGTTCCCGAGTACGACGTGATCGTCGTGGGCGCCGGGTCCGCCGGTTCGGTGCTCGCGGCGCGCCTCACCGAGCAGCCCGGGCGCCGCGTGCTGGTACTCGAGGCCGGACCGGCCCCGCGCACGGTCGCCGGGTACCCGCCCGAGGCCCGGCACGCACCGTCGCTGGCCGCCACCGACCCGGCACATCCGCTCAACTGGGCCGTGCCCGTCGAGCTTCGGCGCGGGCACCGGCACACCGTCCCCCGGGGCCGCATCGCGGGCGGCTCCAGCGCGATCAACGGCACCTACTTCGTCCGCGCGACCCCGGCCGACTTCGGCGACTGGGCGGTGTCCGGCTGGTCCTACGACGACGTCCTGCCCTGCTATCGACGCCTCGAACACGATCTCGACTTCGGCGGACCGGTGCACGGTGACCGCGGCCCGATCCGGGTCCGGCGCCCGGCCGGCCACCTGTGCAGCCCGCTCACCGGCCCGTTCCTCGCCGCCGCGGCGGAGCTCGGCATCGCCGCGGAGCGGGACAAGAACGCCGGCGGCCCGCCCGGCGCAGGCCTGATCCCGTCCAACGCCGTCGAGGGTCTGCGGGTCAACGCCGCGATGGTCTACCTGCTACCGAACCTGCACCGGCCGAACCTGGAACTGCGCGGAGACACCCCGGTCGCTCGGGTGGTGCTCGACGACGACCGCGCGGTGGGCGTCGAGACGACGGCGGGTGAGGTGATCCGCGCCGGCGAGGTCGTGCTCGCGGCGGGTGCGGTGAACTCGCCGCACCTGCTGCTGCTCTCCGGCATCGGGCCTGCGGACGAGCTGCGAGCGGCGGGGATCCCGGTGCGGCACGACCGGCCCGGTGTCGGGAAGAACTGGTCGGACCACCCCGGCGTCTTCGTGCCCTTCCACTCGGGCGTCCCGCAGCCGCACCCCGACGCCGTCGGCTGCCAGGCGTCCATCAACGCCGACTCGGGTGCCGACCCCGCGGGTGACGTGGAGATCCTGCTGTTCGCGCGCCCCTTCGTGCCCGGCGGTGCGCTGCACCTGATGTGCGGGCTGCAGCGACCGGAGAGCCGGGGGTCGATCACGGTGCAATCGCCCGACCCCTCCGTCCGGCCGCGGGTGGAGTACCGCTACCTGGAGACGGAAGCCGATCGCCGCCGGCTGCGCCACGCCATCCGGACCGCGGCCGACCTGCTGCGCACCGGCGTGTTCCCGGGGGGACGGGCGGGCATCGGCGGGGACGTGCTGGGCGTGGACAGGAGGCTCGACGGGTGGATCGCGGCGAACCTGACTACCGCGGTGCACCTGTGCGGCAGCGCGGCGATGGGGCGCGGCCCGGACACCGTGGTGGACCCTCAGCTGCGGGTGCACGGGATCGCCGGCCTGCGCGTCGTCGACACCTCGGTCCTCCCCACGGCGCCCCGTCGTGGTCCGGCAGCCACAGCGCTGATGATCGCCGAACGCGCTGCGACCTTCTTCCGGTCCCGTCCCGGCACGCGCACTGCAGCGTATTGACCACGGCGCCCGCGGTGCGGCAGCCGCACGCCCTCCCGTCCAGCTGGGCCGTGCGATCAGCCGTACCGCGCTCGCGCCGCGCCGTCGACGAGGGATCACCTTGCGTCATCCAGTGATTGCCTCATAGCGCGCCAACAGCATGTAACGGACTTCACATGCGATTCGATTACCGGTTGCGGTCGCTGAACTCGATCCGCTGCGGCCCGCTACTGGTGGTCCTCCCGAAAGGACATTCGTGAGCATGGCTGTCACCCGCGCTGCCCGACTGTCGGCGGCCCTCTCCGTGCTGGCGACTGTCGGGTTCCTGACCTTCCCCGGCACCGCCGTGGCACAGCCGGACCTGGACTGCGGTGACTTCCAGTTCCCGGAGGTCGCTCAGGAGGTGCTGGATCGGGGCGTCGGCGACCCCCATCGCCTTGACGATGACGGCGACGGCATCGCGTGTGAATTGCTGCCGCGCCGGGGTACCTCGTCGCCGTCGCCGGAGCCGTCGCCGGACCCGGAGCCGGAGCCGTCGCCGGAGCCCTCGCCGGACCCGGTCGACACCTCCGCGCGATTCCTTCCGACCACGTCGGCGCAGGAGAACCGGGACCGCGATTGCCCCGACTTCGCCTCCCAGGCCGACGCGCAGGCCGCGCTGGAAGCCGACCCGTCGGACCCGGAGCGACTCGACGCCGATGACGACGGCATCGCCTGTGAGAGCCACTTCGGGAGTGACAACCAGCAGGTCCAGGTGCACCCGGTCGGTGGCGTCGACACCGGTGGCCGGCCCTCACGTGCCTAGCCGATCATGGCGGCTGGTGGCCGTGCTGCTCACCGTGCTCGCGGTGACCGGTGCGGTCGCCGGCTGCGGCACCAGCTCCGATCCGGCATCGACGGCCCCGTCCCCGGCCCCCGTCACGCCCTCGGTGCCCGTCACGCCGATACCGTCACCAACCCTGGCCGCCGCACCGGAACGGCCCCTCCCGGCCTTGCCGAAGGCCCGGCCGGTGGCCGTGAGCGTGCGGTCGATCGGCATGCGCACCGACCGGCTCATCGACCTGGGGCTGACCCGGACCGGGGAGATGGAGGTCCCCGAGGACGCAGTGACCGCCGGGTGGTTCGAGCTCGGCCCGACGCCGGGCGAAGTCGGACCGGCGGTCATCGCGGCGCACGTCGACTACGCCGGGGTACCGGGACTGTTCACACGGCTACACGATGTCCGACCGGGCGACGACATCAGCGTGACCCGGGCCGACGGCCGCACGGCGACATTCACCGCCTACCGGGTCGACCGATTCGCCAAGTCGCGGTTTCCCACCCAGCAGGTCTACGGCAACACCGAGTCCCCCGAACTGCGGCTCATCACCTGCGGTGGCGCCTTCGATCGAGCCAGCGGCAACTACCTCGACAACGTCGTGGTGTTCGCGCGGCTCACGGCCACGGGAACCGCATGACACCGCGGCCGCCGAGCTCGGATCGCGTCGCACCCGGATTCCGGCGGTTAGGTTGGAAAGATGACCTCGGCCGACAACCCGTTCCTCACCCCGAGCGAACTGCCCTACCAGCTTCCCGACTTCTCCCGGATCGCCGACGGGCACTACCGCCCCGCGTTCGACCAGGGGATGGCCGAGCAGCGTGCCGAGGTCGAGGCCATCGCGACGGCTCCGGAGCCGGCGACGTTCGAGAACACGATCGTCGCGCTGGAGCGGTCCGGACGCACCCTGCAGCGGGTGTCCACCGTCTTCTTCAGCCGGGCGAGCGCGCACACCAACCCGGCGATCGAGCGGATCCAGGAGGAGATCGCCCCGGAACTGGCCGCGCACCGGGACGCGATCGCGCTCGACCCGCGGATCTTCGCCCGGATCCGGGACCTCCACTCCCGCCGTGACGAGCTCGGCCTCGACCCCGAGTCCTACCGGTTGCTCGAGCGCTACCACACCGACGCCGTCCGCGCGGGTGCCGAGCTCGGCGAGACGGACCAGCAGCGGCTTCGTGAGCTCAACGCCGAGCTGTCCACACTGTCCACCGTTTTCGGCACCCGGCTGCTGGCGGAGGCCAACGACTCAGCGGTGCCGGTCGACGACCCGGCTCGCCTCGACGGCCTGTCGCCCGACGCGATCTCGGCGGCCGCCTCGGCGGCGACGGCCCGGGGCCGCGACGGGCATCTGATCACCCTGGTCCTGCCGACCGGCCAGCCCGCCCTCGCCTCGCTGACCGACCGGGGTCTGCGCGAGCAACTGTTCACCGCGTCGGTCCGGCGCGGCGGGCGCGGCAACGCCCACGACACGACCGAGCTGGTCCGCCGGATGACCGCGTTGCGCGCCGAGCGGGCCCGCCTGCTCGGGTATCCGAACCACGCCGCGTACGTGATCGAGGACAACACCGCGGGCAGCGTGGACGCCGTCACCGAGATGCTCGCCGGCCTGGCCCCGGCCGCCGCAGAGAACGCCGAGGCGGAGGCCGCGGAGCTGGAGCGCGCGGCCGGGCACGAGATCCAGCCCTGGGACTGGTCGTTCTACGCCGAGCGGGTTCGCCGCGAGCGCTTCGACCTGGACGCCGCCGAGCTGCGGCCCTACCTCGAGCTGGAGCGGGTGCTGCACGACGGTGTCTTCCACGCCGCCGGGCTGCTCTACGGGCTGCGCTTCGCCGAACGCCACGACCTGCCGATGTACCACGAGGACGTCCGGGTCTGGGAGGTCTTCCAGGAGGGCCCCGACGGCGACGAGCCGCTCGGCCTGTTCGGCGCGGACCTCTACGCGCGGGAGTCCAAGCGCGGCGGAGCGTGGATGAATGCGCTGGTGTCGCAGTCGGGGCTGCTCGGCACCCGGCCGGTCGTCATGAACACGCTCAACATCTCCCGGGCGGGTGCGGGCGAGCCCACGCTGCTCACCTTCGACGAGGTGACCACGCTGTTCCACGAGTTCGGGCACGCGCTGCACGGGCTGTTCTCCGACGTGCGTTACCCGATGTTCTCCGGCACCGGCGTGCCCCGCGACTTCGTCGAGTACCCGTCACAGGTCAACGAGATGTGGGCGTTGTGGCCGGAGATCCTGGCCAACTACGCGCGCCACCACGAGACCGGCGAGCCGCTGCCGCCGGAGCTGATCGAGCGGCTACTGGCCGGCCGGCAGTACGGCGAGGGGTTCGCGACGACCGAGTACCTCGCCGCCGCGCTGCTCGACCAGGCCTGGCACACCCTCGACGCCGACGACAAGGTCGATGACGTGCAGCGGTTCGAGACCGAGGCGCTGGCCGCTGCGGGGATCGCGCTGCCGACCGTCCCCCCGCGCTATCGCAGCACGTACTTCAACCACATCTTCGCGGGCGGCTACAGCGCGGGCTACTACTCCTACATCTGGTCGGAGGTGCTGGACGCCGACACCGTGGAGTGGTTCAAGTCCAACGGCGGGTTGCGCCGCGAGAACGGCGACACGTTCCGCCGCGAGCTGCTGTCGAGGGGCGGCAGCGTCGACGCGATGGAGGCCTACCGCGCGTTCCGCGGCCGCGACCCGGAGATCGCGCCGCTGCTCGCCCGCCGGGGGCTGGCCCGCACCTGACTGCGAGTCGGCGTCTCCAGGTGCGCGAGTCGGGGGATTCGCACGCGCGAGTCGGTGGTTTCGGGCGCGCGAGTCGAGGGATTCGGACGCGCGAGTCGGGGGATTCGGACGCGCGAGTCGGTGGTTTCGGGCGCGCGAGTCGGGGGATTCGGACGCGCGAGTCGGTGGTTTCGGGTGCGTGAGTCGGCGATCAGGCGCCTGGAATGCCGGTGCCGGGTGCCGCGTTGCCCGCGGTGATGCTCGAGTCCGTGCGCCTCTCGCTGCTGGACCGGTCGCGCACACGGGCCGGGGAGCCCGACGCGATCGCGCTGCGCGACACCGTCGAGCGCGCCGTGCGGGCCGAACGGCTGGGCTACCACCGGTTCTGGGTCGCCGAGCACCACGGCGTCCCGGGCATCGCCAGTGGCAGCCCGCCGGTCCTGATGGCCGCCGTCGCCGCACGCACCGAGCGGATCAGGGTCGGGTCCGGCGGCGTGATGCTGCCCAACCACCAACCTCTGGTCGTGGCTGAGCAGTTCGCGATGCTCGAAGCGCTCTTCCCGGGTCGGATCGACCTCGGGGTCGGCCGCTCGCTCGGCTTCACCCCACCGGTCCGCCGGGCCCTGCGCCGCGCCGCCGACGAACCCGACACGTTCACCGAGGACCTCGCCGAGCTGCGCAGTTATCTCGACGGCCGGGCGGCGGTGACGGCGCGGCCACGGCTCGATGCGCCCGTCCCGGTCTACGTGCTGGCCACCGGTCGCGGGCTCGCGGTCGCGGCCGCGGCTGGGCTCCCGGTCGTCGTCGGCGGTCCGGTCCTCGCCGGTGACCGTATCGGCGAGGCACTCGACGACTACCGCGGCCGGTTCCGGCCACAGGCACCCGGCGCCCAGCCCTATGTCGTTCTGTCCCTGGATGTGCTGGTCGCCGATTCCGTGGCGGCAGCCCGGGAACTCGCGCTGCCCGAGGCCTGGGCGCTCGCCGCGGCCCGGACGAACGGCGAGTTCCCCGCCCTGGAGCCGGTGGCCGGGGTCGCATCCCGGACGCTGTCGGCACGGCAGCGCAGCGTGGTCGACGCCGCGGTCGGCCGGACGGTTCACGGCGACGACGCCACGGTCGCCGCAGAGCTCGATGCTCTACTCGCGCGCACCGGTGCCGACGAGGTGCTCGCCTCCACATCGACCTTCGACCGGGCCGCGCTGGCGGAGTCCGACACCCGATTGGCGGCACTGTTCGCGTCGTGAATCACGCAGTGTGACCCTTGTCCAGGATGGGAGCCGTGGCCCCTCGGGCGCGCCTAGGCTGCCCCGGGTGAACACCCCAGGCTCACCGCACTTGACGCGCACCTGCCCCTGGTGCGCCGACGCCCGTGTCATCGCCTTCAGCGAGGAAGGTCTCGTCCGCGCCCTCACCCGGCACCTGGAGAACTGCCCCGGTGAGGACGCCGACGAGTCGTCGAGCGGCGTGTAGCTCAGGTCGTGCTGCGCCGGACGAGATCCACGGTCTCGAACGGCGTCTCCCATCGCGGCGAGTGACGACACTTCCCGGACCAGCGCAGCGCCTCCCGGCGAGCGCCGACCGGTGTCCGTGGGCCTGTCTCCGGTGTCGATGCCTCGGCTGTGCGTGGTTGCCCGTGGCGCGGACGGGTACCCCCAACGGCTTCGCATCCGAACGACCCGGACGTGCAGACCATGTCGAATCCCACCGTTCCGCGCGCTCGCTCTCCGACGGGCCGGGCACGACCCGGCCACCCGGCCGGCGGTCCCAAGGTGGGCCCTGCGCGATCACAGCACGGGCCGAAACAATTTTCGGCCATTCTGGATGAGAACGGGACGAGCGGTTCCCGGTGCTGGATATGCTCAATTTCCGGCGCGGTCGGTGAAGACGTGACGGCTCGGCGGCAGGCCCGATGAGCTGCAATGAAGCGTGTCTCTATCGCTGCCCGGGGGCACCGTTGCGCAACCGAAGAGGCTATTGACTGCCCACTTCGATGGTGGCCAGAATTTTCGGGTCAGGGCTGCTGCCGGCGGTTCCGCACCGGCGGGAAAGAGGCCGGATGATGGCGATCTATCAATATCGATGTGTCGAGCACGGGATCACCGAGGTGCGTGCCCCCATCGGCACCGCCGCGCCCGCCTGGCCGTGTCCGCGCTGCACGACGGACCTGCGACGCGTGTTCACCGCGCCGCTGCTGGGCCTCGCGCCACGTGCTCTCGTGTCCGCGATCGATCGCGCGGAGGCCACCGCGAGCGCGCCCGGGGTGGTCACGTCGCCGCCGCCACGTCGACCGCCGGTCGCCCCGCGGAATCCCGCGCTGCGCCGGTTGCCGCGACCGTGAGCCCGGTCGCCGAGCCGGCCCGGGCGCACCCGAGGCGCATCAACGGCCGGCGCCGGACCGCTCCACGCCGCAGAGATCCGGTCGACCCGAAGACGGACGGTGATGGGGGAACGGGCTGACCGCCATCCCCTGGAGATCATCGAGACAAGGACGGGCCATGCCTCCAGTCGTGTTCCCACTCGACAACACCAAACCCTTCACCGAGCAGCAGATCGTCGGTCACAACCGGTGGCACTACGACATCCCGGCCGCCGTGACCGTCCGGCCAGACGACACGTTCCGGGTGCACTGCCGGGAGTGGTTCGACGGCGCCATCCACAACGACGACTCCGCCGAGGACGTCCGCGACGCGCCGCTGTCGCGGGTGCACTGTCTCAGCGGGCCGATCGCCGTCGAGGGCGCCCGGCCCGGGGACCTGTTGATGGTGGACATCGTCGACGTGGGGCCCGTGCCGGGGGAGGACTCCGGGCCGCTGGCCGGGCAGGGCTGGGGCTACACCGGCATCTTCGCCAAGCGGAACGGCGGCGGATTCCTCACCGACGAGTTCCCCGACGCCTACAAGGTGGTCTGGGACTTCCGCGGCCAACAGGCGACCTCGCGGCACATCCCGCACGTCTCGTTCACCGGCATCGTGCACCCGGGCCTGATGGGCACGGCGCCCTCGACGGAACTCCTCGACACCTGGAACGAGCGGGAGGGGGCGCTCATCGCGACCGACCCGGACCGGGTGCCGCCGCTGGCGCTGCCACCGCTGCCGCAGGACGCCATCCTCGGCTCACTGGAAGGGACCGCGTTCGAGGCCGCGGCAGCGGAGGCCGCCCGGACCGCACCGCCCCGGGAGAACGGCGGCAACCAGGACATCAAGAACCTCACCGCCGGGACCCGCGTCTTCTACCCGGTGTTCGTCCCCGAGGCGAAGCTCTCGGTCGGCGACCTGCACTTCTCACAGGGCGACGGCGAGATCACCTTCTGCGGCGCGATCGAGATGGGCGGGTTCATCGACCTGCACGTCGACGTCATCCGCAACGGCATGGAGTCCTACGGCGTCGGCGAGAACGCGATCTTCCTGCCGGGTATCACCGCCCCCCAGTACAGCGAGTGGCTCGCGTTCTCCGGGATCTCCGTCGAGCTCGACGGCACGCAGCGCTACCTCGACGCGCAGCTGGCCTACAAGCGAGCCTGCCTGCACGCGATCGACTACCTGTCCAAGCTCGGCTTCACCCCCGAGCAGGCGTACATGATCCTGGGCGCCGCACCGGTCGAGGGCCGGCACTCCGCTGTCGTCGACATCCCGAACTCGTGCTCCACCGTCTACATCCCGACGGCGATCTTCGACATCGACGTCCGGCCGAGCAAGGAGGGCCCGCGCCGGGTCGACCCCGGTCAGGGCGTGCCGAGGGCCAGCTTCTGATCGTCGTCCGAGCTCGCCGGCGCGCTGTTGGTCGCGCCGGGGGGCCGGGACCTGAGGCCCAGATGCTCGGTCCCCGTCTCCAGGAACCGCAGCAGCTCGACCGGGAACGGCAGCACCAGCGTGGAGTTCTTCTCCGCGGCCACCTCCACGACGGTCTCCAACAGCCGTAGCTGCAGCGCCGCGGGATTGTCGGACATCCGGGCGGCGGCCAGCGCGAGCTTCTCCGAGGCCTGCAGCTCGCCGTCCGCGCTGATCACCCGGGCCCGGCGCTCCCGCTCCGCCTCGGCCTGCCGCGACATCGACCGCTTCATCGACTCGGGCAGCGCCACGTCCTTGATCTCGACGCGGTCGATGTGCACGCCCCAGCCCACCGCGGGGCTGTCGATGAGCAGCTCCAGGCCCTGGTTGAGCCGCTCACGGTTGGACAGCAGGTCGTCGAGGTCACTCTTGCCGATGATCGACCGCAGCGACGTCTGCGCCACCTGGCCGACGGCCGACATGTAGTCCTGCACGTCGACCGTCGCCCGCACCGGGTCGACGACCTTGAAGTAGACGACCGCGTCGACGCGCACGGTCACGTTGTCGCGGGTGATCCCGTCCTGAGCGGGGACGGGCATCGTCACGATCTGCATGTTGACCTTGCGGAGGCGGTCCATCCCCGGATGGATGCGGGTGAGCCCCGGCCCGCGGACGGCTTCGCTCACCCGGCCGAACCGGAAGAGCACCCCCCGTTCGAACTGCCGGATCACCCGGAACCCCGCCGCGAACCAGATGACCCCGGCGGCCGCCAGACCCAGTATCACGTCGACGATCATCGTGCGCTCCCGCACCCGTCCGGGTCACGGCCCGGCCAACGGGCATGTCCGACGCTACTCGCCGAGTCGGACCTCGGACATCCTCCGACCTCGTCCGCGGGCATCCCACGACGGCTGAGCCGACGGCGCGCCCGTCGTGGTCCCCCGCGCACGACCGGTCATGCGCGCGGGGGCCAGAAGGCGTGCGCGGACCAGGAGGGCGGCGGGCGGCGGCGTGCGACCGCCCCACCCGGTGGGGAGCGCCGGGCGGGGCGGTGCGGGCAGGAGGCGGGCACGGCTCGGGGTTCGGGGCCGGTCAGGCGTAGATGCGCATCCAGTCGACGAACATCTCCGTCGGCTTCGGGGAGCCGTCGCCGGGGACGTAGTCGAGCTGAATGGCGGGATGCATCGGCCCGGGCGGGAGCGTGTCCGGGTCCGTGCTGGCGAACCACCGCTTGCCGTCGATGTAGCCGGTGATCCCCTGCGGAGTCCACTCGACGGCGTAGTTGTGCCATCGGGTGATGTCGATCTTCTTGCGGGCGGACTCCTTCGCGTTGTCCGGCCCGTGGTGCAGGAAGAACGACACGTCCTTCGAGGCGCTCGTCGTCTCGGCGAAGTCGATCTCACCGCCCAGTGGCCATTCCACCTCGGTCGGCCACAGGAGCAGCACTGGGTGGTACTGCCGGTCGCCCGCCGGGAACTTCGCGCGCATCTCCCACTTGCCGTACCGGCGGCTCTCCGACCAGGCCATCCCGCCCGTCGTACCGGTGGCGTCGCCGCTGATCACCAGGGCGTCGCCGCGCACACCGACCGCGGCGGGGGAGCGCCGCCCGGCATCGGCGTGGCCCGGACCGTCGTAGCGGTTCCACTTGTCGGACAGGCCGCCGTTGAACTCGTCACCGCCGATCAGCTCCCAGCCGTGCGCGTTCGCGGCCTGGACGCCGTTCTCGGGGCCGTCCGGCGGCGTCGCCGGCGGAGCAGGGTCCGGCGGCGGCGCCGCCTGGGTCGCGTCCTGCGACACCAGGGTGGGGCTGAGGCCGGGGGCGGGTTCCGAGGCGGTCGTCCGGACGACGGTGGCGATCACGGTCGCGATGACCATGACGGCGACACCCAGTACGAGCGGAGCGAGCCTGCGCCGGGGGGAACGGCGCGCCCTGGTCACGCTGACGCTCGGAACGGCCGGCGCCGGAGCATGCCGAGGGCGGCCCGGGACCGTCGAAGCGGAAGCCCGCTCCGCGGTGACGCGCTCGATCAGCTCGCGGGCGCCGAGCCGATCGCTCGCAGCGGAGGGTTTCCGTCGCATGACGCGAACACTAAGAAGATCACGGGCTGTGACCGGCCAACCTGAGAGATGTGGTTGCGCGCACGCGCCGGTAGGTCGTTCCGGCGCGCTGGACAGCGACCAACGCACCCGGAGTCGATATGCGCTAGGCCGATCGGAGTAACCAGGTTCTCAGGATTCGAGTTCCGGGGCTCTCAGGTGGGCGCTATCGCACCGTTAGCCGATTGTTATTCCCCTGGGGTTGGAGGGAAGCTGTATCGGATGCTCCCCGCTGCTCCCCCGGGGGGTGCGTCAGCGTTCGTACCCACGCAGAGGTCGGCACGGACGTCCGTACCCCCGCATGAACACGTCCTGTTGGCGTTGCCGCCGACTGCCGCGTCCGCCTCGGTGCTGCGAAGCCTGCGCTCCGAGGGGGTGCGGGTCAGCTCGGTGAGCGACGGTATCGGCGTACTCGACGCCGTCCGATCCGGTGCGCCGGCGCTTCTCGTGCTCGACGTCGAGCTGCCCGGGCCCGACCAGGCCGCCGTGCTGGCGGCAGTGCACTCCGAGGCGCCGAACGTCCCGGTGATCGCCGTGACGCCCCGCGAACGCCGTGGCAGCCTGCTCGGCCAGCTGCGCGGGGACCGGGACGACTACCTCCTGCGCCCCTTCGCCGTCGACGAGCTGTCCGCTCGGATCCGGCTGCGGCTGCGGCTGGGCGCCGCGACCACGCACGCCATCGTCCGGATGGGAGATCTGACCGTCGACACCGAGTTCGGAGAGGTGAGCGTGGACGGCCAGCCGGTCGCGCTGTCACCCACCGAGTTCTCGTTGCTGGTGGCATTGCTGGCGGAGCCCGGTGCCGTCGTGTCCCACGACAAGCTCGCGAAGCAGGTGTGGTCGGAGCCGGCGTCGGCCAATCTCGTGCAGGTCTACATCTCCTACCTGCGTCGAAAGATCGGAGCCGAGCGGATTCGAACGGTTCGTGGTGTGGGCTACATCCTGGAGGGATGACCCCGGCCCGTCGACCCTTTCGGCATGAGTGATCGACCGATTCCCGGCATGCATCGTCGGATTCCTCCCCGAAAAGTGAATGGTGGCTGATCCATTTCCTGGATCAGCCACCATGCGGGATGCCGGCCGGGGAGCCGGCCCGGTCACCTGCTGGGTCAGTGCGCGACGGGGCGGCCCCGACCTGCCACCATGCGGTAGATGGCGAGCAGCACGACCGCGCCCAGGAAGCTGATCAGCCAGGTCCTGATGTCGAAGAAGTTGCCCGTACCGACCCCGAACAACGCTGAGCTGATCAAGCCGCCCAGCACGCCGCCGACGATGCCGATCAGGATCGTCACGAGGGTCCCGCCCGGGTCCGGCCCCGGCATGACCGCCTTCGCCAGAGCGCCTGCGACGAGGCCGACGATGATCCAACCGAGAATGCCCATGATTCCTCCTCGCGTCCTCGCGCGTCGAAACCGCGCGATACGGATCTGAGACCGGGCCGCCCGTCCTGGCCGACCGGCTTCCCGGGGCCGGTGTTCCCCTTCCGGGCGGATCTATTCCCCCGATCGGCGGGGGTCGTGCCGACGCTCGCCGAACCGTCACAGTGACGGGAGATCGACGATTTTGGAACGTCCCGATAACGCTTCGGTGGAAACCGTGCTCCTGCGGTGCGACGGCCGTCGGGCTGTGCTACCCAGGTCCGACACGGGCTGCGACGGTGTGTAGCCCGAATGAAGTCGGGAGTACTCATGACCGTTACCGGGATCATCACCGCCATCGTCTTCGGCTTGATCATCGGCGCTCTGGCCCGGCTGGTCCTGCCGGGCAAGCAGGACATCCCGATCTGGCTGACGATCCTCGTCGGCATCGTGGGCGCCTTCATTGGGACGTTCCTTGCGCGCGCCTTCGGCTTCCGGACCGCCGGCTTCAACATCATGGAGGTGATCCTCCAGGTCGTCGTGGCGGCCATCGGTGTTGCGATCGTCGCGGGGGTCTACGGCAGGCGGGGTATCAGGCACTAGGCGCCGACACACGACGATCCGGACCGGCCTTGTTGGTCCGGATCGTCGTGTATGTCTGACCGGCTATCCGGCGAAGGATGCTGCCGCATCTAGGAACGCGTCGTTCTCCTCCGGGGTGCTGACCGTGACCCGCACCCCGTCCGCCGCGAACGGCCGCACGATGACCTTGCGCTCGAGACAGTGCGTCGCGAACGCGGTGCTCCGCTCGCCGAGCGGGAGCCAGACGAAGTTGGCCTGCGTCGGCGGCACGGTGTAGCCGGCGGTCAGCAGCGCGTCGCGCACCCGGGTCCGCTCGGACACCACCTCGGCACACGACGCGAGCAGTTCTGCCGCGTGGTCCAGCGCGGCGATCGCGCCGGCCTGGGCCACCGAGCTGACGCTGAACGGCGAGCACACCTTCCGCAGGGCCAGCACGACGTCGGGTGCTCCGACCGCGTAGCCGACCCGCAGCCCGGCGAGCCGGTAGGCCTTGGAGAACGTCCGCAGCACCACCAGGTTGGGGTGCGCGTCGAGCAGCGTCGTGCCGTCGACGACGTCCGGGTCGGTGACGTACTCGTGGTACGCCTCGTCGAGGGCGACCAGGACGTCGGGCCCGACGGCGGCGAGGAACCGCTCGAACTCGGCGCGGGTGACCGCGGTCCCGGTCGGGTTGTTGGGGCTGCACACGAAGATCAGCCGGGTGTTCGGGGTCACCGCGGCGGCCATCGCATCAAGGTCATGGCGGAAATCCGAGGTCAGCGGCACGGTACGGGCCGTTGCGGCGCCGATCTGGGTGACGATCGGGTACGCCTCGAACGAGCGCCAGGCGAACATCACCTCATCGCTGGTCTCCCGGCAGGTGATCTGCACCAGCTGCTGGCACAGGCTCACCGAACCGCAGCCGACCGCGATCCGCTCGGCCGCGACGCCGAGTGCGTCGGCCAGCCGGGCGGTCAGCGCGGAGACGGCAAGGTCGGGGTAGCGGTTGGCGTTCGCCGCGGCCTCCGCGATGGCGGCGAGCACGGCGGGCGGTGGGGGCAGCGGCACCTCGTTGCTGGCCAGCTTGATCGCGCCGGGAACGGCGCGGCCCGGCACGTAGGCGGGCAGGCTCTCGAGGTCGGCGCGGATCAGGCTCACGAGAGCCACCGTAGACCGCCGCTGTGCGGCGACCACCGCCGTGGAAGGCTTGTCGTATGACGGAGATCCGGACCGAGACCGTCCCTCTGGTCGACGGGAGTGAGCTGCGCCTGACCGTGGCCGAACCGGTCGGGTCGGTCCGTGGCGGGATCGTCGTGCTGCACGAGGCCCGCGGCGTCACGGACAACATCCGCGGGCTGGTGGCGGGAATGGCGGGTGACGGCTGGCTGGCGGTCGCCCCGCACCTCTACCACCGCGACAACGCCGACGAACTCGACCCGGCCGACACCGACGAGCAGGTGCAGGACCAGGTGAACCGGCTCGACGGCGAGCAGGTGATGGCCGACACCGACACGGCGTTCGGCTGGCTCGCCGACCACGACATCACGGCCGACCGGATGGGCGTCGTCGGGTTCGACCTCGGCGGCTCGGTGGCCCTGCTGGTCGCGGCCAAGCGCACCCTCGGAGCTGCGGTCACCGTGGCCGGCGGCGGGATCGGCACGCCGATGTCCGAGGGGCTGCCCTCCATGGTCGAGGCCGCGACCGGGCTCACCTGCCCCTGGCTGGGCATCTACGGCGAGCCGGTCGGAGGAGAGGCCAACCCGGAGCTCGAGCAGCTGCGGAATGCGGCGGCGTCGTCGGAGGTCGCGACGAACGTCGTCACCTATCCGCGGTCGGGCCACCGCTTCGACACCGATCCGGATGCCGCGGCCGACGCCTGGCAGCGCACCCTGAACTGGTTCGACTCGCACCTGCGCTGACCACTGCCCGCCCCGGCGCCGGGGATGCCGCAGCCTCCTCGCCGCCCGCGGCGGGGTGGCCTTGCCATGACTGGATCGGAGTAGGGCCACCTCGCTGTGGCTCGGGTGACAGCGGGGGCCGTCGCGGCTCTGCATCCGGGCTTGGCCAGTGGGGCCGCGACAGCCATGCTGACCGGCATGGCTGGTGTTCCCGACGCGACCCCCGACGTCCTCTGGTCCCCTGATCCCGACACGGCTGCCGCGAGCGCGATGGCCGGGTTCGCCGCGTGGGTGCGGGAGCACCGTGGTGTCGACGCCGAGGACTACGCGGCGTTGCATGCGTGGTCGGTGCGCGACGTGGAGGGCTTCTGGTCCGCGGCGGCGGAGTTCCTCGGGGTGCGGTTCCACGACGCCCCGACCGCCACGCTGGGCTCGACGACGATGCCGGGGACGGAGTGGTTCCCGGGCGCGACCCTCAACTACGCCGAGCACGCGCTCACGCCGGGGCCGGGTCGCGGCGACGCCGATGTGGCGGTCGTGTTCGCCCGGGAGGACGGGGCCGAGCGCACGGTGACCCACGCCGAGCTGCGGGAGCTGGTGGGCCGGGCCCGGGCCGGGCTGGTGCGGCTCGGGGTGGGGCGCGGAGACCGGGTGGTGGCGCTGGCGCCGAACTCGGTGGAGACATTGGTCACGTTCCTGGCCGCGGCGAGTCTCGGGGCGATCTGGTCGTCGTGCTCCCCGGATTTCGGGGCGCGAGCGGTGCACGACCGGTTCGCCCAGATCGAGCCGACGGTGCTGCTGGCCGTGGACGGCTACGTCTACGGCGGTAAGCGTTTCGACATCCGCGCCACGGTGGCGGCGCTGCAGTCGCAGCTGCCGACGCTGCGCCAGACGGTCCTGGTGCCCTACCTGGATCCCGAGGCGACGGCGGAGAACACGCTGTCGTGGGCGGAGTTCACCGCCGAGCCGGGGCCGCTGGAGTTCGAGCCGGTGCCGTTCGATCACCCGCTGTGGGTGCTCTACTCCTCGGGCACCACCGGGCTGCCCAAGGGGATCGTGCACGGGCACGGCGGGATCGTGGTCGAGCACCTGAAGGCGCTGCGGCTGCACCTGGACCTGGGGCCGGGCGGGCGGTTCTTCTGGTTCACCACGACCGGCTGGATGATGTGGAACTTCCTGATCTCCGGGCTGCTGGTCGGGTCCACGATCGTGCTGTTCGACGGCAACCCGGCCCATCCCGACCTGGGCGCGCTGTGGCGCCTCGCCGAGCGCCACCGGGTGACCTACTTCGGGACCTCGGCGCCGTTCATCCAGGCCTCGCTGAAGGCCGGGCTGCGCCCGCGGGAGGAGTTCGACCTGTCGGAGCTGCGTGCGATCGGCTCCACCGGGGCGCCGTTGTCGGCGGAGGGGTTCCGGTGGATCGGTGAGGCGGTCGGCGAGCACATCCAGATCTGCTCGGTGTCCGGCGGGACCGATGTGTGCGCGGCGTTCGTCGGTTCGGCGCCGACAGTGCCGGTGTGGCTGGGGGAGATCTCCTGCGCCGCACTGGGCGCGGCGGTGGTGGCCTACGACGAGACGGGCCAGGAACTCGTCGACGAGGTCGGCGAGCTGGTGCTGACCCAGCCGATGCCCTCGATGCCGGTGGCGTTCTGGAACGACCCGGACGGCACCCGGCTCCGCGAGGCCTACTTCGAGGACTTCCCCGGGGTGTGGCGCCACGGCGACTGGGTGCGGCTCACCCCGCGTGGCTCCTACGTCATCTACGGGCGCAGCGACTCCACGCTGAACCGCGGCGGGGTGCGGATGGGCACCGCGGACTTCTACGCCGTGGTCGAGGGCTTCGACGAGATCGCGGACTCGCTGGTGATCGACACCACCGAGCTCGGCGCGCGCGACGAGGGCGCGCTGCTGTGCTTCGTGGTGCTGGCACCCGGGGCCTCCCTCGATGAGGTGGAGCCGCGGCTGCGCAAGGCGTTGCGCTCGGAGCTGTCCCCCCGCCACGTCCCGGACCGGTTCGTCGTGGTGGATGCGATCCCGCGCACACTCAACGGCAAGAAGTGCGAGGTGCCGGTGAAGAAGATCCTCGCCGGGGTCGCCCCGGACAAGGCCGTGAGCAGGGGCGCACTGCAGAACCCCGATGCCCTCGCACCCTTCCTCGACCTCGCCGGCACCCGAGCGCAGAGCTGATCACCGCCCCTTGGGGCGGGGTCCTTTGATCCCGCCCCGAGGGGCTGTGTACTCTTCCCCTTGCTGGCGGCCGAGAGGCCCCGGGAGGCTTCGCCTAGTCTGGTCTATGGCGCCGCACTGCTAATGCGGTTTGGGGTCACCCCCCATCCCGGGTTCAAATCCCGGAGCCTCCGCTGGCGTGGTCGACTCCCGGGTCGGCTGCGACAAGTGGTACAACTGAAGATCGACGCGCCCGTAGCTCAACGGATAGAGCATCTGACTACGGATCAGAAGGTTAGGGGTTCGAATCCCTTCGGGCGCACCACTTCGACCAGCGAGACGATCATCGCTCACCTTCTCGGAAGGTTCGGCAGCGGCTCGTGTGGTCGCACTGTGGTCGCATCACTCACCGCGCGCTCAGCGACGAGCTCGGCCGCTGCGTCCAGCACCGCGGCCAAGCCGTCCGCGGCGGAGCGTGAAGCCTCTCGAGTGAGGCGCCCGTAGAGATCCGTGGTGATCCCGACCTGCGAGTGCCGCAGCCTCCTCGAGGCCACCGCGAGCGGGACCCCGGACGCGGGCAGGCCCCTGGGCCGGCACACGGCCCGGCCCGCTGGGGTGTGCGAGACCACACCGACCACGACGGAGCCCAGTTCAGGAGGCCGGCCGGAGCAGCGCAGGTCGGTCACTCGTCGACTCCCGGGAACAAACCGCCACGCCCTGTGGTTGGATGAGGTAGGTCGTTTCAGTTTCGGTGTTCGTGTATTGCACGCCCGCGGGAACAAGTTGGTGTACGAGGCCCTGAGTCACAAGGACTCCGGGCAGCGCCACCAGGGGTCGGCCGGGTCCCGTACGGTGCGGGAGCCCAACCACCTGCGAGGAGCAGATACATGGCACAGGGAACTGTGAAGTGGTTCAACGGCGAGAAGGGCTTCGGCTTCATCTCGGTCGACGGGGGCGGCGCTGACGTCTTCGTGCACTACTCCGAGATCGACGCCAGCGGCTTCCGCAGCCTCGACGAGGGGCAGCGCGTGGAGTTCGAGATCGGCCAGGGCAACAAGGGCCCGCAGGCCACCGGCGTGCGCGTCGTCTGATCCACCCCGTTCGACCAGGAGCCCGCTTCCTCAGGGAGGCGGGCTCCTGTCGTATCCGGATCCGCTCACGACGTGAACCGGTACTGCGCGCGGGCGTTGTCGTACATGATCCTGCGGTGCAGGTCAGCCGGCACGCGGGTCTGGAACGCCCGGTGCGGGTTGTCGAAATCCCAGTGCGGATAGTCGGTGGAGAACATCAGGATGTCCTGCCCGACCTCGTGCAGCAGCGGCACGAGATCGCCCGGCCGCTCGGGCTCCTCCATCGGCTGCGTGGTGATCCGGATCCGGTGGCGGAGGTAGTGCGAGGGCGGGTGCTGCAGGTCCGGCACCTCGTCGTGCAACCGATGGTGCAGGGCGTCGAGCCGCTGCATCAGGGGCGGCACCCAGGCGAACCCGCCCTCCAGGAGCACGATCTGCAGGTCCGGGAACCGGTCGAAGACGCCCTCCATGATCAGGCTGATCACCTGGGCCTGGAACGCGACGGCGAGCCCGGTGTGGTCCTCGATGTAGTACGACGGCCAGCCCGCTGCGGTGATCGGACCGGGCGTCGTGGACGCCGCGTGGATGCCCACCGGCAGCCCGGCGCGGCAGGCCGCCTCGTAGATCGGCCAGTAGTGCCGCTTGCCCAGCGGCTGCTGCGTCCGCGGGTACAGCAGCACCTGCACGAAGCCGGGATGCGCGGCGGCCCGGTCGATCTCCGCCGCGGCCAGGGCGGGGGACTCGAACGGCACGGTGATCGAGGCGCGCAGCCGGGGGTCACGTTCCAGCCAGCACTCGACCTGCCAGTCGTTGACCGCCGCTGCCAGGGCCGCTCCGTAGACGTCGTAGCGCTGCTCCGGGGCTCGGTACAGGCAGTTCAGCACAGCGAACTCGACGTCGTACGCGTCCAGCAGCTGCGTCCGCATGAAGTCCAGGTCCGAGCCGGGCGGCCCGCCGGACGGGGGCCAGGCGTCGCGTCTGCTGGCGAGCGGCGCGGCCTTCGGGTAGGCGTAGCCCTTCACGAACGGTGAGAAGGTCCGCGATCCCGTCAGCTCGAGGTGCCGGCGCCAGCGGTCCGGCAGGTACGGCAGCAGGGCCGCGTCCGAGGACACGACGTTGTGCACGTCGCAGTCGATCAGGCGGTCGCGCATCGGGATCCCTCCTCCGGCAGGCCGTACAGCCGGGCCGCGTTCCCGCGCAGCACCAGCGCGCGCTCCGCGGGCGACAGTTGCTCCAGCAGCGCACTCGGCCGGTCCCCGTGGTGCCAGTGCGGGTAGTCGCTGGCGTGCAGCAGCATCTGCACCGACCCGAGCTGGGCGAGGAAGCGGTCGACCCAGTCCCGGTCGAGGTCGAGCGGGGCGTCGAACGGGGCCACGCTGAGCAGTACGTGCTCCCGGATCAGCCGGGACGGCGGCTGGTCGACCCACGGGACCTCCCGGCGCAGGGCCTTCCAGTTCTTGTCGAAGCGCCACATCAGCGACGGCAGCCAGGTCACCCCGCTCTCCAGCAGTACCACACGCAATCCGGGGTGCGTTGCGAACACGCCCTCGCACACCAGGCTGGTCAGCTGGGACTGCAGGGACAGCGCGGCACCGGCGTAGTCCTCGATGTAGTGCGACGGCCAGCCGACCGGTGAGAGCGGGTTGGGCCCGCCGACCCCGGGATGGATCGCCACCGGCAGCCCCGCCGCCTCAGCCGCCGCGTAGATCGGCCGGTACCCTCGCCGGCCCAGCGGCGCCGATGCCGTCGCAAGCAGCAGGACCTGCACGAAACCCGGATTCTCCGCTACCCGGGCGATCTCCTCCGCCGCCGCGCGGGGGTCCCGGGGCGACACCACGATCGAGGCCCGGAAGCGCGGGTCGGCAGCCAGCCAGCGCGCGGCCTGCCAGTCGTTGAGCGCGCTCGCCATCGCGGCCGACCAGTCCGGGTTGTGCAGGGCCTGCACGGCGTAGAGGCAGTTGAGGACCGCATGGTCGGCGTGCCCGTCGTCCAGCACGTGGGCGCGCACGAGGTCCGGGTCCGAGCCCGGCGGCCCCCCGTCGCACCGGGCGTCGGGCCGGGCCGAGAGCGGCATCCCCGGCGGGTAGAACGCCGGGTCGAACCCGTCCACGCCGCTCTCCACGCAGTAGTCCACCCACCGGTCGGGCAGGAACGCGAACAGCGCCGAGATGTCGGGGACGGCGTTGTGCACGTCGCAGTCGATGCAGGCCGGCCCACCGGACGTCGCCGACATCGCGCGCACTCAGGCCGGCCGGGCCTGGGCCCGCCTGCGGAACGACCACATCTGCGGGCCACGCTCGACCTCGAGCCCCACGTCCCAGGAGGTCGCGGGCGGTCCGGCCTCCCGGCGGAACGAGGCCGTCATCCGGCGGGCCAGCGCCGGGTCCTTGCCCAGCCGGCCGGCGATCTGCAGCGCCACCGCCTCGACGTCGGCGTCCTCCACGGCCTGCCAGGCGAGCCCCAGCTCGGCCGCCCGCTCGCCGTCGATCTCCTGGCCGAACAGCCCGACCGCGGCGGCGGCATCGCGTCCGGCGGCGCGGGTGAGCAGGGTGAAGTGGCCCCCACCGGGGTGCACCCCGATCCGCAGGAAGCCCGAGATGAGCCGGGCGTCGCGGGCGACGATCCGCAGGTCGGTGGCCATCACGAGGTTCATCCCCGCGCCCACCGCGGGGCCGCGCACCGCGGCGATGGTCGCCGCCCGGGACCGGCCCACGCGCAGGAACGATCCGTAGAGGGCGTCGATGTCGCGTTGCGCGTCGTCGTCGAGCGGGTCCTGCGACGCGTCGGCCAGCACGCCCAGGTCAGCTCCGGCGCAGAAGGACCCACCGGACCCCCGGACCACCGCCGCCCCGACGTCGTCGCGGGCGTCGATCTCGTCGAACGCGGCCATGAGCTCGGCTGCCATCCCCACGGTCAGCGCGTTGCGGCGCTGCGGCGCGGCGAGCGTGACGACGGCGACGCCGTCGCTGATCTCGCACTGGACCTCGTTCACCGGATCTCCTCCTCTTCGACGGCACTGACCTCTTCGACGGCACCGACGACGATGCCCGCCTCGGCGAGCCGGCGGATCTGCTCCGGGCCGTAGCCGAGCTCGGTGAGCACCTCGGTCCCGTGCTGCCCCAGTCGTGGTGCCGGGCGTGGCCGCTGCGGGTGCTCACCGGCGAACGAGATCGGGAACCGGGCGAGCCGCAGCGTCCCCTCGGTGGGGTGTTCCACCTGCTCGAACAGCCCGACCGCGGCCAGGTGCTCGTCGTCGAACAGATCGGGCACCGACCGAACCGGCGCCACCGGGATCTGTGCCGCGCTGAGCGCCGCGAGCCACTCGTCGCTCGGGCGGGCGAGCAGTTCCTTCTCGAGGATCTGGTACAGCTCGTCGGTGTGCCGGGTCCGCTCGGTGATCGTGCGGTACCGCGGATCGTCGGCCAGCTCGGAGCGGCCGATGAGGCCGAAGAACGCCCGCCACTGGGCGTCGGTGTAGACCATGACGCTGAGGTGGCCGTCGGCCGTCCGGTAGGGCTTGCGGTACGGCGAGGCCGTCCGGGCGTATCCGGTCGGCCCCCGCGGCGGGTCGAAGACGTAGCCGCCCTGCTGGTCGAGCAGCGTGAAGGCGACCATCGATTCGAGCATCGGAACCTCGATCTCCTGGCCCTGGCCGGTCCGTTCCCGGGCGAGGAGCGCCGAGGTGATCGCGCTGACCGCCAGCAGCCCGACGACCTTGTCGGCCACCGGCGTCCGCACGTAGGCGGGCTCGTCGCCCGCGCCCTGGACCGCGGCCAGCCCGCAGCCGGCCTGGATCACGTCGTCGTAGGCGGCCCGGTCCCGGTACGGGCCCTCGCCGCCGAACCCGCGCAGCGCGCAGTACACCGCGGCCGGGTTCGCCGCTGCGATCCGGTCGTAGCCGATACCCAGCCGGTGCGCCGCCTCCGGGCGGATGTTGTGCACGAAGACATCGGCGCCGGCCACCAGGCGCAGCAGCACCTCGTGGCCCTGCGGGTCCTTGAGGTCCAGTGCGACGCTGCGCTTGCCCTGGTTGGCGTTGAGGAACACCGGCCCCATCCCGGCGCCCCGCTCGTCGCCGATGTAGCGGACGACGTCGCCTGCGGGGGTCTCGACCTTGACGACGTCGGCGCCGAGCTGGGCCAGCAACAACGTGCAGTACGGACCCATGAAGGTCGTGGTGAGGTCCACGACCGTGACCCCCGCGAGCGGGCCGCCACCCGGTGGTGTCGTCACCACGGCTCCTTCCCGGCCAGCAGGTCGGCCAGCACCTGTTCGGTGTGCGCGCCCAACGCGGGGGCCGGGCTGTGCACCCGGCCCATCGCCGCTCCGTCACGGAGCACGGGGAACACGACGTGCCGCCCGGCGCCGCTGTCCGCGACGATCCCCCGGGCCCGCACATGGGGAGATCGGCCGGCCTCGGGCACGGACAGCACCCGCTGTGCCGGGATGTCCGCCGCGGCGAACGCGGCCAGCCACTCGGCGGCCGGGCGGGCCCGGACCGCGCGGCGCAGCAGCGTGACGAGTTCGTCGCCGGCGGCGCGCCGCGCCGTCGCGGAGCCGAAGCGGGGATCGGCGAGTGCCGGGACCTCCTCGGCGAGCAGCGCGGCGAGGCGCTCCCAGAAGTGCTCCTCGACGGCGCCGATCGCGATCGTCACGCCGTCCGCGGCCTCGAAGAGGTCGTTGGCCGGGTGCAGGTGCGAGTGGTCGGTCCCCTGGTCGTCGAGCTTCGCGTCGGCCCGGACGCTCGCGAAGGCCAGAGCCGCGTCGGTGATCGCCAGGTCCAGGTGCGCGCCCTCACCGGTGTCCCGGCGCTGGTAGAGCGCGGCGAGGATCGCGACGGTCGCATAGGCGGACGCGGCCAGGTCGCTCACCGGCACCCCCGGGCGCCGCGGCACCCGGTCGCCCCAGCTGCCGGGAAAGGACAGCACGCCACTGGCCGCGAGGTAGGTGACGTCGTGGCCGGGAACGTCGCGGAGCGGTCCGGTCTGCCCGAACCCGGACACCGAGCAGTAGACGATCGAGGGGTTGACCGCCCGCACCGCGGTGTAGGACATGCCGAGCCGGTCCACGACGCCGGGCCGGAAGCCCTCGACGAACACGTCGGCCCCGACGGCCAGCCGGAGGCCCAGTTCCCGGTCGCGATCGGTCTTCAGGTCGAGCACGATGCTGCGCTTGTTGCGGTTCGCCGCCTCGTGCAGGGCCCCGGGCAACTGCCGAGCCGCGTCACCGCCGGGCCCCTCCACCTTGATCACACTGGCGCCCAGGTCCGCCAGGATCTGGGTGCAGAACGGTCCGGGCAGGTAGGAGCTCAGGTCGAGCACCCGCACCCCGGTCAAGCACCCGGGAGGCGCCGCGATCGGGGCGGGTGCCGCCGCCCCGGTCATCGGGCCGCTACCGCGGGCGCCCGGCCGGTGAGCAGGCCCCACAGCCCACCGGGGCCGGCCCCGGTCACCCGCGCACCCAGCTCGCCGGACCACTCGGACTCGGATCCGTACTCGTCGCGCCAGGACATCAGCCGGCAGGTGTGCAGGTGGAGCTCGTGCTCGGTGGTGAAGCCGATCGCGCCGTGCACCTGATGGCCGACCGCGATCGCGACCGAGGCCGCGTGTCCCGCGCAGATCTTGGCAGCCATCACCACCTCGACGGCGTGCTCGTCGTGCTCGAGCGTCTCCACCGCGAGGTCGGTGATCGCCTGTGCCTGCTCGACGGCGCCCGCCAGCCCGGCGATCTGTTGCTGCACCGCCTGGAACCTGCCGATCGGCCGGCCGAACTGCTCGCGTTCGCCCGCGTACCGGACGGTCAGGTCGAGCACCCGGCGCAGGGACCCGACCATGAGCAGCGTCCGGCCGAGTGCGCCCCGTAGACGCAGGTGCGACGGGTCCGCGGCGTGGCCCGCGGGTAATGGCCGGCAGTCGACACCGGAGGGCGCCAGCACCAGGGTGTCGCGGGGTTCGCCCGCGAGGTTCGTGCCCGTCTCGATCGTGCAGTCGCGCGGATCGATCACCGCGTGGAGCGTCCGGCCGGGCTGCCCGGGTGCTGCGGCGAGCACCAGGATCCGCCGGGCTGCCCGGGCCCACGGAACCCCGCACAGCCGGCCGGCCAGGCGATGACCGGGCCCGTCCGGCACGAGTGCGCCGGACGCGGCTGCCGGGGGCACGACGGTGAGCGGTCCGGGCGGGACCGCGAGCCCGGCCGACGCCAGCACCCAGCCGGCCAGCAACGCGGTCTCGACCAGCGGCACCGGCGCCGCGTGGTAGCCACAGGCCTGGACCACGGTGGCGAGGTCACGCAGGCCGCCGCCGGGGCCGCCCGCGGACTCGGGGACCGACACGAGGGTGAGGCCGGACTCCTCGAGTAGTTGCCACAGTCCCGCGCTCCAGCCCTGCCGGGCGGCCTCGTCGCGAGCGGAGCCCGCTCGCTCCGCCAGCATCGCGGACACGGTGGAGCGCAGCATCTCGCGGTCGTCCATCTCAGGCCCCCAGTCCGCGTGCCACCAGCCCGCGCAGGATCTCGTTCGTACCGCCGCGCAGCGTGAACGACGGCGCGGCGAGCTGCGCCTCGGACAGCAGCGTGCGCAGCGGACCGCTGTCGGACGGGTCGGGCCCGGGCCGGCAGGCACGCCGGGTGATGTCGATGATCTCGCCCTCCAACCGGGTGCCGAGGTCCTTCACGAGCGCGGCCGCGGTGTCCGTCGGGCTCCGTCGTTCGATGAGGTCCTGCACCTGCACCGAGAGGGCGCGCAGCGCCCACAGCCGTGCGGTGGCCGAGCCGATGTCGGCGAGTGCCGCCTCCCCGTGCGCGGTGCGACCGGCGACCAGCTCGGCGAACAACGGGAAGGTGCTGAGGTAGCGCTCGGGCCCGCTGCGCTCGTGCGCGAGTTCCGACATCACCCCGCGCCACCCGTCCCCGACCGCGCCGACGACCATGCCCTGCGGTACGTCGACGTCATCGAGGATGACCTCGGTGAAGTGCGCCTCGCCGGTCATCACCTCGATCGGGCGCACGTGCACCCCCGGGGCGTCGAGCTTGATCAACATCTGGCTGAGCCCGGCGTGCCGGTCGCCGTCCGGCGCCGCGGTCCGGACGAGCGCGAGCAGGTAGTGGCTCCGGTGCGCGTGACTGGTCCACACCTTGCGCCCGTTCACCCGCCAGCCGGTGGCGGTCGGGACGGCCCGGGTGCGGACCGACGCGAGGTCGGAGCCGCTGTCGGGCTCGCTCATCCCGGCGGCGATGAACAGCCGCCCACGCGCCATGGCGGGGAGGAAGGCCTGCTTCTGCTGCTCGGTACCCACGCGCAACAGCAGCGGGCCGGTCTGCCGGTCGGCGATCCAGTGCGCGGCCACCGGCGCGCCCGCGGCGAGCAACTCCTCGATGACCGTGAACCGCTCGCGCGCCGAACGGCCTCCGCCCCCGTAGCGCTGCGGCCACGTCATGCCGAGCCAGCCGCGGTCACCCAGCTTGCGGCTGAACTCCGCCGAGTGCCCCTGGATCCAGGAGTCGCAGGACGGCCGGAACGAGCCGGCGGCCAGCTCGTCGGCGAGAAACCGGCGGACCTCCGTGCGCAGGTCTGCGACCGTCGTCTCCACTGTGGTCATCGTGACCGGCCTCTTCTCATCCGCCATCGGCCGCTCATGTCGGCCGGAAGCTGAATATGATGCGCATCATATGGGCGGCTCTTGGGCGGAAGTCAAGGTCTCGTCCGGGACGGACGGCCGGTGGGTACTCCGTCGATTCGCGCTACCGGACCGGCGCCCGGGCCACAAGGTCACGGCACGCCGAGCCATGCGGCGAAGCCGACGCACCACGGACCGGCACTCCCACCGTCGATGTAGCCGTCGGTCGTCACGTGCTCTCTCCTCGTCGAGATCGCAGAGTTCATGTCGGGTCCGAAGAGGAATCGCCTGGCCGAGCGCGAGCTGTCCGAGCGGGGTGCGGAGCGGCAACGGTCCAATTCGGGGGAACGCTTCTTGACACGTTCCTGGCACCTGCTGAAGATTGCTGCACATCAATAGCAGACATGCAAGCATGCCAACCTGAGGCGACTGCCCGGACGGCCGGTGCCCGCTGCTTCAGGACGGCCTGAAGCAGCGCGGTGGAGGACGCGCCTCGACAACGTCGGAGCAGGCCCAGTCACATCGAGGTGACCGAACGTGACCCTGACGTTTCAGTCCGACCCTGTCCCGAGCCTGGCCCGGGACAGACCGCGGTGCCCCGAGGTGGCCGAGAGCGCCCGCCGCGCCCACCTCCGGCCCGAGATCGCCCTGTCCTGGCAACGGTCCGCGCGTAACGGTGTCGGTCGTAGCGATGTGGACGTCCCCCGCAGCTCCAGCGGCGATCGCCCCGGTCGTCTCCTGCGAGCCGCCGAAGCGGTGATCGAGCGGCTGGCCGGGCGGTTGCACGGGCTGCCCCTGGCGGTCGTGCTGGCCGACGCGGACGCGCGGGTCGTGGCGCGCCGTGTCGGGCGGGAGGACGTGCGGGCCTGGCTCGACCGGCTCCGCATCGCTCCCGGCTCGCTGCTGGCGGAGGAGACCATCGGGACGAACGCGATCGGATGCGCGATGGAGGAGCGCCGGCCGTTCGTCGTGGTCGGTGCCGAGCACTACCGGGAGAACCTGCGGCGGCTGAGCGCGCGGGCGGTGCCGGTCCGGCATCCGACCACCGGAATCGTCAAAGGTGTTCTCGCCCTCGTGTGCCCGAGCGAGGACGACAACGTGCTGATGCTGCCGCTGGCGGAGGAGGCCGCGGCACGGATCGAGGACCGGCTGTCGGACGACATCGCGCGGCACGAGCGGCTCCTGCTGGACCGCTTCCTACAGGCCACCCGCCGGTCCGCGGGGGCCGTGGTGTGCCTCAACCGCGACCTGCTCATCAGCAACACCCTCGCCGGCCCGCTGGTCGGCCCGGCCGACCAGCCGTTGCTCTGGGACTGGGCTACGAAGGTGCTCGCCTCCCGGGACGAGTACTGCGGCGAACTGCGGCTCGCCGACGACATCGTCGTACAGGCCCGCTGCACGACCGTGCGCGTCCACGAGCTCGAGGCCGGCATCCTCATCGAGATGCGGCCGCGCCCGGCCGACGTGGCCGGTCCCGGTCCCGTGTACCGCCGCCCGGGCGGGGACGGCAGCGGTCACCCGGTGCCCGGCCGCAGCGCTGCGGCGGAGCGGCTCCGCCGCGAGCTCGCGGCGGTGGCCGAGGCCCGGCGGCCGGTCCTGATCTCCGGTGAGCCCGGGACCGGCAAGACCTTCCTGGCCCGCCACCTGCACGAGCTCGACGGCGCCGGCGGCGTGGTGAGGGTCCTCGAGACCGGGCAGTGCCGCGATGACCCGGGGGCATGGTTCGACCGTCTACGGGCCGGCCTGGCCACCCCCGGGACGCTGGTACTGCGCCACATCGACGAGCTGCCCGCCGAGCTGGCCTCACGCGCAGTGAGCCTCGTCGAGACCGCCGACGAGCATGCGGTGCGGCTGATCGCCACCGCCCGGCTGGCCGAGCACGACGACGCGGCGACCCGGTTGCGCGACTGCTTCCCGGCGCGACTGCGTCTGCCTGCGCTTCGGCAGCGGGTCGAGGACATCCCCGATCTCGCCCGGGTGCTGGTCCGTGACCTCGCCGGCGACGCGCCGGCCCCGCGCCTGGAGCCGGCCACGCTGCAGAACCTGATGGGCCAGGTCTGGTCGGGCAACGTGCGCGAGCTGCGAACGGTGTTGACCAGTGCGCTGATGCGATCGGCCGGGCGGGACGTCGCGATCAAGCACCTGCCGCCGGAGTACCGCACGGCACCGATCCGGCACGGCCTGACGTCGCTGCAGCGGGCCGAGCGCGAGGCGGTGCTCAACGCGCTGGACGACTGCGGCGGCAACAAGCAGGCCGCGGCAGAACTGCTCGGGATCGCGCGGTCCACGCTCTACCGCAAGATCAGATCTCTGGGGATCGACGGCCGCTGCCTGAGTGGCTGAGCGAGGGCTCAGCGCCGCCACACCACCGGGCGCGTCATCAGGTCCCGGTGCTTCTTGTGCCAGTAGCCGTCGGCCTCGTCGAGGTGCTCGCGCATCATCTTCTCGGCGCAGTCGCCGTCCCGGGCCCGGAGGGCCTCGATGATGCGCGCGTGGGCGTCGGCGGCCATGACATAGCGTCGCGACGAGTACGTGACGCCACCGGCCAGGCCGTCGGCGACGCAGCCGAGGCTCTCGACGAAGACCTGCAGCACCACGCTGCGCGCGGCTCGGGCCAGTGTCGCGTGGAAGATCCGGTTCTGCTCCTGGAAGTTCTCCGGGTTCGGGGCCTCCAGGACCAGGCGGACGGTCTCGTCCATGATCTCCAGGTCGGCCTCGGTGATCCGGCTGGCGGCCAACCGGGCGATCGTCGGCTCGAGCGCCCGACGAGCCTCCATCACGTCGTTGAGCGAGGCGGCCTCGAACTGCAGGATCAGCGTGAGGGCCTCGCTCAGGTCCTCGGGCCGGGGTCGCCGCACGACCGGGCCTCCGCCCGGTCCGGGGCGCAGGGTGATGACGTTCCTGGTCTCCAGCAGCCGCAACGCCTCCCGGATGGTGGAGCGGCCGACGTCGAAACTCTCGATCATCTCCCGCTCGGTGGGCAGGACGCTCCCGGCCACGAGCCCGGCCTCCACGATGTGGTTCGCCAACTCCCGGGCGATGACCTCCGACATCTTCGGGCCACGCCGGCCATTGCCCTGCACGCCGGTTCTCATTCTGATGCACCTGCCAGGAAGAAATGAAGACGCGGACCGTCTCGCGCGCCGCTGCGACGGCCGGCTCGCCCGCCGGTGAGCCGACGCCAATACCTGCACATGATGAGGATAAAACCACGGGGCCGTCACCTGGAGCCCTCCTCCTGGATCGGCCGCCGGTCACGCCATCGCCGCAGTTCAGAGTAACCTCCAGGGCGCTCGCCGGTACCGGGAGCGGCCTCGGCGGCCGGGCTCTGTTGCACTATCGGACAGCACCGCCCCTCTCCCGCGGGCTAGCGTTCACGCCAGGAGATCTCCTGACCGTTCCGGTCGAATCCGGTCATGCACGGCACTGGCACGAAACGGCTGAGTGCGCCGTTGTACGGGCCCACTCCCAGGGCCCTCATCTCTTTCGGTGAAGGAGTCCAGGTGAAGTTCGTCTTTTTCATGCTCCCAGCTCTTCCGGCCACGGAACGCGAGCGAGAGGCACTGCGCCCGATCGGTCACCGGACCGAGAAGTGGCAGCAGATGCTGACCGAGGTTCGCGAGCTGTCCAAGATGGCCGACGACTACGGCTTCGAGGCCATCTGCTTCCCGGAGCACCACCTGCACACCGAGGGCATGGAGCAGGGCGGCCCCTCCTCCCTCTACCTGGACGTCGCCCACCACACCAAGAACATCAAGGTCGGCCCGGTCGGCTACGTGATGCCCAGCCACAACCCGGTCAAGCTGGCCATCGACACGGCGTGGCTGGACCAGATGACCCAGGGCCGCACGGTGGTCGGCATGGCGCGCGGATACCAGGAGCGCTGGTTCAACGCGTTGACCCAGTTGCTCCCGGTCCAGACGGCGACCAGCGACGCGAGCGAGCGCGACAAGCTGAACCGCGAGCTGTTCGAGGAGTGCTACCAGATCCTCAAGCTGGCCTGGAAGGAGGAGGCGTTCAGCTACGACGGGAAGTTCTACAAGTTCCCGTACCCGCACCCGGCGTCCCCGTGGCCGGCCGGTGACTACACCCGGCGGTTCGGCGCCGACGGGGAGATGGGCGACGACGGCCTGCTCCACAAGATCTCCGTGGTGCCCAAGCCGTACCAGAAGCCGCACCCGAAGATGTTCCAGGCGTTCTCGATGAGCGAGAACACCATCCGGTGGACGGCCCGCGAGGGGATCACCCCGATCATCCTGACCTCGATTCCCGAGGACTACCACAAGATGGTCGAGGCCTACCAGGACGAGGCGAAGCAGCACCTCGGCCTCGACCTGGCGCTCGGTGAGAACACCGGGGTGCTGCGGTCGGTCCACTTCGGTCGTAACAAGGAAGAGGCGATGCGCCAGGCGTCGCGAGGGGTGTCGGGCGTGGGCTGGAAGCACTTCTGGGGCCACCACGGCTTCTACGAGGTGTTCCGTCGGGCCGGCGAGACCGGCGACGTGCCGCGCACCATCGAGCGCATGGAGGAGTCGCACTACCTCTACGCCGGCGACCCGGGCGCGGTGGCCGAGAAGATGCACGAGCTGGCGGACAACGGCAACCCGGAGTACTTCGTCTGGTGGTCCGACCAGGGCTTCCTGCCGTTCAACGAGGTCAAGCGCAACCTGCAGCTGTTCGGCGAGAAGATCATGCCGCAGTTCCCCGGCTGAGTCCGCCAACCCGGGGTGGGTGGCCCGGCGCAACCGGGCCACCCACCCCGCTGCCGGCCGAGCGGTCGCCGCGCCGGCTTTCATGCCCTTCTCTGCGTGAGGCGGTGGAGGGTCCCCCGACACGAGGAGATGGATGGCATGGCGTTCTTCACCGTGGTGTGGAAGTACACCGACGATGCGGAGCTGATCGACCGGGCGCGCGGCGCGCACGCCGCGTACCTCAAGGAGCAGGTGGCGGCGGGCCTCGTGCGCGTGGCCGGCCCCTTCGAGGACGGCACCGGCGGGGTCCTCGTGGCCGAGGTGGCCGACCAGGCCGAGCTGAAGTCGCTGCTCGACGGCGACCCCTACGTCGCGCAGGGCGTGGTCGTGGACAGCCAGATCTACCCGTTCAAGCCGGTGCTCGGGGCGCTGGCCGGCTGACGGGTCGCCCGCCGGTCACCACAGAGAGGACGACCATGTCTGCACGACCTGCACCCCTCGAGTCGATCGACGTGGGTGACATCAAGGTGACCTACCTGCCCGACGGCGACGCGACCGTCGAGGCCGGTACGGTCTTCCCCGCTGCGAACGACGCGCTCTGGGAAGCTCACCGGGAGCTGTTCGACGCCGACGGGAAGCTGTTGCTGACCCTCGGCGGGTTCCTGGTCGAGACCGGCGACAAGAAGATCGTCGTCGACCTGGGCTTCGGGGACATGACGGTCCCGTTCGACCCGGTGGGCGGCGTGTTCACCGGCGGCAAGCTGCTGTCGAGCCTGCGCCAGGCCGGTGTCGAGCCGGACGACGTCGACATCGTGTTCTACACGCACATGCACCTCGACCACGTCGGCTGGACCTCCCAGAACGGCGCGCTGACCTTCCCCAACGCACGCCACGTCGTCGGCGAGGGCGAGTTCGAGTTCTGGCAGGGCGTCACCGACGAGGAGTTGGCCGCGGTCGGGCCGCACCCGGAGGTGGTGCAGGCGCCGCTGGTGAACCGCATCGAGCCGGTGGGTGACGGCGCGCTGATCGCCCCGGGGGTCAACGTGCTCGCGAGCCCGGGTCACACGCCCGGCCACTGCTCGGCGGTGATCTCCTCCGGTGCGGACAGGGCGATCATCCTGGGCGACGTCGTGCACTGCCCGCTGCAGCTGGCCGACGGTGACCTGCGGATCATCTTCGACGTCGATCCGGACACGGCCGCCCGCACCCGGGACAAGATCGCCGCCGAGCTCGAGGGCGACCCCGGCGTCATCGGCGCCGACGGGCACTTCAGCGGGTCGGCCTTCGGCCGCATCGTCCGCGGAACCGGCCGGCAATGGGTGGGCCTGTAGGACACACGCTGGTCACGACGTCAGGAGGAATGGTGGCATTCGACGTCAAGAAGGTCGTGACGGACCGGACCGCCGAGGGCAGGTCGGTATTCGCCGAGGAGACATCGGTCGAGCCGGGGCCGGTGCTGGGCCTGGACATCTACAACATCTGGGGCACCGACGACGGCATCCCGTTCGTCGGCGCCGGGGACAACCCCGCGACGGTGCCGTACCCGTTCTTCCCCGGGCCGGGCGGCACACGGTTCGTCGTGGTGCGGTTCCCGCCGGAGTCGGCCGAGCAGGAGGAGCCGGACGGCGCCGACCCCGAGGAGATCGCGGCGGACGCCGAGCGGAGGCAGCCCGGGCTGATCGGGGTGTTCGAGCCCGACACCCCGGGCATGCACACCACCGACAGCATCGACTACGGAATCTGCGTGGACGGTGAGATCTACCTGGAGCTCGACGACGGCGCCGAGGTGCACGTCACCCCGGGGACCTGCGTGGTGCAGCGGGGCACCCGGCACGCCTGGCGCAACCGCAGCGACAGGCACTGCACGATGGTGTACGTCCTCGTGGGTGCGGACCGGAAGTCCGGCTGACGGCAGGGCGGGTGGGCGGTGGATCGCGGCCACCGTTCACCCGCTCACCACCGGCTCGGCACCGGTAGGACCGCGCGCGGATACAGAACTCATCGGCCCGGCAAGGCTGCGGCGGGACCTGGCTCAGGGCACCCGGCGGTGGTGGAATGAGGACGAGTGACAGGGAGGGAAACCATGCCTGATCATGAGTCCGTGACGCCGTCGGGCGCACCCGGCCCGGACGACAGCCGCCTGCCCGTCCCGGCGTCGGAACGCCGACCGGCGTCACGGGCATCGCGCACCGTCTCCGTCGCCCGTCCGGAGTCCCTGGCGCGGGCCCTCGCCGGCGCTCCCCTCGTCGCGGCGTCGGTCGTCGGCGCCGCCGCGGCGGCCGCCATGACCGGGGCCGCGGTGGTCTCCCGTCTGATGTGGCCGTGGACCGACCGGCGGGAACTGCCGTGGCCGGGTGCGCAGCCGCGGTCCCCGTCCTCGTTGGTGGGCCCGGGAGTGCACATCAGTTACACGCGCGTCGAAGTGCACTGGCCCCTCGACCGCTGACGCGAAGCGGAGCAGCGCGAAGATCATCGGCAGGGCAGGATGGCGGTGTGAGCGTCCGCGTCCTCCCCGCCTTCGTCGCGGTGGTACTGGGCGGACTCCTCGCGACCGCGTTGCTCGTGCCCTACGTCGCGGTGAGCTTCCGGCGGCGCGGCACGCTCGGTGCCGGCCACGTGATGCTCGCCGGCGCCGCGCTGGTCTACGGCCTCGCACTCCTCGCCTACGTGCTGCTCCCGCTGCCCCACGCCGACGCCGCGTTCTGCACCCGTGACGCCTGGCTGGTCGAGCCGCAACTGCGGCCGCTGCAGTTCCTCCGCGACATCCGCAACGAGCAGGCCGGGTCCGGATTCCACGCGCTCATGGCCAGTCCAGCCGTGCAGCAGGTGGCGTTCAACGTGGTGCTGTTCCTGCCTTTCGGAGCGCTCGTGCGCTACCTCGGCAAGCGCTCCGTCATCCTCACCACGGCTGCGGGAGCCGTCGTCTCGCTGCTGATCGAGGTCACCCAGCTGACCGGGATCTGGGGTGCCTACCCCTGCCCGTACCGGCTGTTCGATGTCGACGACCTGCTGGCCAACAGCGCGGGCGCGATGCTCGGCGCCCTGGCCGCGCCGCTGCTGCGGCTCGTTCCCGGACAACGGGTGACCGCACCGCCCTCCGCGCCCCGCCCGGTGACCACGAGGCGCCGGCTGCTCGGAATGGTCTGCGACGTGCTCGTGGTGCAGCTGACGGGCAGTGCGCTCGTGATGGGGGTCAGCGCCGTGCTGCTGCTCGCCGGTGTCCCCTTCGGCGGGCCGGGGGAGCTCGACTGGCCCGGTGCTGCAGGTGACGTCGTCGGCTGGTGGCTGCCCACCGTGCTGTTCCTGTTCGTGGTGCCGCTGGCCGGCGACGGCGCCACGATCGGGCAGAAGGTGGTGCTGCTGCGCCCCCTCGGCCCGGACGGGCGGGCGCCGTCGCGCCGCCGTCGGCTCGTGCGCGCCACGGTGGGCTCCGGCGGGATCCTGGTGCTCCAGGGCATCGGCGGGGTCGGCAGCGTGCTGGCGTTCCTGCTCGCGGTGGCGACGGTCGTCGCCGCGTGGCGCACCGACGGGCACCGGGGTCTGTCCGGGATCGCAGCCGGCGTGCAGGTGGTCGACAACCGCTCGTCCGTCGCGTCCACAGCCACGGCGGACACGGCCCGGGCCGAGAACTGACCGAGCCGGGCCGTCTCCGCGGGCGCGGCCGCGCGACGCCGGGGGCGCAGGGAAGAGCTGACCGGCCGACACCCCGCGGACGGTCGCGTAGCCTCGCGGGATGTCAGCCCGGGAACTGGTCGTGCTCGGCACGGCCAGCCAAGCGCCCACCCGGCAGCGCAACCAGAACGGCTACCTGCTCCGCTGGGACGACCAGGGACTGCTGTTCGACCCGGGGGAGGGCACCCAGCGGCAGATGCTGCTGGCCGGCGTGCCCAGCAGCGCGATCACCCGGATCTGCCTGACCCACTTCCACGGCGACCACTGCCTCGGCCTCCCAGGCGTCGTCCAGCGGCTCTCGCTCGACCAGGTCGCGCACCCGGTGCACGCGCACTTCCCGGCCTCGGGCCGGCACTTCTTCGAGCGGCTGCGGCACGCCACCTTCTTCCGCGACGTCGTCGACGTGCGCGAGGAGCCGATCGAACGCGACGGGGTGCTCGCCACCGAACGGTCCGCGACCCTGGAGGCGCGGCGGCTCGACCACCTCATCGAGACCTTCGGCTACCGGCTCGTCGAGCCGGACGGCCGGCGGATGGTGCCCGAGCTGCTGGCCCGCTTCGGTGTCACCGGCCCCGACGTCGGCCGGCTGCAGCGGGCGGGTGCACTGGAGCTGAACGGGCGGACGGTGCGGCTGGAGCAGGTGAGCGAGCCACGGCCGGGCCAGCGGTTCGCCTTCGTCATGGACACCCGGATGTGCGACGCGGTGTACGCGCTGGCCGACCGGGCCGATCTGCTGGTGATCGAGTCGACCTTCCTCAGCGAGGACGAGGAACTGGCCCGCGCCTACGGCCACCTCACCGCACGGCAGGCGGCGTCGGTGGCCGCGGAATGCGGTGTGCGCCGGCTGGTACTCACCCACTTCTCCCAGCGCTACTCCGACCCGGTCCTGTTCCACGAGGAGGCCGCCGCGGTGTTCGACGGCGAGATCGTCGTCGCCCAGGATCTGACCCGCGTCGCCGTGCCCCGCCGGGCGACCGCCGCGGCGGGCCCCCGGCCCGGTGCCGGGGGCTCCGGCCCGGGCTGACCGCCGTTCGAACTCCGGCCCCGCCCGCACGGCCGCGGGTCAGAACACGCCGGACAGCCAGTCGGTGAACCGCTCCCAGAGGCCACGGGCGTCCTCGCGGACCGACTCCGGAACCTCGGGGACGTTCGGCAGGTCCGGGACGTCCGGCAGGTCGGAGAGGTTGATGCTCGGCGGGCTGGGGAACCGGGGGCCGCTGTCCCCGCCACCGCTCGGGCCTGGATCCTCGGCGGTGGGGGCGCCGGTGGGGTTGTCCGCGGCCGGGCCGCTCCCGGTGTCCTCGGTCGTGGCCGGGACGCTCGGCTGGGCCGTCTGCGGCGCGTCCTGCGCGCTCACCGGCGACGCGATGACGAGCGCGGCGATCAGCACGACCAATCCGATCGCGATCGCGAAGTAGCGTTTCGTCGTCGAGCCCGCCGGCTCCTCCGCATAGCCGCTGTCGGCGCTGTCCTCGCCGGTGGCGACGTCAGCGAGCATCTGCGCCGCCTGCCGGGCGGTCGGTCGCCGTGCCGGGTCGGTCTCGGTCATGGTGAGCAGTGCGCGCCGCAGCGGCTCCGGCAGGTCGCCGGGCACCGCGGGCGGCCGGGAGAGTCGTTCGGCGGCCGCCTCCCAGCTCCCCCCGGGATACTCCGGCCGGCCGGTGACGGCCTCCAGCAGCACGAGGCCGAGCGCGTAGACGTCGGCCGGGGGGCCCGCGTGGTCGCCCTGCACCTGCTCGGGAGCCATGTAGGCGGGGGTGCCGACGGCGAGGTCGGCGGAGGTGAGACCGGCGGCCCCGGCCAGCCGCGATATCCCGAAGTCGGCGAGGCGAACCCGCCGGCCCTGGTCGAGCAGCACGTTCGACGGTGTCACGTCGCGGTGGACCACGCCCTGGGTGTGGACGTACGCCAGCACGTTCGCGACGTCGCTGCCGATACGTGCCACCTCGGCGAGCGGCAGGCCTTCCCGGTCGAGGCGCGCGCGCAGCGTCGGCCCCTCGACCAACTCCATGACCAGGTAGGCGCGGTGCTGCTCGATCCCGAAGTCGTGCACCGGGATCAGCCCGGGGTGGTTCAGGTTCGCGAGCGTCCGCGCCTCTTCGCGGAAGCGCTGCTCCCCGTCGGGGTCGGTGCCGGGCCGGAAGATCTTCACCGCGACGGGGCGGTTCAGCTGCAGGTCGACGGCCCGGCGCACGTCGGCCATGCCGCCCGTGCCGAGCAGCCCGGTCAGCCGGTAACGCCCGTCCAGCACCGGGCCCTCGGGAGTGTTCGGTCCACCGAGGTGCCGGGTGGGCTCCGCACCTGCGGGTGCGCCCATCCTGCGGGTGGGGCCGGAGCCGTCCCGGCGTGGCGAGCCGACCAGGCCGTCGACGCGGCGGGTCTCGTCCGACCGGCCCGGCGCGTCCGGCCCCGGGAACCGGCGGGTCTGGTCGGGTCCATCGCCGCGTTGCACGAGTCCTCCCGCGGTGCGTTGTGGGGGCAGCGACCCTGGTGCGGGGCCGGCCCGGACAGGCGCCGCCGACCGTACCTGTAGCCCGTTCGGCGGACAGGTCGCGGTGCGGGATGCCCCCCGTTCGTGGGTCTCGCGGTCCCGGCGTCGCCTGCCTGCTGCTCGACAGCGGGGACGTGACCGCGGACCTGCAGGGAGTGCGGCTGGTGTCCGGCCCGCACGCGCGGCCGGACGTCGTCGTGACCGGTGGAGCGGGCCCGGAGTCGACCACGCCGCGCTCAACGCCGTGTCCGGCCATCTCCAGCGCGGGGCCGAACTGGTCGCGATGCACCGCAACCTGACCGACGGTGTGACCACTGGTCATACAGCGGTGCCGATCACGGTGTCGATGACAGTAGGGTGCGGCCACACCCCGACCGCTGAGCCGAGGCAGGCGACGATGACCGACTTCCCCGTCCGCGACAAGGTCGTGTTCCTCACCGGTGCGGCCGGTGGTATCGGCCGGGCCACCGCGCAGGCCCTGCACGCGCGCGGTGCGCGCGTGGTGCTGACCGATCTGCGTCAGGAGGACGTGGACCGCGTGGCGGCGTCGCTGGGTGCTGACCGGACGCTGGCCCTCGCCGCGGACGTCACCGACCGCGCCTCGCTCGACGCCGCGGTGGCGGCCGCCGTGGAGCGCTTCGGCGGGATCGACGTCGTGTTCGCCAACGCGGGCATCGCCGCCGATCCGCCCTGCACCATCGCCGCCATCGACGAGGACGTCTTCGAGCACGTCGTCGACGTGGACCTGCTGGGAGTGTGGCGGACGGTGAAGGCCGCGCTGCCCCAGGTCATCGCGCGACGCGGGCACGTGCTCGTCGTCGCGTCGGCCTACGCCTTCGTCAACGGCATGGCCAACGCGCCGTACGCGGTCTCCAAGGCCGGCGCGGAGATGTTCGGCCGCAGCCTGCGCGCCGAGCTGAGCTCCACCGGGGCCACCGCCGGGGTGCTCTACCCCGGTTGGGTCGACACCGCCATCGCGAAGGTCGCCTTCGGCGGCAACCCGATCGTCACCCGGCTCCGGGAGCGGGCCATGCCCGGTCCGCTGGGCCAGGCGATCCGACCGGAGGAGGTCGCCCAGGCGGCCCTCGCCGGCATCGAACGCCGTGCCGCTCGAGTGATCGTGCCGAAGCGGTGGGCCGCGCTGTCGGTGCTGCGTGGGATCGTCAACCCGCTGCTGGACCGGAAGATCGAGGGCGACCGCACCCTGCAGGCCCTCGTCGGTGAGCTCGACGCCGCGGCGCGCGCCGCCCGCGAGCCCCGCTGACCCAGGCCGCCGCCGGGCGCCGTGCCGCCCCGGTGACTTCCTGCGTCATACGTGATCGTGCGCCCGTTGTGCCGCCACGTGCCCGTCGTGCCGCCACGCGGCCCGTTGTGGGTGACGCGCCCGTTGTGCTCCCCACGCGCGTCCCGACGCGCGCGTTGCCCGGTTGCCACGGGGGGCGCGGACACGCCGACGGGCGGGCCGTCGTGACGGCCCGCCCGCGCGTGGACCTGCTGCGCGTCAGCGCCGCCGGCGCGGGAGCTTCCCCGCGTTGCCGTGCAGCAGCGTGGTCAGCGTGGCCATCGCCTTGTCCGCGGCCTCGGACCGGGCGAACGTGGTCAGCGCGAGCGGGATCGGGAACCGCTGCCGGGCGATCGCCTTGGCGCTGGTGAACTCCTTCAGCCCGTCCGGGCCGTGGATGCGCCCGAACCCGGACTGGCCGGTCCCGCCGAACGGCAGCGACGGGACGGCGGCGAACGAGATCACCGAGTTCACCGACGCCATCCCGGAGCGGATCCGCCGAGCGAGCTCCATGCCGCGGGACTTCGAGAACACCGTCGCGCCGAGCCCGTAGGCCGTGGCGTTCGTCCGCTCCACGGCCTCGTCCATGTCGCGCACCTTGGCGATCGTGAGCGTCGGCCCGAAGGTCTCCTCGGTGACGGCGATGGAGTCCTCCGGCACGTCGACCAGCACGGTCGGCTGCACGAACCGCTCACCCACGGCGTCGAGGCCGCCGACCAGCGCCCGGCCGCCACGCGCCAGCGCGTCCTCGATGTGCCGGCGGATGACCCCGAGCTGGCTGGGCATGGTGATCGGCCCGATCTTCGCGCCCGGGTCGGCACCCGCCCGGACCTGCCGCGCCCGCGCGGTGACCTCGGAGACGAACGCGTCGTAGACCCGCTCGTGCACGTAGACCCGCTCGACGCCGATGCAGGTCTGCCCGGCGTTGGACATCCCGCCCCAGACCGCCGCGTCGGCCGCGGCGGCGATGTCGGCGTCGGCGTCGACGAGCAGGGCGTCCTTGCCGCCGCCCTCGATGATCACCGGGGTCAGCGTGTCGGCGCAGGCCCTCATCACGTGCGTGCCCGTCTTCGCCGAACCGGTGAAGGCGATCTTGTCCACGCCGGACCGGCACAGCGCCTCGCCGGTCGGGCCGAACCCGGTGATCAGCTGCAGCACCGGGGCCTCGGGCACGACCTGGGAGAACGTGTCGACCAGCCAGGCGCCCACGCCGGGGGAGTGCTCGCTGGGCTTGAAGACGACCGTGTTGCCGGCGGCCAGCGCGTAGGCGATGGAACCCATCGGCGTGAACACCGGGTAGTTCCACGGCCCGATCACGCCGACCACCCCGAGGGGCCGGTACTCGACGGTCGTGGCGTGGTTGGCCATCAGCAGGCCCGGCGAGACGCGGCGCGGCCCGAGCACCTTGGAGGCGTTGCGCGCCGCCCAGGCGATGTGGTCGATCGCGAGCGCGGCCTCGAGCTGCGCGTCGCCGTGGGGCTTGCCGACCTCGGCGTGCACCACCTCGCACAGCTGTGCGAGCCGGCGCGTGAGTACCCCGGCCCAGGCCCGCAGCCGCTCGGCACGCTCGGCGAACGACAGCGACGACCAGAACGCGGTCGCCTCCCGGGCGCGCGCGACCGCGGCCGCGACGTCCTCGGCGCCGTGTACCGGGTAGGTGCCGACGACCTCGCCGTTCGCGGGGTTCAGTGAGTCGAACGTCTCCGCGTCCGTTTCCGCGTCGCGTCGCGTCGCGATGTCGGTGACACTCATGATCTTCCTCCGGTGGGGTCGGTTGGGGTGTCAGACGGCCGGCGCGGTGCGCCCGCGGATCAGGTCGGCGGCCTTCTCCGCGATCATGATCGTCGGGGCGTTGGTGTTGCCCCGGGGGACGACCGGCATCACGGACGCGTCGACCACGCGCAGGCCCTCGGTGCCGCGCACCCGCAGTTCCGGGTCGACGACGGCGTCCTCGCCGCTGCCCATCGCGCAGGTGCCCACCGGGTGGTAGAGCGTCTGGGTCAGCGCCCGGATGTGGTCGATCAGCTCGGAGTCGCTGCTGCGCGCCCCCGCCGCGGGCCGGTACGACATGTCCAGCAGCTGCGCGAGCGGGCCCTCCTGGGCCATCTCCAGCACCCGGCGGCACCCGGCCAGCATGGCGTCGAGGTCGGCCGGGTCGTCGTAGTAGCGGACGTCGATCTCGGGCCGCCAGGACGGGTCCGCGGACCGCAGCCGCAGCCGCCCACGGCTGGCGACGGACACCAGGGTGGGGGCCGCGGTGAACATCCGGCCCACCGGCTCGCGCAGCCCGTTGTCGTAGAACCCGGTGGGTGCCACGTGCACCTGCAGGTCGGGGGCGGCCAGCCCGTCACGGCTGTGGAAGAAGCCGCCGCCCTCGCCGACGTTGGAGGCCAGCGGCCCGCGCCCCAGGGCCTGCCACTGGATCAACCGGGCCGGGCTCAGGGCGTCGACGAGGTCGCTGGTGCCGCGGCTGCGCCACAGCAGCGGCACTGCCGGGTGGTCGTGCAGGTTCTCGCCCACGCCCGGCAGGTCGACCAGCACGTCCACGCCGGTCTCGCGCAGGTGCGTCGCCGGGCCGATGCCCGAGAGCATCAGCAGCTGCGGGGAGTTGATCGCCCCGCCCGCCAGCAGCACCTCGGCGGACGCGTGCGCGGTACGCAGCGTGCCGTCCTGGAGGTAGGACACCCCGGTCGCCCGGGAACCGTCCATGGTCACCCGGGTCGCGTGCGCCCCGGTGTGGACGGTCAGGTTCGGCCGGTCCGCCGCCGGGTGCAGGTAGGCGTCGGCGACCGACCATCGCCGGCCCCGCTTGCAGGTGACCTGGTAGAGGCCGGCGCCCTCCTGGTCGGCCCCGTTGAAGTCGTCGTTGCGCTTGAGCCCGGACGCCACGGCCGACTCCACCCAGGCCTCGGTCAGCTCGTGGGTGTAGCGCCGGTCCTCGACGTGCAACGGGCCCGACGTGCCGTGGTAGGGCCCGCCCAGGCGGCTGTTGCCCTCCGCGCGGACGAAGTAGGGCAGCACGTCGGCGTAGCCCCAGCCCTGCGCCCCGTGCTGGTCACGCCAGCCGTCGTAGTCGGCCCGGTGCCCGCGGATGTAGATCATCGCGTTCATCGAGGAGCACCCGCCGAGGGCCTTCATCCGCGGCCAGTACGCGCGGCGGCCGTCGAGCTGCTTCTGCTCGGTGGTCCGGTAGTCCCAGTCCCACTTGGTCTTGAACAGGCTGGAGAACGCCGCCGGGATACGGATCTCGTCGGCGTCGTCCCGGCCGCCGGCTTCGAGCAGCAGCACCGAGACGGTCGGGTCCTCGGTCAGCCGGGACGCGAGCACGCACCCCGCGCTGCCCGCCCCGACAACGATGTAGTCGAAGGACTTCTGGTCACTCACGCGGAACTCCCGGTCGTGTCGGTCAGTGGCAGGGTCGCCTGCCGGATGTGGCCACCGAGCTCGGCGACCGCGGCGGTGGCCTCGGGCAGCAGCCCGGCGTGGGCGTGCGCGACGTGCCAGAGCCCGTCGAGGCGGCGCAGGTCGGCGCGGACCCCCGCGGCGCGCGCCCGCTCGACGATGCGGACCGAGTCGTCGTAGAGGATCTCGTCGCTGCCGACGTGCACCCACAGCGGCGGCAGCCCGGCCAGGTCGGCGTACACCGGGGACAGCTCCGGCGAGCGGGGATCGCGGCCGGACGCGAAGCTGTCGATGCACGACCGGATCCAGCTCTTCTGCAGCATCGGGTCGCCGGCGTCGTCGGGACGATCGGTGGGCCCGAGATCGACGACCGGCGAGATCAGCACGAGCAGTGCGGGCAGCGGTGTCCCGGCGTCCCGCAGCTCGATCCCCGCCCGGAGGGTCAGCCAGCCCCCGGCGGAGTCGCCGGCGATGGAGAGGTGCTCGGCCGCGTAACCGCGCTCGAGCAGCTCCCGGTAGGCCGCGGTGGTGTCGTCCAGGGCCGCGGGGTAGGGGTGCTCCGGGGCCAGCCGGTAGTCGAGCACGTAGACGGTGGCGCCGGCGGCGTCGGCCAGGTGACCGGCGAGCGCGCGGTGGGTGGCCGGGGAACCGATCGTGAAACCGCCGCCGTGCAGGTAGAGCACGGCCCGAGCGGGGTCGGCCCCGGGCGGGGTGAGGCGCAGGGCCGGGCGGCCGGCGAGCCGGTCACGGGTGACCCGCACTCCTGACGGCAGCGGCGTCGGGGCCGTCATGATCTCCAGCCAGCGCCGCTGGAAGGCTTCCGGGACACCGGCGGAGAGCACGGGGCGGACGCCGTAGCGCACCAGGGCGCGCATGAGCGGTCGGGGCACGGCGGGAAGGCGCATCCCGGTCATCCCTTCACGAGGTCGAGGTCGAGGTCGCGGGTGTCGTGTGGTGCCGACGGCGCCGGCGGTGCGGGAGCCGCGCCCAGCCGGTAGTCGGCCGGCTCGAACCGCCGCAGCGCCTTCTGGAACTGCCAGGTGTATCCCGGCCACAGGGCCGAGGTGCCGCCGTCGGAGTCGAGGTACCAGCTCCGGCAGCCGCCCGCGGTCCACACCGTGCCGGCCAGTCGTTCCCGCAGGTCGCGGTTGAACGCGTCCTGGACGTCCGGTCGCACGTCCAGTGAGGCGGCGCCGTGGCGGCCGACGTGCCGCAGCGCCTGCACCACGTACTCGATCTGCGACTCGAGGTACAGCAGGACCGAGGTGTGGCCGGTCGCGGTGTTCGGGCCGACGAGCATGAAGTAGTTCGGGTAGCCGGCCACCGTCGTGCCGAGGTAGGCCTCGCGCCGGGTCGCCCAGCGCTCCGCCAGCGGCACGCCGTCGCGACCGCGCAGCGGATCGGCCACCGGCATGACCTGGAAGCCCGTACCCAGCACGAGCGTGTCGACCTCGTGCTCGCTGCCGTCCGCGGTCACCACCGCGTTGGGCCGGATCTCGCGGATGGACTCGGTCACGACCTCGACGTTCGGCCGGGCCAGCGCCGGGTGGAAGTCGTCGGCGACGATGATCCGTTTGCAGCCCATCGCGTAGTCCGGGGTGAGCTTGGCGCGCAGTTCGGGGTCGGGCACCTGCCGGCGCATCCGCCGCTTGGAGATCGCCTCCATGACGCCCACGCGGTTCGGGCTCTGCAGCAGGAAGGCCAGGGCCTCCCGGTACGCGTACTGCCGGGCCCGCACCAGCCGCTGCAGCAGCGGGAAGCGCCGGTACAGGGCGCGCTCCACGGCGGTGATCCGCCGGTTGTTCCGCGGGAAGGTCCATCCCGGTGTGCGCTGGAAGACCAGCAGCCTGCCCACCTTGGGCTGGATCTCGGGCACGAACTGGGCGGCGGAGGACCCGGTACCGATGACGGCGACCCGCTTGCCGGTCAGGTCGTGGTCGTGGTCCCAGCGCGCGGAGTGGAAGCTGTGCCCGGCGAAGCTCTCCAGGCCGGGGATGTCCGGGGGGATCGGGTTGCTCAGCGGCCCCATCGCCGAGATCACGAACTGCGCCTCGACGTCGCCCGCGGTGGTGTGCAGCAGCCAGCGCTGCGTCGTCTCGTCCCATTCGCCGCCGGTCACCTCGTGCCGGAAGCGGACGCGGCTCAGCACGTCGTGCTGGTTCGCGACGCGCTTGATGTAGTCCCAGATCTCGGCCTGCGGGGAGTAGACGTGGCTCCACTCGGGGTTCGGGGCGAACGAGAACGAGTACAGGTGCGACTGCACGTCGACCGCGCACCCGGGGTAGCTGTTGTCCCGCCAGGTGCCGCCGATGTCGTCGGCGCGCTCGAGGATCTCGAAGTCACCGATCCCGGCCTGCTGCAGACGGATCGCCATGCCCAGCCCGGAGAACCCGGCGCCGATGATCGCGATCCGCACCCGGCGCGGGGTGCCCGGCTGCTCGGCACCACTCATGCCAGCCTCCTCGACGTGGGGGGCGTCCGAGACGCCCGGAGCGTGCCGGGGCGGCGACGTCGCCCGATGTGACCAGTGGTCATATGACCGGCGGTCACTGTAAGCTGGGACACGCTCACGGCGCAACGTCCTGATGGCCCCGAAGGGGGTGTTCTCGTGCCGACCGACACCTGGTACCGGCTCCCCGCCGCCCGCCGCCAGGCCGTGCTCGACGCCGCCGAGGCCGAGTTCGCCGCCCGCGGCTTCTCCGGCGGCAGCCTCAACACGATCGCTCGCAACGCCAAGGTCAGCAAGGGCAGCCTGTTCCAGTACTTCACCGACAAGGCCGAGATGTACGCCCACCTCAGCGACCTGGCGAGCGTGCGCATCCGGACGGCGATGGTGCGGCGGATCGAGGAGATGGCCTGGACCGAGGACTTCTTCGGCTCGCTGCGTGCGATGCTCCTGGTCTGGACGGAGTACTTCGACACCCATCCCGTCGATCGCGCCTTCACCGCGGCCGTGAGCCTCGAACCCGACCCGGCTGCCCGCTCCGCCGTCCGATTCGTCGTCAACCGGCACTACATCGAGGTGCTGCGGCCCCTGCTCCAGATCGCCCGCGAGGCCGGCCAGCTCGATCGCGAGGCCGACCTCGACGCGTTCCTCGCACTGCTGCTCCTGCTCATGCCGCACCTGGCCATCGCCCCCAATAGCCCGGGCCTCGATCCGGTGCTCGGGCTCACCGACGCCGACCCGGCCACCACCGCCGAGGCCGTCGACCGGCTCGTCGGGGTGCTGCGATCCGGGTTCGCGCCGCAGGAGACGAAGGCATCCCGCTGACGGCGCGGACAGGCGACCGGCGATGGAGCTGATACCCCGCGAGCGCCGCACCCTCGCACCGGGCGCGGTGCACGTCCCGGACTGGCTGGACCTGTGCCGCCAGCGCGAGCTCGTGGTGGCCTGCCGGGAGTGGGCGATGCAGGGACCGGGCATCCGGGCGGCGTCGCTGCCGAACGGTGCCCGGATGTCGGCGCGCCAGGTCTGCCTGGGCTGGCACTGGTACCCCTACCGCTACTCCCGCACCCGCGACGACCAGGACGGGTCTCCCGTCACCCCGTTCCCGGACCGGCTGGGCGACCTCGGCCGCGCCGCCGTCGCCGACGCCTACCTCGACCCGGCCCGCGGCGCCGCCTACCGGCCCGACATCGCGTTGATCAACCACTACGCCGCGGACGCCCGGATGGGACTCCACCGCGACAGCGACGAGAAGGTGCTCGAGCCGGTCGTGTCGCTCAGCCTGGGTGCGGCCTGCGTGTTCCGCCTGGGCAACACCGCAGACCGCGGCCGACCGTGGACCGATGTCGAGCTGTGTTCCGGGGACCTGCTCGTCTTCGGCGACGAGAGCCGGCTCGCCTACCACGGGGTGCCCCGGCTGCTGACGGATCTCGACGCGCCCGACATCGGCCTGGCCCACGGCCGGCTCAACATCACCCTCCGGGTGTCCGGACTGGACGCGCCTCCCACCTGACCACTGCCTGGGCAGGTGATGTGCGTCATGCCCAGCCCGTCTCCGTGTAATACTCATGATCGTTGCCGTCCGCCGGGCGCCCTTCGCGGGGCGCAGCGAGTTCGGCGGACCCGGCCGGCGCGCTGCCGTGCCGATCCGTCGATCGAGGAGTCGGGGGTAGTGGCGAGTTCGGATCCGGCGTTCTCCGCTGTGCTGGCCATCCTCGACCTGGCCGACCAGCTCGTGACGGCCGCGGTCACCCCGATCACCGCGGGCCTCGGGATCTCGCGCGAGCAGTGGCGGGTGCTGCTGCTGCTGGCGGAGAACTCGGGGGCCACGATGGGGGAGGTCGCCGCCCGGGCCGGCGTGCCGGGCCCGACGGCGACACGCATCGCGGACCGCCTGGTGAACGGCGGGCTCGCGTACCGGGAGGTCCATCCCTGGGACCGCCGCCGGGTCCTGGTCCACCTGTCCGCGGACGGCCGCGAGATCGTCGGGCAGATCGACGCGGCCGTCGACGCCGCACTCGGTGAGGCCCTGGCCCGTTACGAGCTGATGCTGCCCCCGGGCACCCGGGATGCCGTCATGTCCCTGCTCGGCCGGCTGACCGAATCGGCCGTCCAGTCCGAGCTCGGGCCCGGAACCGCCTCCCAGGCGCCCCCCGGCGTGGCCGGTTCTGCTACCGGAGCGTAACCAGATCACCTGCGGTGACCGTTGCACTCGAATTCCTCAACCCTGGGTAGCTGCGAAGCTGTCGTTGGCGACAGACGGCGAAGTTTTCAGTTACTTCACGCTGGATGTATTGCGTTCCGGAGCTACCGCGGTATTTTGAGGCGCGCATCACACCTCGCCGCACTGTTCAGGCGCCTGGCCGACGTCCCGGGAGGTCCTGCATGCCTGACCGCAGCGCCCGCGATGACGCGCTCGTCGGCATCGCGGTGATGAACTACCCGGTGCCGGACCTGTACTGCGCCGGCGACGTCCGGCAGAACTACCTGAAGATCGCCGACATGGTCGTCGGGATCAAGCAGGGCCTCCCCGGCCTGGATCTCATCGTGTTCCCGGAGTACAGCACGCACGGCGTCGCCGACTCTCAGGACGACATCGGACCCCCGCTCACCGCGCCCGGGGAGGAGACCGCCGTGTTCGCGGCGGCCTGCCGCGCGGCGGGTGTCTGGGGTGTGTTCTCGACAACCGGCGGTTGCTGCCGGCCGGACCCCGGCAACGCCGTCGTCCTCATCGACGACCGCGGTGAGGTCGTCCACCGCCACCGGCACACGCTCGCCGGGCTCACCGGCGGCGGGCCCCCCGCCGATCCGCCCCGGGCCGTCGACGGCCCGAAGGGACTACGCACCACGCTGGCCATCTGCGACGGAGCGCCGCACCCTCCGAGCGGCTGCCAGGTCTGCGGCGCCGAACTCGTCGTCCGCTGCCAGGGCTCGCCGGACGTCCCCGTCGACGACCAGATCTCCGCCGCGCGCGCCATGGCGTGGATGAACCTCTGCTACGTCGCGACGGTCAACACGGTCGGTTCCGACGGCGAGCACACCTGGGCGGGGCACTCCGCGATCGTCGGGTTCGACGGCACCGTGCTCGGCCGGTGTGGCGACGAGGAGTACGGGCTGCAGTACGCCCGGTTGTCCCCCGTCGCAGTGCGGGCGGCGCGCGCTGCGCGGCTCCGCCAGGAATGGGCGCTGCGTGGCGCGATCAGCGGTCTCGCCGGATCGACGGCAGGGGAGCACGGCAGAAGGGGCCGCCGGAGGCCACGACAGACGGTCGGCACCGGCTGAGCCGGTCCGGCCCGGGCGTCGCGGACCGCCCGTCACGGCGGGGATCGGCGATCAGCCCTCGAAAGGCTCCATCGACATCTCGAAAGGCAGGCACTGCGCATGGCCACCGAGCACGGACACGGTCACAACCACGAGCACGGAACCGACGCGACGCTGGCCCGGATCGAGGCGCTGAGCAAAGAGGGTGTGCACCGGGCCGGGGAGCACGAGGGACCGTTCTCCCTGCATGTCCTCGGCCTCGGTGGCACCGGAGCGGCGATCATCACCGAGCTGCTCAAGGACCCGCCGGAAGGCTTCACCGCGCTGGCGGTCGACATCGGCGACACCGATCTCGCCCCGGTGCGGGCCGCCGCCGGCGGGCTGCCGGCCGGCGCCGTGCAGACCGTCGCGTTGCCGATCCCGACCCGCGAGGAGCTGCTGACCAGCCTGAACCGCTGGCGCGAGTTCCTCAAGATGGAGTACCCGCGCTACTACTGGAACCCGAACTACGAGCCGTGGCTGCCCGGCGACATCGAACTGCCCGCGGAGGGCGAGCGTTTCCCGCGTGCCGTCGCCAAGGCGATCTACGGCTCGGAGTACTACCAGAACCACGAGATCGCCACGGCCATGGACGCGTTCGCCGAAGGCATCCTGAACAGCGGCCGGACCCCGCTGGTGGTCGTACCGTTCGCGCTGGGCGGGGGCGTGGGCAGCGCGATCGTCGTGGAGATCGCCCGGCACCTGTCGTCGATCAAGCTGGGCCGCCGGCCCTGGGTGGTCGGGATCGGCGTACTGCCGAGCGGCGCCGACGCGCCCGAGATCGCGGACGGATCGTTCTTCCCGGCCATCAACGAGCTCGACTGCATGGTCGACACCGAGAAGAACAACGGCGTGATGGCGGTCTGGGGCGACCTGTACAAGAACCCGTTCACCGGCGGGTTCTTCGTGGTCCCGCAGGACGACGTGCAGGCCTTCACCGGCGACCTGGCCGCCACCCACGCCTACCTCGACTCCGGCCTCGCCAGGTTCCTCGCCGCCGACGACGGCAAGAACCTCTACGAGACCCTCAAGGCGCTGAACTGGCTCGCCGTCCCCGGTGACCAGTGGCACCCGGCGATCCGCGGCGAGCAGAGCGACCGCTGGATCAACGTGCTCACCACCCGCAAGCTCGACGACGCCGGCTCGCTCGGGTCCCTCGGCCTGAACAAGGGCTTCAGCACCGAGTACGCCGAGGCGCGGGTGTTCGCCCCCGCCAAGGACGGGGCGAAGGCGGGCGAGGCCGCGGCGAAGGCCATCGGCGAGGTCGCGAACACCAGGGTCGAGCCGGTCGTGTTGCCGATCGACAGTGACGCCGGCTTCGTGAGCGTGCTGCTGCCGCGGGCATCCAAGTTGGACCTCGCGCTGTTCGTGCCGTCCCGGGACACCTACGACACGCTCGAGTGGGACGACAAGCTGCTCATGCACTCCTGGCTGCTCGACCTCGGCGTGATGCTCTGCGAACCGTCGATCCGCTTCGACGGCATGGGCGGCGAGTGCATCTGGGGCTGCGCCTGCTGGGTCGTGGTGCCGCACGCCGCGATCCGGGGCGAGGAGATCACGTCCCCGGTGTCGCTGCCGGAGGCCGAAGAGGCGGCCACGTCCGTCTCCAGCAGCTGAACCCGGAGGACACCGTGCCACTGGACTGGGCCGACGTCGTCAAACGGTACGAGAACGGGGCCGAGCTCCCATCCATGCCCGGCGCGCGGACGCTGCAGGTCACCGGGGCCGACCAGGACTACATCTACGTCTCGCACCGGCTCTGGAAGGACAAGCTCACCCGGGCCTACCTGGAGAAGGCGGTCGAACTGCTGGAGGCGGGCCGGATGACGCGGAACTACGGCGACGTCGTCGACCACTACCGGACCTACATCGCCGACGAGCGGCCGACGACCGCGGCCACCGTGCTCAAGGACCTCGGGTACCTCGAATGACATCCCCCGACCTGCAGACAGGCGAGCAGCGCACGAGACCCACGAGGGCGTGCGGCGACGTCGTACGCCCGAAACCAGGAGGAGCACCGCAATGGGCATGTCGCTCTACCACAGCGCGACCGGCGCTCAGGCGCCGCACTGCATCCACGCGATCGGCATCGGCAAGACCGGCGCCTACATGGTCGAGGCGCTGCTGCGCACCGGTGAGATCGAGGACCAGCTGGAGGACCCGCGCGCCCGGTTCACCGGACTGGCCGTCGACATCGGCGAGCAGGACATGCACGAGCTCAGGGAGTACGCAGCGGGCCTGAACGGCCGGCTCGCCGAACGCGGCATTCCGACCGACCGCCACCAGGTCCGCACGGTGGCCCTGGACGTCCCCGAGCGCGGGGAGCTGATGACCAGCCTCAACCGCTGGCGCGAGTTCCTGAAGATGGAGTATCCGCGCTACTACTGGAACCCGAACTACGAGCCGTGGCTGCCGTCGGACACCGAGATGCCCAAGCCGGGCGACTCCATCCCGCGGGCCGTCGCCAAGGCGATCTACGGTCACTACTACTACGGCGAGGACAAGCGGCTGGAGAAGGAGCTCGACGACTTCGTCGCCTCGATCAACGCGACCCGGCTGCCGTCGATCGTGCTGGTGTTCTTCTCCATGGCGGGGGGCACCGGCAGCGGCATCGTCGTCGACCTCGCCCGGCACCTGTCCAACGTCAAGCTCGGCCGCCGGATCCCGGTCGTCGGCGTGGCCGCGATGCCGTTCTCCGGCGACGAGGAGCACGCCGGGGGCAAGGCCGCGCTGTTCCCGACCATGAACGAGATCGACTGCATGCTCGACGACGCCAAGAACCAGGGCGTCATGGCGGTCTGGGGCGACCTGTACAAGAACCCGTTCACCGGAGGGTTCTTCGCACTGCCGCAGGAGCACTCCTGGCAGCGGCTGGGCACCTACACCCGGACGGGCCGGCCGGCGATCCGCGACGCCCTGCGCAAGGGTGTGACCCGCAAGTTCATCGACGACTCGTTCAGCCGGTTCATCGTCCAGGACTACGGGCGGCTGCTGTTCAAGATGCTGCGTCCCGCCGGGTTCACCGGTGCACCGCACGAGCGCAACATCTCCGGCGACCGCACCTGGACGGTCTTCGACGCCGCCAAGTTCACCCACCCCGGTGTCGAGGTGCTGCCCGGCGAGCCCCGCAGCAAGTGGCGCGAGGTCGTCGGCAAGTGGATCGACTACATCCCGAGGTTCTCGGGCCTCAAGGAGGGCTTCAAGACCGACTACATCGAGGCGCACACGGTCGCCCCGCGGGAGCTGTGGAACGAGACCCTGCAGAAGCGGCTCGAGGCGGTCCTCGGGGAGTACCTGCTCGAGGGCGAGGACGGCACGCTCAACACCTCGCTCGGTGAGTTCTTCGACGAGCTCACCGCCTACTCGAACATCATCATCCCGGGTGTGGCGAAGACCGACTTCACCGCGTTCTACGAGGCCCGCGACGCCTACGACGCCGTCGAGTCGTGGGACGAGAAACTGATGATGCACGCCTGGCTGCTCGACCTGGGCGTGATGCTCTCCGAACAGTCCATCCGGTTCGACGGGATGGCCGGTGAGTGCATCTGGGGCTGCGCCTGCTGGGTCGTGGTCCCGCACGACGCCATCCGCGGCGACGCCCCGGCCTCGACCGACGTCTCGGCCGTGCAGCAGGCGCACATCGCCCCGATGGTCAGGACCGTCGTCAAGACGCCGTAGCCCGACGGCGGGCGTGGCTCTCGCTGTGCCGGGACGCAGCGAGAGCCACTTCCGCGCCGGAGGTGGCATGAGGTGGGAGATGGAGCGGTCGGGGGTGGCTGCGGGGGTCGCGGCCGAGTACGCGGAATGGGTGGAGCGGGTCCGAGCGACGTTCGAGGCCGTCCAGTACACCTGCAGCCACCGGCTGTCCGATCCCGGCCTGGCCGAGCAGGTGAGCGTGCAGGTGATCGCCGGGATGGTGTCGCGACCGACCGTGTTCCGGTACTTCGGCCTGCCGTACTCCGGGCGGATCGCGCGGCTCGCCGAGACCCGCATCGCCGAGGCCGACGCCGGCCGGCTGGCCACGGTGTGCGGCTGGGCCGAGCTGCGGGAGCGGCTGGACAGCGTGCCGGACGAGCACCGGGAGGTGCTGGTCGGGGCGTGCATCCGCGGCGAGGACCTGGCCACGCTGGCCGCCGGGCTGTCCTGCGACGAGCGGGAGGCGACCGCCCGGCGGGACTCGACGCTGGCCTTCATGCAGGAACTGGCGAAACCGGGGCTGCCCCCGGCTCCCGACCCGGACGAGAGAGGGTGAGACCGGTGCCGCTGGACTGGGACGCGGTCGTGAGGAAGTACTCCGGCGGCGTCCGAATCCCCACCGTTGCTGGTGGCAAGACGCTGGAGATCACCGGCGCGGACGACTCGGGGGTGCACATCCGCAACCCGTTGTGGCGCGACACGCTGGCGCGCGAGCACCTCACCCGGGCGGTGGAGCTGGTCGAATCGGAGCGGATGAGCCGGCACGCGGGTCTGTTCGTCGAGGAGTACCGCGCGCTGGTGGCCGACGTCCGCGCGACATCGGCCGCGCACGTCCTGAAGGACCTGGGCGTTCTCGAGTGACCCCCGTGTTCTCCGACCAGGGCACCCGGTACGAGCCGGCGGCCGCGATCGCCGATCTCGCGGTGCTCACCCCGCTGGCGGCGGTGCACCCGGGCGTGCGGGCCGTTCCCCTGGACGTTCCCGGGCTCGGGCTGCTCCCGGCCCCCGGGGAGTTCGCCGCCGCGGTGACCCCGGCGATGATCTGCACGGTGCTGCCCGGTTCCGTGGCCGACGGGACGCCGGCGACGGGCACCCCCGCGGCGGCCGTGCCGACGGGCCCCGAATCCGGCTGGCTGGGTCTGCTCGCGATGGACCTGGACCGCCGGCGGAAGCGGGACGGTGACACATGATGCTCGACTGGAGCGCGGTGCGATCGCGGTACGAGGACCAGCCGACGGTCCGGCCGCTGGCCGGGGGCTCGACGCTGCGGGTGGTGCTCGTCGACGACGAGAAGGTCTGCCTGCGCCAGCGGTTGTGGCAGGACTGCGTGACGCGGGATCAACTCGAGACCGCGCTCACGCTGCTGCGCGAGGGGGGCGGGTGCAGCGCCGTCGAGTTCGCCGAGCGCCTGCGCCGGTACTACGCCGGGGGCCCCGACGTGCAGACGGACTGTTCGCGCATCCCCAACCTGTCCGCGATCGTCCTGCAGGACCTCGGCTATCTCCCGGCCCGGTGAACCGCGGGTTCAGTGCGGGGCGGGTTCAGCGCAGGGGATTGAGGTAGGACAGCGGGGGGAAGGGCTCGGGCCGCTCCTCGTGCTCGAACAGCGCCATGGCCGAGCCCACGATCTGCGGGTCGGGGGTTCCGACGATCTCGGGGTCCTTGTCCGGGTAGTCGAACCGGCTGAGCACGAAGCGCATGGCCTCGATCCGGGCCCGCTTCTTGTCGTTGCTCTTGATCACCGTCCAGGGCGCGTCGGCGGTGTCGGTGTAGAACAACATCGCCTCCTTGGCCTCGGTGTACTCGTCCCACTTGTCGAGCGAGGCGAGGTCGGTGGGGCTGAGCTTCCACTGCCGGACCGGGTCGATCATGCGGATGAGGAACCGGGTGCGCTGCTCGCCCCGGGACACCGAGAACCACAGCTTGATCAGGTGCAGCCCGCTGCGGACGAGCATGCGTTCCAGCTCGGGTACCTCGCGCAGGAACTCCATGTAGTCGCGCGGGTCGGTGAAGCCCATGACCCGCTCGACGCCGGCCCGGTTGTACCAGCTCCGGTCGAACAGCACGATCTCGCCGCCGGCCGGCAGGTGGGCGATGTAGCGCTGGAAGTACCACTGCGTCAGCTCGCGTTCGGAGGGCTTGCCGAGCGCCACGACCCGCGCGCCGCGGGGGTTCAGGTGCTCCATGAACCGCTTGATCGTGCTGCCCTTCCCGGCCGCGTCCCGGCCCTCGAACAGCACGACGATCTTCTGTGCCGTCTCCTTGACCCAGTACTGCAGCTTGAGCAGCTCGATCTGCAACGGCCGCTTGAGGCGGTCGTACTCCGCCCGGGCCATCCGCTCGGGGTACGGGTAGCCCTCGCGCCAGGTGTCGACCGGTCTCCCGTCGGGCCCGATCAGGACCGGGTCGTCGTCGACGCTGTCGACGACGCGCAGGTCCGCCAGCTGCTCACGCAGGTCGGAGGCGGCGCTGTGCTCCGGGGCGTCGGTGTCGCGATTCGCGGAACCGGGGTTCGCCGCATGCTTCTTGCCGCCCTTGGCCATGGCGGCCGCTCACACCGGCACGGGGACCGGCCCCGTCGGCGCGCTGCCGAGGACGGCGCAGTCCATCCGGTCGGTCCTCCGTGCGGCCACGGGATCGATCCTGCCCGCCGCTGCGGGGGGCGGGCTCGACCTGCCGGTGCCAAGCGCTCGAGGTGCGGCCGACCCGGCAGGTCGAGCAGGAGTCCGGGCCCACCTCGTCGTTCGCGATGTGAGCGCCGCCGCAGCCGATCCGGGATTCACTCAGGATGCACTCAGCCGGGGCCGTCGGGGCCCGGGTTAGCGTCGGGGGGAAGCCGCAGGCGTCGCTCGAGGAGGCGATCGACATCGGTCCCGGACGTTGGACCACACTCCCAGGGGGGCCGGCTCGCGACACCGGACGGGCCCGCTCGTGAACGGTGCACTCCGCCGGGTGGGCGTCGCGATGATGGCGCTGATGGTGATCCTGCTGGCGAGCCAGACCTACGTGCAGGTGGTCAAGGGAGCCGACTACCGCGACGACCCGCGCAACCGGCGGGTGCAGCTCGCCGAGTACTCCCAGCCCCGGGGGCAGATCAGCGCCGACGGCCAACTGCTGGCCTCGAGCTCTCCGACCGACGACTCGTTCCGCTACCTGCGTGAGTACCCGAACGGTCCCGCGTTCGCCCCGGTCACCGGGTACTTCTCCAGGTCCCACGGCTCGTCGGGCCTGGAGCGGGCCGCGGGCCCCGTGCTCAACGGCTCCGATCCGCGCCTGCTCTTCCACCGGCTGTCGGACCTGCTCACCGGCGGCACCCCGACGCCGGGCAACGTGGTGACCACCATCGACCCCCATGTGCAGCAGGTCGCCTACGACGCCATGACGCGCAAGGGCCACACGGGAGCGGTGGTGGCGATCCAGCCCTCGACCGGGGCGATCCTCGGCATGGTCTCCACGCCCTCCTTCGATCCCAACCCACTGGCCTCCCACGATGCGGGCGTCCAGAAGAAGGGCTGGTCCGAGGCCGATGCAGCCGATCCGCGTGCGCTGACGAACCGGGCGATCGACGAGACCTATCCGCCCGGCTCGACCTTCAAACTGGTCGATCTGGCCGCCGCCCTGCAGGACGGGGTCACCCCGGCCACCCGGCTGACAGCCGAATCCCGGATCACGCTGCCGGGTACCAGCACCACGCTGGAGAACTACGACGGCAAGCAGTGCGGGGCGAGCTCGACCGTCTCGGTCGCCGAGGCGCTGGCCCGCTCCTGCAACACCGCGTTCGCGTCCCTGGCCGGCCGGCTCGGTGCCGACCGGTTGCGCGGTCAGGCCGAGAAGTTCGGCTTCGGACAGACGGATCTGCAGATCCCGGACCCCGTGGTGGCCTCCGAGGTCGGCTCCCTGCCGGACGCCGCGGCGTTGGCGCAGTCCGGGATCGGTCAGCGCGACGTGCGGCTCACGCCGCTGCAGAACGCCGAGATCGTCGCCACGATCGCCAACGGCGGGAAGCGGATGGCCCCCCATCTGATCAAGGAGGTCGACGGCCCGGACCTGTCCGTGATCGACCGGACCGAACCGCAGGAGCTCGACCAGGCGATCCCCCCGAACGTCGCCGGAACGCTCCGCGACCTGATGGTCGGGTCCGAGCAGCGCACCACCGGCCACGGCAGCATCCCCGGCGTCACCATCGCCTCCAAGACCGGGACGGCCGAGCACGGCGCCGACCCCAAGGCCACTCCGCCCCACACCTGGTACGTCGCTTTCGCCCCCGCCGAGAACCCGGTGGTGGCCGTCGCCGTCATCGTGGAGAACGGCGGCGACCTCGGCGACGCCGCCACCGGCGGTTCCGTCGCCTCGCCCATCGGCCGGGACGTCATCGCCGCCGCCCTGCAGCCGCACGACTGACCCGGAGGCTCGCCGTACCGCCCGCCCGGCCGGTGGACCGGTGCGGCACCCTGATCATCGGAGTGGTCGGCTGCTCGGGGGGCGAAAGAGATGATCGGTGACCGGACGTTCGGGCGGCGCGGGATCCTGGGGGCGGTGCTCGCCGTGCCGCTGCTGGGGGCGGCGGCGTGCACGGGGTCGTCACCGGCGCGGGAACCGGTGGCGACCGCGGACCCCGCAGCTGCGGCGACGACGGATCGGCTCGCCGAGCTGGAACGGCGCTTCGACGCCCGGCTCGGGGTGTACGCGCTGCACACCGGCACCGGGCGGGAGCTCGCGCACCGCGCGGACGAGCGGTTCGCGATGTGCTCGACGTTCAAGGTGCTCGCCGCGGCGGCTGTCCTGGACCGGTATCCGCTCGCGTTCCTCGACACCCCGATCCGCTACACCGACGCCGACCTGGTCGAGTACTCCCCGATCACCGAGCAGCGCGTCGCCGGCGGGATGACGGTCCGCGAGCTGTGCGATGCCGCCATCCGCTACAGCGACAACACGGCGGGCAACCTGCTGCTCGACGTCCTCGGCGGCCCGGCCGAGATCACGGCGTTCGCCCGCTCGCTCGGCGACCCGGTGACCCGGCTCGACCGCCGGGAAACGGACCTCAACACCGCGATCCCCGGCGACGAGCGGGACACCACGAGCCCGCGCGCGATGGGCGGCGCCGTCCGCGAACTCGTACTCGGTCGGCGCCTCGACGATCCGGCCCGCGAGGTGCTCACCGGCTGGCTGGTGGGCAACACGACCGGAGGCACGCGGATCCGCGCCGGGTTGCCGGGCGATTGGCGGGTCGGTGACAAGACCGGTTCCGGGGGCTACGGCAGTGCCAACGACGTCGCGGTCGCCTGGCCGCCCGGCTCCGCCCCGATCGTCGTCTCGATCTTCTCGGTGCGCGGTGCCGCGGACGCGACGCCCGATAACGCGCTGATCGCGCAGGCCGCTGCGGTCGCCGCCGACGGGCTCGGCTGAGCGGCTCAGGCCAGGCAGGTCAGCGGCCGCCCCCCGTCGAAGGTGACCATGTCCTGCAGCGCCGCTACCGCGTCGATCGCGGCGCCGGGTGCCGCGCCGTCGAGTTCGGCGTAGGCCCGGTGCAGGTTGCCGACGATCCGCTCGGAGTCGCCCAGCTGCGCGTACGCGCCGAGGTCGGTCTCCCGCGCCGTCTCCAGCGGGGTCAGCCCGGCCGCCCGCCCGGCCTGCGCGGTGGCCTGCACGAACCGCAGGTAGCCGAGCACCTCGTCGATCACCTCGGGTCCGGCGACCGGACCGTGCCCGGGGACGATCACCCGCGCGCCGAGCGGGGCGACGACCTTCTCCAGCACCTCGATCGAACCCGCGACGGAGCCCTGGAGCAGGAACGGGGTGCCGCCGTTGAACAGCAGGTCGCCGCTGAACAGCACGCCGCGTTCGGGGATCCAGACGATCGAGTCGTTCGTGGTGTGCGCCGCGGTCCCGACGTGCCGGACCTCGCAGCGCAGCTCGTCGACCCAGACGGTGACGGCATCGGTGTAGGTGAGGAACGGCGGCTCGACCTCGATCCCGCCCCAGTCGACCTCCGTCCAGAAGGGCGCCCCGGGCCCACCCCAGGCCAGCACACCGGCCCGGGTCGCCTCGTGGGCGACGATCGTGGCGCCGTCGAAGAGGTAGTTGCCGAAGGTGTGGTCGCCGTGGTGGTGGGTGTTGACCAGCGTGCGTACCGGTGCCGAGGTGACGCCCCGGATCGCTTCGAGGTAGGCCCGGGTCCGTCGCTCGGTGGAGCACGCGTCGACGCTGACCACGCCGCGGCGGCCGACCAGGAAGCCGGTGTTGTTGATCCACCAGGTGCCGTCGGGCTGGATGTAGGCGTGGATCCCGTCGTCGACCTCCTCGACCCGCGGCGGACCGGGTGTGGCGATCTCCTGTGCGGTGCTGCTCATCGGCCGAGGTTCGCACGACATCGCGGTCGTTGACCGGCCAGACCGCGAACGTGTACGACCGGGCGGTGTGAAGATCGACGCCCGGCTCCGGGACGGTATGCAGCACGTGGTCGCCGACGCCCGGATCGCCGAGGAGATCGGCTACGCCGGGGCGTGGAACACCGAGAACCGCGCCGAGCCGTTCCTGCCGCTCGCGCTGGCGGCCGAGCACACCGGGCGCATCGAGCTGGGTCCATCGGTGGCGATCGCGTTCGCCCGCACCCCGATGACCGTCGCCTACACGGCGCTCGACCTGCAGCGCTACTCCGGCGGACGATTCGTCCTCGGGCTCGGCAGCCAGATCCGCCCGCACGTCGAGCGGCGGTTCTCCATGCCGTGGTCGCGCCCGGCGGCCCGCATGCGCGAGTTCGTCCAGGCGTTGCGGGCGATCTGGACCGCGTGGGAGACGGGCGAGCGACTGGAGCACCGCGGCGAGTTCTACACGCACACGCTGATGACGCCGAACTTCACGCCGCCGGCCAACCCCCACGGACCGCCGCGGGTGTTCCTCGCCGCGGTCGGCCCGCACATGCTGCGCACCGCCGGCGAGGTGGCCGACGGGCTGCTCGCCCATCCGTTCCTCACCGAGCGCTACCTGCGGGAGATCGTCGTCCCGACGCTGGCGCGGGCCCGCGGCACGCTCGACGGGTTCGAGATCGGGCTGTCGCCGTTCGTCGCCTTCGACGACGCCGACGTCGAGGCCGTGCGCCGGCAGATCTCGTTCTACGGTTCCACCCCCGCGTACCGGCCGGTGCTGGAGCTGCACGGCTGGGGCGAGCTGCAGACCGAGCTCAACCGGTTGTCCAAGCAGGGGCGCTGGGACGACATGGTGCCGCTGGTCGACGACGACGTGCTGCACGCGATGTGCGTGGTCGGCACGACCGAGCAGGTCGCGGGGGAACTGCGCCGCCGCTACGCCGGGGTGGCCCAGCGGATCCGGTTCAACCGGCCCGGTGAGACGCCTTCGCCGGAGCGGTTCGCCGACCTCGTCGCCGCGCTGCGGGACTGATCCGACGGGTCACACCGGCCAGAAGTACGGCAGATCGGGGTCCTCGGCCGGGAACAGCGGACCGTAGTGCGCCGGGTCCTTGCGCAGCAGCGCGGCGCGGTGGCTGCGGTGCACGCGCTCGTCGCCGAGCCAGCCGGGCAGCAACCCCGCCGCTTCCAGTTCGGCCTGCGACCGGGGCGGCGCCATGCCCGCGGCGACCAGGTCCTCGCCGATCGACACCGCGCAGGTGTCGGGCCGCCCGCGCGCCGTCCACTCCGCGCAGACCGCCAGCCCGTAGGCCGCGGCGGCTTCGGTGTGGCCGTCCCACATCCGCACGGCGGGATGGCGCTTCCAGCCGTAGGTCTCCCTGGTCAGCGCCCGGACCACCTGCAGGGCCTCGACCCGCTGCTTGCCCAGCCGGAGGTCGTCGAGCGTCGCCGCACTGGCCGCGAAATCGGGGTAGGGCAGGAAGGTCTGCACGTCAGCCCGTCCGGACCAGGGTGACCACCCGTACCAGCGACGGCGTGCGCGGCGTGGAGCCGAACCCGAACCGGACGGGCGGCGACACGGGGGCCGGCGCGCCCTGGTCGGCGCCCGCCCAGCGCACCGTCGCCGAGTGCACCCGGTGCAGGTCCAGCGCGGCGTAGTACTCCCGCCGGCCTCCGCCGGCGCTGCCCCGGGTGCGAACCCCGGGCAGCACGGTCCGGGCCACCACGTCCACCACGCTGATCCACCACGGGGCGGTGGCCAGCGCCCGGGGGACCAGCCGCAGCAGCCGGCCCAGCAGCGGTCGTCCACCTGCGCGGAACGCGACCTCGAGCGGGCCGGCGCCGACCTGCCAGTCCGCCCCGTCGACCACCGTCGTGACCGGGGTCAGCCGCACCTCGTCGAAGCGGTACGTGCCGGCGACGAAGTCCGCTGTCTCGCGGGTCGGCGCGAGTAGTACCCGGTGCCCGTCCGGCTGCTCGACCATCACATCGGTGAAGGTGCCCAGTGGGGACCGTTCCCAGTGCCCCATCACCACCCGCAGCCCGGCAGCGGTCCCCAGGCCGGCGATCCAGCCGTCGAACCGGTCCTGCCGTCTCGGCACGACGTCCGTGCTCATCCGGGCACCTCCGCTTCGCTCATCGCCGGCGGTCCGCCCGGCAGCAAACGGATTACCACGACGCGCCGGGGTCCACTCGCGCTGGCGTGGCGCGGGCCCGCTCACCGAGACTGCCGGGGTGGTGTCACCGTCGACCGCAGCGCTGCCCCGGGCCGCGCTGCGCCGCGTGCTGGTCGTGCTGTGCGTGACCGAGGTGGTGAGCTGGGGCGTTCTCTACTACGCCTTCCCGGTCCTCGCACCGTCCATCGCGGCGGACACCGGCTGGTCACCCGGTGCGATGACCGCGGCGTTCTCCTCGGCCCTGGTCGTCGCGGCGCTGGTGGGGATCCCGGTGGGGCGCGCCCTGGACCGGTGGGGACCGCGCGCGGTGATGACCGCGGGGTCGGTGCTCGCGGTGCCGTCGGTCGTCGGGATCGCCGTCGCGGAGTCGGTGTGGTGGTTCCTGGCGGCCTGGCTGGTCGCCGGGGTGGCGATGGCCGGCGTGCTCTACCAGCCGGCGTTCGCGGCGCTGACCCGCTGGTGGGGCCCGCGGCAGGTGGCCGCCCTGACCGCCTTGACCCTGATCGCCGGGCTGTCGAGCACGGTGTTCGCCCCGCTGACGGCGGCGTTGATCGCGCGGATGGACTGGCGCGACACCTACCTGGTACTGGCCGCCGTGCTCGCGGTGACGACGATCCCGCTGCACCTGTTCGGGCTCCGCGGCCAGTGGCCGGAGGTCGAGCCCGCCCCCGGGTGGGCCTCCCGCGACCCTGGCCCGGTCGCCCGCAGCCGCCCGTTCGTGTTGCTCACGGTGGCGATGACGCTGGCCGCGTTCGCCGTCTACGCCGTACTGATCAACCTCGTGCCGCTGCTGCTCGGCCGTGGGCTGGACACGGCGACGGCCGCGCTCGCGCTGGGTCTGGGTGGGGTGGGGCAGGTCGCCGGGCGGTTGTTCTACGGGCGCCTGGTGGCCGCCACGGGCGTCCGGTCCCGGACGGCGCTGATCATCGGTGCGTGCGCGGGGACGACCGGCCTGCTCGCCGTCGTCCCCGGCCCGGCCGTGCTGCTGGTCGTGATCTCGGTGGTGGTCGGGGCCGCCCGCGGGATCTTCACGCTGCTGCAGGCGACGGCGGTGAGCGATCGCTGGGGCGCGGCTCACTACGGGCGCCTGAACGGCGTCATCTCCGCGCCGATGCTGATCGCCACCGCCGTCGCGCCCTGGGCCGGCACCGCCCTCGCCGCACTGCTCGGGGGCTATCCGGCGGTGTTCCTGCTGCTCGCGGGCATCGCCGCGGGGGCTGCGCTCATCTCGGCGACGGGCGGGACGCCTGCGCGCGCCGCCCGCTGACCGAGGGCCGCGCCCGCTACAGCGCCAGCGCGGCGCGGGCAGCCAGCCGGAACAGCCCCTCGCGGGCCTGTCGGGCGGTGGTCCAGCCGCGGTGCTCCCACGCCTCGCCGGCCAGCGAGTCGGCGGCCAGGAGCAGTTGCGCGAACCGCACGCCGCGGTATCGGGCCACGGCGATGAACGCCGATGCCTCCATCTCCACCACCAGGCAGCCTTCCGCGCGGCGGCGGTCCACCCGGGCGCGGGTCTCGCGGTAGACCGCGTCGGTGGTCCAGGACCGGCCGACGACGTAGGGCACCGCGGCGTCGTCGAGGGTGCGGGTGAGCACGTCGACGCCGTGCGGGTCGGCCTCGATCGTCCGCGTGGGCGGCAGGTAGTGGAACGAGGTGCCCTCGTCGCGCACCGCGCTCTCGACGACGACCGCATGCCCGAGCACCAGTTCCGGCACCAGCGTCCCGGCGCCGCCCACCGCGACCAGCTTGCGCGCACCCATCGCGATGAGCTCCTCCAGGAACATCACCGACAGGGGAGCGCCCACCCCGGGCTGCACGACCGCGAGCCGGCGGCCGTCGACCTCGGTCTCCCATACCGGGGTCGAGCCTCGCTCCGAGGACAGCCGGGCGATCCGCCGCGCGGTCGCTCCCACCGCGTCCACGACCTCGGGGAAGAAGCACAGCACCGCGGCCTCGGGCATGTCGACGGGCCGGACCACGAGGTGCGGCTCGATCACGCCGGTCTCGGCCAGGTCGTCCTCGAGCAGGGGGAGATCCACACCGGGCATCCTCTCCCACACGCTCACCCGGATGTGTTTCACGTGGAACGCACGGCCCGGGCCGGTCCCGGGTCACCGAGCCGCCCGGACCCGGCCGGCGTCGAACCGGATGACGGCGGGCGACAGCATCGCGCGCGGCTCGCTGCGCTTCTGCACGGTGGAGGCGCCTGGCCCGCCCGCCCCATCCGGCTCCTGCGACGCCGCGGTGTCGATCCCTGCCGCAACCATGACCCTGTCCTGATCTCGGCCGCGCTGGACCGCTCCGCGCCGGCCCGAGTCGACACGCTGCTGTCACGCCGCCGCGAAGGCGCGCCTGACCTGTCCGACCCTTTCGCGGGAGGCGCATCCGCAGCTCACCGGCGCTAACGTCGTTCCATCTGGACCACGGCGAACCGTTGTATCCGCAAGTACGGTGTGGACAGAGAGACAGACGGATCGAGGGAGAGGACGCGAGATGCCGCAACCCGAGGGAGCCGAACTCGAGGCCGTCCGCGCGCGCCGCGCGGATCTCAAGGAGAAGTACCTGCGCTCTCCGGGGGAGCGCCGCCCCTCGACGGTGCGCGGGGTGCACCACATAGCCCTCATCTGCCGCGACGTCGAGGAGACCATCCGCTTCTACCAGGAGTTGCTCGGGTTCCCACTCGTCGAACTCGTCGAGAACCGCGACTACAAGGGCTCGAGCCACTTCTTCTTCGACATCGGCAACCGCAACCTACTGGGCTTCTTCGACTTCCCGGGCCACGACCACCCGGACTTCCACGAGACCATCGGCGGGGTCCAGCACATCGCGTTGTCGACGTCCCCCGAGGAGTTCGCCGCGGCCCGCAGGCGGCTCGACGAGGCGGGCGTCGAGTACATCGGCCCGGACCGCGGGATCGACAACAGCCTCTACATCCGCGACCCGAACGGGATCGGCATCGAGTTCTACCGCGAGGAGCTCGGGCTCTTCGAGGGCGAGCCGCTGCTCTCCCGTTGAGTGACGACCCCGCCACCGGCCGCGATCGGTGCGGCCGGTGGGCGAGCACGTCGGACCCGCACGCAACCGGATCGGGGCCCCGGACGTCCCTCCTGGCGTGGGGCAGGTGCGCCGCTGCGTATGGTGACCGCCGGTCGGCGGGAGGGCGGCGGCCCACCGCATCAGCGGACGACACGCCGACGGGGTGGTGTGGATCATGAACGGTGACTACGGGGGGCCGACGCGGCCCGTGGGCCGGGGCGGGCCGCCGCCCCGGCGCGGGCACGGCCCGGGCTGGGGGCAGCCGCAGCGCCCGCGCCGTCAGCCGCCGCCGCCCATGGCGCCACCGCCGCGGCAGACCGCCATGCTGCCCCGCCAGCACGAACGCGCCCGGCCTCGGGATCGGGCCCGGCCGATGCCGCCACCCACGCGCCCGCCGGTGGCGGCCCGACCTGCGCGCCGACCTCGGTGGGGCCGGCGGCTGAAGGTGCTGCTCGTCGTGCTGCTGGTGTCGCTGGTCGCCTTCGGCGTCTATCTCGATCAGAACCTGCAGCGCACCGCGGCCCTACCGGCCGACAGCAGCGCCACGTCCTCCGGCACGAACTGGCTGATCGTCGGCTCGGACAGCCGGGCCGGTCTGGGCGAGGAGGACCAGGAGCGACTCGCGACCGGTGACGTCGCCGGTCAGCGCACCGACACGATCATGCTGCTGCACACCGGCAGCTCCGGTTCGGTTCTCGTCAGCCTGCCGCGTGACTCCTTCGTCCCCATCAAGGGCCACGGCACGAACAAGATCAACGCGGCCTACACCCTCGGCGGCCCGCAGCTGCTGATCGGCACCGTGGAGGCGGCCACCGGGCTGCGCATCGACCACTACGCCGAGGTCGGGTTCGGCGGGTTCGTCGGCGCCGTGGACGCGGTGGGCGGGGTCGACCTGTGCGTGCCGCAGTCGATCAAGGACCCGAAGGCGGGGCTCGACATCCAGGCGGGCTGCCAGGAGCTCGACGGTCAGACCGCGCTCGGCTACGTCCGGACGCGGGCCACGGCCGGTTCGGACTTCGACCGGGTCGAGCGGCAGCGGGCCTTCCTCTCCGCGCTGGTCGGGAAGGCGACGAGCCCGGCGACACTGATCAACCCGTTCCGGATGATCCCGCTGGCCTCGGCCATGACCGGCACCATCACGGTCGACGACTCCGACCACATCTGGAACCTCGCCGGCCTCGGGCTGGGCATGCGCGGGATCTCCGGCGGGGAGGGGATCACCACCACGGTCCCGGTCGGCTCCACGCCCACCGTCCGCGGCCAGTCGGTCGTCCGCTGGGACAAGACGCGTGCGTCGGCGCTGTTCGAGGCGCTGGCCAACGACGAGAAGCCCCCGCAGTCCGCGCTCGGCCCGTGACGGGCCGAGCCGGGCCGCTCAGGCGGGCTTGCGCGTCCGCCGGCGCGGTGCGGGCTTCTCCTCGGCGTCGTCGTCGCCCGACTTCTTCGCGGCCGGCTTCCGGGTGCTCGACTTCTTCGCGGCGCCGCCCGACGCGCTCTCCTCGCTACCCGACGACGACCCCGCCGCGCGCCGCCGCCGTGATCCGCCCGACTCCGCCGCCGCACCGTCCTTCGCCGCCTCCACACTGCGCTGCAGTGCGGTGAGGAGGTCGGTCATGCTGTCGCCCTCGTCCTCCTCGGCCTTCTGCGCAACCGGTGCCGGCCGGGCCTCGCCGGTGCTGCGCTTCTTCTCGATGAGCTCTTCGACGGCATCGCGGTACTCGTCGTGGAACTCGGTCGGATCGAAGTCGGCACCCAGGCTCTCGATCAGCGACGCCGCCATCTGCAACTCCTGCGGCCGCAGTTCGACGTCGGTGTCGAGGATGTCGAAGTCCGGCTCGCGCACCTCGTCGGGCCACAACATCGTCTGCAGCACGATCGCCTTTTCCTTGACCCGGAGCAAGGCGAGCGTCTCGCGCTGGCGGAGCGCGACCTTCACGACCGCCATCCGGTCGGTCTCCTTGAGCGCTTCGCGCAGCAGCGCGTACGGCTTGGCCGCCTTCGCCTCCGGCTCGAGGTAATAGCTCTTGTCGAACAGCAGTGGATCGATCTGCTCGGCCGGCACGAATTCGATCACGTCGATCTCGTGGCCGGTCGCGGTCGGCAACGATTCGAGATCGGACTCGGTCAGCGTGATCAGCTCGCCGTCCTCGGTCTCGTAGCCCTTGACGATGTCGGCGTAGTCGACTTCCTCACCACAGACGGTGCAGGTCCGCTTGTAGCGAATGCGGCCGCCGTCGGCACCGTGTACCTGGTGGAACCGGATGTCGTGGTTGGTCGTCGCCGAATAGAGCTTGATCGGCACGCTGACCAGACCGAACGACACGGCGCCACTCCACATCGCCCGCATGGTTCTGCCTTCCCGCCCGGAGTGTCCCGGTACTGATTGCACTGCATGACCACATTCAGTGACAGCATGACGGCGTGCAGCCCATGCTCGCCACCCCTGGAGCGCTCCCGAGCGGACCGGAATGGGTCTTCGAGGTGAAATGGGACGGGATGCGCCTGCTGGCCGACATCGCCGACGGTGGCGTTCGGCTGACCAGTCGCACCGGTCGCGACGTGACGGACAATTTTCCCGAACTCTCCGGGCTGTCCATCCTGGTGGCGGACGCCGTACTCGACGGCGAGGTGGTGCTGCTCGACGACGGCATCCCCAGCTTCGCCGCGCTGGCCGACCGGATGCACGGGCCGGTGGCCGCGGTCCGGGCTGAGGCCCGTCCGGTCGCCTTCATGGTCTTCGACATCCTGCGGCTCTACGGGGTGTCACTGCTCGAGCGCCCGTTCGGTGAGCGCCGGGCGACCCTGGAGCGCCTCGCCCTGCACGCCGTGCCCACCGCGGAGCTCTCCCCGCTCTACACCGACGGCGCGGCCCTGCTGGCGGCGACCGCGCAGCGCGGGATGGAGGGCATCGTCGCGAAGCGGCGGGACGCGCCGTACCGGCCGGGGCAACGCAGCCCGAGCTGGGTGAAGGTGACCCACCGGCGCTCCCAGTCGTGCCTGGTCGTGGGATGGAAGCCGGAACGCACGAACCCCTCCCGGATCGGGGCGCTGCTGCTCGGGGTGCCCGGACCGCACGCCGTCCTGCAGTACGCCGGCCGGGTGGGGTCGGGGCTCGCGGCCGACGGGGTGCAGCGCGTCCTGCGGGAGCGTCTCGACGAGCGCAGCGCGATCCTCCAGCCGTTCGCCAGGCCGTTGTCGCGGGCGGACGCGACGGGGGCCCGGTGGTGCCGGCCGGGGCTCGTCGTGGAGGTCTCGCACGTCGGCTGGACCGCGGCCGGGAGGCTCCGGCATCCGGTATTCCGCGGGATCCGCGACGACGTAGACCCGACAGGGATCACTCCACAGCGTTGATGTCGATCTCCGTGGTGCTCGATCGGGCAGGTCACTGGCTGTGGCGAGGCGTGGGAGGGCAGGATGTGCGCGTTGGGTACGGGCTCGAGAAGGGGGCACCGATGGTGGATTTCAACGCGCTTCGCGGCAAGGCAGAGGAGCTGCTGAACGCCCACGGCGACAAGGTCGAGGACGCCACGGAGAAGGTCGGCGATCTCGTCAAGGGCAAGTTCGGCCATGACGAGCAGGTCGACCAGGTCGTCGACAAGCTCAAGGACCTGATCCCGGACGGCCCGGGCGGCGTGCAGGCCCCCACGACCGGGCAGTAGACGCTGCGTCCGGCGATCGACGGGCGGCCCCCTCTCCCCGACAGGGTCTCTCCGTGGCTACGGTGGTGCCGGTGACGACCATGCTGACCTGGCAGGCCGACGGTGCAGTGGGCCTGGAAGGAACCCGGCTCCTGTTGGGGGCCGGGGGTTTGCGCGCGCTGGGCCGCCTGGTCCGTCTGGGTGCAGACCAGGAGTTCACCGCCTCCTACCGCGCGGTGGTGGGCGAGGACGGCACGGTGCAGCGGCTCTCGGTCACCGCTGCGACGGCTGAGCGCGAGCGGCACCTGACCCTCAACCGGACCGAGGACGGCTTCTGGTTGCTCGACACCGGCGCGGGGAGCGACCGCTCGGAGTTCGGCGGGGCGGTCGACGTCGACCTCGAGTACAGCCCGCTGTTCAACACGCTGCCGATCCGGCGCCTCGGACTGCACCGGGAGCCCGGTGACCACGTCCTGCCGGTGGTGTTCGTGTCACTGCCGGACCTCGAGGTCGAGCTCGTCGACCAGCGCTACCGGACGGTGTCCACCCTCGACGAGGAGGGCCTCGGCGAGGCCGTCGTCGGGTTCAGCTCGGGTGACTTCGCGGCCGAACTCGTCGTCGACAGCGACGCCGTGGTGTCGCGCTACCCGGGCGTGGCGCAGCGGGTGACCGCAGCGGGGGCGGAGCCGGTGGCCGGCTGAGCCGGCCACCCGAGGTCACTCCCGCCAGCCGACGACGACGTCCCCGCGGCGGCCGATCTCGCGCAGCTCGGCCAGCACGCCGGGCCCGTCGAGCCGGATCCGCTCGGGCATCGGGTCCCGGGTCGCGGCCCAGCGCTGCCGGCCCGCGTACCCCGCCTTGACGGTGGCGGCGAGCCCACCGGTCGAGGCCAGCGCGCCGCGCATCGCCCCGAGCCGGCCGAGTGCGTCGTCCACGGCGGCGAGCAGAGCGTCGCGGTTGCCCTCGCACATCGCCAGCACGAGCTCCGGGCGGGTGCCGGCCACCCGGGTGCCGTCGGCGAACGAGCCCGCGGCGAGCGCGAGCGGCAGGTCGTCGTCCGGCTCGCCCGCCCCGACCGCGGCCAGCACGGCCGCGAGCAGGTGCGGCAGGTGCGAGATGCGGGCGACCGCCAGGTCGTGCTCGTCGATCGCGGCGGGCACCACGCGCGCGCCGCACGCCCAGGCCAGCTCCGCCACGTCGGCCCAGACCTCCAGGTCCAGGCCGTCGTCCGTGGCGATCACCCAGGCGGCGTCGGCGAACAGAGACGCCTGCCCGGCCGCCCAGCCGGACTCGGTGGTGCCGGCCATGGGATGCCCGCCCACGTACCGGGCACGCGGGGCGTAGCGGGCCACCTCGTCCGCCACCGCGACCTTGACGCTGACCGCGTCGGTCAGCCGGCAGGTGGGGGCGATCGCATCGATCCGGCGCAGCACGTCCGGCACCGCGGGTAGCGGGACGGCCAGCACCACGAGGGCGTCGGTCTCGACCACCCGGCGCAGCGCGGCGTCGAGGTCCGTGCCCACCGTGAACCCGTCGGCGCGCGCCTCGGCGGCGGTGGCCTCCGACGCGGCCGTGCCCCACACCTCGCGGCCGGCCTTCTCCGCGGCACGCAACAGCGAGCCGCCGATCAGTCCGGTCCCGATCACGCACACCGCCCGCTCCGACATGGGTGCAGAGGCTACGGCGTGCGCCTCACGACGAGCTCAGCGCGCCCGCCACCCGCAGCACCCCGCGCTCCTCCAGCCGCACCCCGACGATCTGCACGCCGACCGGCAGCCCGCCGTCGGAAACGTGCCCCGGGACCGAGACGGCCGGCCAGCCCGTCAGGTTGAACGGCAGGGTGAGCGCCAGCAGCGAGGACCACACCGGCACGGTCTCACCGTCGATCTCGACCTTCCGCTCCCCGATCGGGGTGGCCCGCAACCGGGTCGTGGGCAGCACGAGCACATCCACCCCGCCCGCCTCGTCGCAGGCCGCGCGGAACGCCGCTGTCAGCCGTCGGCGGGCGCGCAGCGCGTCGATGTAGGCACGGGCCGGCTGGCCGGCGAGGGCCTCCAGACGCTGGGCGGTGAAGGGCTGGTAGTCCTCGTGGCGCTGGGCGAGCCAGTCCGCGTGCGTGGCGTAGGCCTCGGCGCCGACGATCTCGGAGTAGCTCGCCGCCAGCTCGTCGATCATCGGTGTGCGCACCTCGACGACGTGCGCGCCACCGTCGGCCAGCCGCTCGACCGCGGCCGCGACCCCCTCGTTCAGGACGGGGTCGGCGGCCTGCCAGTACGGATCGGGCAGCACCCCGACGCGGACCCCGCTCACGCCCGGCAACTGGATCCCGCCGCCGGTGCCGTCGGCCCGGCTGAGCACGTCCCACGCGACGCTCGCGGAGTGCACGTCGCCGGTGAGCAGCCCGACGTGGTCGCAGGTCTCCGACAGCGGGAACACCCCGTCGGTGGACAGCCGGCCCAGGGTCGGCTTCAGCCCGACCACACCGCACAGCGCGGCCGGGACGCGCACGCTCGCCCCGGTGTCGGTGCCCAGGGCCAGCGGCACGTGCCCGGCGGCCACCGTGGCACCGGACCCCGACGACGAGCCCCCGGTGATCCGGTCGCGGTCGTGCGGGTTGCGGGCCGGGCCGGTGGCGGAGACGTCACCGGTCGGGCCGTAGGCGAACTCGTGGGTGTGCAGCTTGCCCACGATCACCGCGCCGGCCTCGCGCAACCGCGCCACCACCGGTCCCTCCGACGTGGCGGGCGGGGCGTCGGCGAGCACGTTCGAGCCGGCCCGGGTGGGCAGCCCCACCACGTCGAACAGGTCCTTGATCCCGACGGCGACACCGTGCAGCGGCCCGCGCCACTCGCCACGGGCGAGCTCCTCGGTGAGCGCGGCGGCCTGCCGCAGCGCGCCGTCGGCGTCCAGGGTGACCACCGCGTTGTGCTCGTCGGCGCCCAGCCGGTCGAGCACGTCGCGGATGTGCTCGGTGGGGGAGAGCTCGCCTGATCGGATGGCGAGCCCGAGATCGCGCAGGGACGGGGTCGAAGCAGGCACGGTCGTCACACGTCCACCCTGCCCGACCGTTCTCCCGCAGCGCGGACGGGGTCGCACGGGCGTCAGCGCAGGGCGTTCAGGGCAAGCCCCGCGTACATCGCGACCCCACTGGCCATCGCCGCCTCGTCGAAGACGACCCGGTTCGAGTGGTTGGGCGCCGCCGAGTTCGGGTCGATCCCCCGCGGGCACGCGCCGAGGAAGGCCAGCGCACCCGGAACCTCCCGCAGCACGTAGGCGAAGTCCTCCGCGCCCATGATCGGGTTCGGCATGCTGGCCACCCGGCGGCGGCCGAGCACTCGCGAGCCCAGGTCGCCGACCCGCTCGGCCTCGTCCGCGTCGTTGACCGTCACCGGGTACCCGGAGCTGATCCGCACCTCGGCGGTGCAATCGTAGGCCAGCGCGGTGTGGCGGCACACCCGGTGGATCTCCTCGTGGAGCAGCGCCCGGACCGGCTCCGACATGGTCCGCAGCGTGCCCTCCAGGAACGCCGTCTCCGGGATGATGTTGTTCGTCGTCCCGGCGGTGATGTGTGAGACCGTGAGCACGGCCGGTTGATGGGTGTCCACCCGCCGGGTCAGCATCGTCTGCAGTGCGCCGACCATCGCCGCGGCCGCCGGGACCGGATCCAACGCGTCGTGCGGCGCGGAGGCGTGCCCGCCGCGCCCGGTCACCGTCACCCGGACGACGTCGGCCGCGGCCATGATCGGCCCCGGCCGGGTGTGCAGCTCACCGGACGGCAGCGTCGCGCTGATGTGCAGTGCGTAGGCCGAATCCGGTGTGCCCGCGGGCCCGCTCCTCGCCAGCAGCCCTTCGTCGATCATGTACCGGGCACCGTGGAAACCCTCCTCGCCCGGCTGGAACATGAGCAGCACCCGGCCGGCGAGCTGTTCACGCCGGCGGGCCAGCAGCCGGGCCGCCGAGGCGAGCATCGCGACATGCGTGTCGTGCCCGCAGGCGTGCATCGCGTCATCGATCTCGGACCGGAACGCGACGGGGGTGTCCTCCCGCAGCGGCAGCGCGTCCATGTCACCCCGCAGCAGCACCGTGGGCCCGCGCCGGGCGCCCTCCAGGACCGCCACCACGGAGCTCACCGTCCGCCCCAGGTGGATCTGCAGCGGCAGATCGGCGAGCTCGGCGAGCACGGCGTCGCGGGTGCGGGGGAGATCGAGGCCGAGTTCGGGATGGCGGTGCAGAGCCCGGCGGAGCGCGACGGTCCGGGGCTGCAACGCGCGGGCCTGATCGCCGAGTCCGGCGAGCTGGGGATCGACCGGAGGCATGAATCCGATCCTGACATCTCCGGAGGGTGACAGGTGGACCAACTTACGCTTGTGGCTTGGAGCACACTCACCGGGAGGATTACCGTAGTCTCATGGCGGTGCAGAGCGTCCAAGCGCCCGCGGACGTGCGGGAACAGGCCCTGCCCGGGTATGCGGTCGCCGCGATCCGGGAGGATGGTCGCTGGCGTTGCACGCGTCTGGATCCGGACGCCCTGGTTGATCTCGATGCCGCCATCACCGAGCTGCGGGCGCTGCGGTCCACCGGAGCCGTCCTCGGCCTGCTCGACGTCGACGACGAGTTCTTCGTGCTGCTGAGGCCCACACCGGGCGGCGTGGCGCTGATGGTGTCCGACGCCGTCGCGGCGCTCGACTACGACGTGGCCGCCGACGTCCTCGACCTGCTGCGGGTCGAGCTCCCGCCCGACGAGGACGTGCTCGACGAGCCGTGGCCGGAGGGCGACCTCGGCATCCTCGCCGACCTGGGCCTGCCCGCCGACGAGCTCGAGGTGCTCGCCGCCGAGATCGAGCTCTACCCCGACGAGCAGCTCGCCGCGATCGGCCGCCGATGCGGTTTCGCCGAGGCGCTGGCCGAGGTCGTCGACGAGCGGTGACGGCAGGCTCCTTGCGCTCCGACGAGGAGCTGGTCCGGCGTGCCCTGGTTGTCGCGAACCGCGCCCCGGACAGCGGTGACGTCCCGATCGGTGCCGTCGTGGTCGATGCGTACGGCCGAGAGCTGGCCACCGCGTGCAATGCCCGGGAGGCCCTCGGCGACCCGACCGCACACGCGGAGGTGCTCGCCCTGCGTGCGGCCGCGGAGGTCGTCGGGGAGTGGCGGCTGGAGGGCTGCACGGTCGCCGTGACGGTGGAGCCCTGCACGATGTGCGCCGGCGCCCTCGGGCTGGCCCGGGTGGCCCGCGTGGTGTTCGGCGCCTGGGAGCCGCGGACCGGCGCGGTGGGTTCGCTGTGGGACGTGCTGCGCGACCGCCGGCTGAACCACCGACCCGAGGTGATCGGCGGCGTACTGGAGGCCGAGTGCGCCGCGGTGCTGGAGTCGTTCTTCGCCGGGCACCGCAACGGCGCCCCGTAGGCTCGGCCGGTGGAGTCGGCGCAGTCAGTCCAGTCCCCGGAGATCGCCCGGTTGCAGCGCGTCGCCGCCTACGCCGTGTGCGTGCGCGACGGAGAGGTCCTGCTCGCCCGGTGGATCAGCCCCAGCGGCCCGCGATGGACGCTGCCCGGTGGGGGTCTCGACCACGGCGAGGACCCCCGTGATGCCGCGGTGCGCGAGGTCGCCGAGGAGACCGGCCACCAGGTCGTGCTGGACGGGCTGCTCACGGTCGACTCGATCCGCCTGACGACCGACCTCGCCGGCGACCCCGTCGACCACCACGGGATCCGGATCATCTACACCGGCCACGTCGTCGGGGGCGAGCTGCGCGACGAGACGGACGGGTCCACCGACCGCGCGGAGTGGATCGCGCTGGACCGCGTCGGGACGCTGGACCGGGTGAGCCTGGTCGACATCGGGCTCGACGCGTGGCGTGCCGGCCGGCGATGAACGTGCGCGCACCGTCGTCCGGACCGCGATAGGCGCCAGTCCGGCGAGGCCACGCGCGTATTCGCCTCCCTCGCGCGCGATCGGGCCCGCGCGGCGAGCCGACAACGCGCGCGCGGGGAGTGACCGTCCTCAGCCCAGCCGGCCCGCCGCGATCACCCGGGCGAGGAAGGCCCGGGTCCGCTCGTGCTCCGGGTCACCGAGGACCTGCTCCGGCGGGCCCGCCTCCAGCACGCGGCCGCCGTCGAGGAAGCACACCACGTCGGCCACCTGCTTCGCGAAACCCATCTCGTGGGTGGCCATCAGGATCGTCATGCCGTCCCTGGCGACCTCGCGCACGATCGTGAGCACCTCGCCGACGAGCTCCGGGTCGAGCGCCGAGGTGATCTCGTCGAGCAGCAGCAGCCGCGGCCGTACGGCCAGCGCCCGCGCGATCGCGACCCGCTGCTGCTGACCACCCGAGAGCCGGTCCGGGTAGGCGTCGGCGAACCGGTCCAGTCCCACCCGCCGCAGCAGGTCGCCGGCCCGCTGCCGTGCCTGCCCGGCCGGCAGTCCGTGTACGACCCGGGGTGCGAGCGCGACGTTCTCCCACGCCGTCATGTGCGGGAAGAGGTTGAACGTCTGGAACACGATCGCCATCCGGCGCTGCGCGGCCGCGGTGGCCGCGGCGCCGAGGCGCGGGTCGGAGACGTCGACGCCGTCCAGCAACAGCTGCCCGTCGTCGATGTCCTCGAGTAGGTCCACGCACCGCAGCAGGGTCGACTTGCCCGACCCCGACGCCCCGATCACCGCGACGACCTGGTGCTCGGCCACCGCCAGATCGACGCGGTCGAGCACGGTCGCCGCGCCGTAGCGTTTCACCACGCCGCGCACCTCGAGCACCGGTGTCACCTAGATCGCCTCCCGGCGGCGTGCCGTGCGCGCCGCCACGGCGTCGGCCACCCGGCCGGTCGGGATCGCGAGCAGCACGAACAGCAGCCCGGCCACGACGTACGGGGTGAAGTCGTAGGTGCGGGCCGACTCGATCTGCGCGGCCCGGATCGCGTCGACCGCACCGAGCACCGAGATGAGCCCGCAGTCCTTCTGCAGCGCGACGAAGTCGTTGAGCAGCGGCGGCAGTACCCGGCGGACGGCCTGCGGCAGGACCACCAGCCGCATCGACTGCCGGTGGGTGAGTCCCAGCGACCGTGCCGCCGCCCGTTGCGAGGGATGCACCGACTCGATCCCCGCCCGGAACACCTCGGCGACGTACGCGGCGTACACGAGGATCAGCGCGATGGTCCCGAGCACCGCCGCGTCGGTGGGCACGCCCTCCAGCCGCAGCGCGGGCAACCCGAAGCCGATCAGGTACAGCGCGATGAGCAGGGGGATGCCGCGGAAGAGATCGACGTAGCCGGTGGCCAGGGCGCGGACGGGGAAGAACACCGGACCGCGCAGCGTGCGCAGCGCGGCGATCGTCAGGCCGAGGATCAGGATCCCGATCTCGGCGACGACGAGTACCCGGAGGTTGAGCCAGAGACCGTCGAGGATCGCGGGCAGCGACGACCACGCGACCGCCGGGTCGAGGAACGTGTCGCGGACCTGGGTCCAGCCCGGGGCGCTGGTCAGCGCCAACCCCGCCGCGGCGGCGAAGACGAGCGTCGAGACCAGCGCGACGAAGGTGGAGCGGCGGGCCCGGGACCGGCGGTAGGCGAGCCGGTCGCGGGCCAGTGGGCTGAGCTCGGGGGCCGGCGCCGGGAGCACCGGCGCTACCGCAGCTCCGGCGCGTCGCCGCCGGCGGCCAGCCACTCCCGCTCCAGGCCGGCCAGGGTCCCGGTGCTGCGGAGCCGGTCGACGGCCTGCGACACGCACACCGACAGCGGGCTGCCCTTGTCCAACACCGCGGCGAACTGCTCGGGGGTGGCGTTGCTCAGCGGCAGCTGCCCGACGATCGTGGCATTCGGCAGCTCGGCCGAGGTGATGTGGAAGGCGGTGGGCAGGTCGACCACGATGGCGTCGACCTGGCCGTTGGCCAGCGCCAGCTTGGCGTCGTCGTTGGTGTTGAACACGCGGGGCTGCACGGTCGACCCGACCTGGTTGACCACCGCGTCGTAGCTGGTCGTCCCGACCTGGGCGCCGATCCGCGCGTCCTTCAGCCCGGCCACCGAGGTCGCGGCGGCCGCCGGGGTGCCCTTCATCGCGACCACGGCCTGCTTGACGTCGTAGTAGGGGCTGGAGAAGTCGACGGCCTGCCGCCGCTCCTCGGTGATCGAGAACTCGGTCAGGTTGAAGTCGTAGGCCTTGGGCCCGGGCTGGATCGCGGCGTTGAACGGCACCCGGGTCCACGCCACGTCCTCCCGGGCGTAGCCGAGCTCACCGGCGATCGCGTAGGCGACGGCGCTCTCGAAGCCCCGGCCCGACGACGGGTCGTCGTCGATGTACCACGGCGGGTAGACGGGCTGGTCGGTGCCGACGGTCAGCGTCCCGGGGGTGAGCGTGGCCAGTTGTTCGGGGACGCACGAGGAGCCCGCCACCGGGGCCGAAGCGGTCTGTGCGGCCGGCGCGCACGCGGCGGCCAGCAACACGGACGCGGCGGCCAGCAGGCGCCGCACCGGCTGGTGGCTCGTCATCGGAACAGTGTGACCGACGGTCATCGGAGAATCGATCACCACCCGGTCACGTCTCGGGCGAGCGCCCGATGCGGGCTCGGGGTCGTCCCCCTGCGCCCGCCGTGTGAAGGGTTCGGTATCGTCTTCGGCGGTAGCGTGTCCGAGTGGCCGAAGGAGCACGCCTCGAAAGCGTGTGAGGGTTCACGCCCTCCGTGGGTTCAAATCCCACCGCTACCGCCACGGAACAGGCGAAACGCCGGGAAGGTCCGAGAGGACCGACCCGGCGTTCGTCGTCTGGTTGCAGTTCTGGTGGCATTCGGCTCGCTACGCGGCCGTCGGCGGCCCCTCTCCGCCGGCCTCGTCCGCCGGTGGGGGCTCGCCCGGTGCAGCCGGTGGCTTCCACAGGAGCCCGCCGACGTGGATCGCCACGTCGCGCCGGACGGGCGCGACCACGTGTTGGTAGCGAGCCGCCATGGCTGTGCTGGACCAGCCCATGACCGACATGACGGTGCGTTCCGTGACACCTACCTTCGTTGCGCATGGCCCAACTCCTCTCCGCAGGAGTCGGCGAATTGTCGGCGCAGCGCGTATCGGGACGGCGGTCGCTCGAAAGCTTCGAGCATTCGATGCCATCCCTACCCTGGTCGCGAGCAGGGCGCGTGCCGGCGTACACCCTGCATCCGATGCGGGTACGAGCTGTGGCAATGCCCGGGAGCAATCGTCAGCCCGCACTCGGCTCGCCCCGTCCCCGGGGGCAAGCGCTGGTGCTGCGAGGTCGCCGCGCGTCAAATCAGCAGCTTTGTCGCCGGCGCTGTGCCCTCGAATTCCGTGGATCGCGCCTGATCCGCTATACCGAGGTGCGCGCAGCAGCGCACTGTGTCCCGGGCTCGTCGAGCGCGCGGTCGACAAAGAGCCGGTCACCCTGAGCTTGTGCCGACGGCTCCGGCGTTCGCCGGGCTGTGCGGTCTGGACCGAAACGCGCGCCGGTACGCCCAGGGACTGACGCCCACGACCTCCTTGAACCGCTCCCGGAACGTCGTGGCTGCCGCGAAGCCTGTCAGGGTCCCGACCTGCTCCACCGGCACGTCGGTCGTCTCCAGTAGTTGCTGCGCCCGGCGGACCCGGTACCGAGTGAGCCACTGCATCGGCGTCGTGCCGGTCTGCTCGCGAAACCGGCGGATCAAAGTGCGGCTGCTGACAGCGGCTCGGGCGGCGACGTCATCGAGGCTGAGGTTGCGGGCGGCGTTTCGAGCCATCCACTCCAGCAGCGGTTGCAAGGACGAACCGTCCGCCGTCGGGGGCTCATGTGCGATGAACTGGGCCTGCCCGCCGGCGCGTTCCAGCGGCATCACCGACAGTCGTGCGGTCTCGGCGGCGACTGCGCCTCCGTGGTCGCAGCGAACGATGTGCAAGCACAGATCGAGCCCAGCGGCGGCGCCAGCCGAGGTCAGTACGTTCCCCTCGTCCACGTAGAGGACGTCCGGCTCGACGTTCACTGTGGGATAGCGCCGCGCCAATGCTGAGGCTGCGGCCCAGTGGGTTGTCGCGCGGCGGCCGTCGAGCAGGCCCGCCGCGGCGAGGGTGAACGCGCCGACGCAGATGGATGCCATGCGTGCTCCCCGGGCTGCCGCGGCCCGCAGGGCGTCCAGCACCTGCGGCGGGATGGCGGCCTTCAGGTCGGCGACCCCGGGCACGACCACGGTGTCCGCCGCGCTCAGCGCGTCCAGGCCCCATGGCGCGCGCAGCGCGAAGGCGCCGGCGTTGATCTCGTCGCGGTCGGCGCAGACTCGGACGTCATAGGCAGGTCGCCCGTCGAACAGGCGGGCCCGGCCGAACACCTCCAGCGGGGTTGCCAGGTCGAAGCCGATGACGCCATCGAAAGCAACGACCGCCACGGTGTGCATCTCCGGGACGCTACCTCGACGCGAAGCCAAGGCCTGGCGCTAATCCGTTGAGGGTTGGCGATCCGGTCACTGTCGTTGCCTCAACCGCCGGCCTAGCGTGCTGGCGGTGACCATGATCGCGCCCATCCTGATCGGGCTGGCATACGTCGCCCTGAACTCCCTTGTCCGCGTTGAGCACCGTCGGCCACTCAACGCCGTCATGGTCTCCGGTGCCGGCGCGGCCTACCTCAGCGGTGGCTTCGGCGTGTGGGAGTTGCTGTTCACCGCGGCCATGACCTACGCGGCCTTTCGGGGGCTGCACTCCTGGCAATGGATCGGCGTCGCGTGGCTGCTCCACACCGTCTGGGACGTGCTGCACCATCTCTACGGCGACCCGATTCTGCCCTTCGCGGTGCACTCTTCGTTGGGGTGCGCGATCTGCGACCCGGTCATTGCTGTCTGGTGCTTCGCCGGCGGCCCGTCCGTCATGGACGCCTGGCGCCGCTGGTCGCCGTGGGCTCGCCACACCGGCCAGGCGACGGAAACCACGACCGCCTCGACCCCGGACCCTCCGTTGAGACGATCGTGAAATTTCTGGTTGCCAGGTCTCCCGCGTACCCGACCGAGCAACAACGACCTCGCGCCGCAGGGCCCAACCATGGACATCACCTCCCGGTCCTCGAAAGCGTGTGAGGGTTCACGCCCTCCGTGGGTTCAAATCCCACCGCTACCGCCAGAACCAGGCAGGACGCCGGGCCTCCCGAACAGGGAGCGTCCGGCGTTCCGGCTGTGGTCCCGGTTCCGTTCACCTCACGCAGATCTACATCACGGAGGGCCGGCAGGCGCCGGAGTGGCGGGCCGGGTTCCGATGACGACGGTGGCGTTCAGTTCCTCGGACCGGGCCACCCGCGACACGAGCCCGCTGCGGACGAAGGCTTCGACGGTCCGCAGTGCCTGGCCCTCGCTCGTCTCGACCAGCAGGTGGCCGCCCGGTGCCAGCCATGACGGCGCCGTGGCTGTCACCCGCCGCTGGACGTCGAGACCGTCCGCGCCACCGTCGAGCGCCACCCGCGGCTCGTGTAGCCGGGCCTCCGGTGGCAGCAGCCTGACCGCCTCTGTGGGTACGTAGGGCGCATTGGCGACCAGGATGTCGACGCGGCCCCGCAGCGTAGCGGGCAGCGGCTCGTAGAGGTCCCCGGCGAACACCTGACCACCGGCGGCGGCGACGTTGCGACGGGCGCACCGCACCGCGGCGGGGTCGACGTCGACGGCGTACAGCTCGACCCGGCCCAGAGCCGCGACCAGGGCTGCGCCCACCGCGCCGGAGCCGCAGCACAGGTCGACCACCAGTCGTGCCCGGGCGACGGCCTGGCCAGCACCCGCACGGGCCGTGGCGGCCGCCTGGCGGACGAGGAACTCGGTGCGGCGACGGGGCACGAACACTCCGGAGTCCACGGCTATCCGCAGGCCACAGAACTCCGCCCAGCCGAGGACGTGTTCGAGGGGACGGCCGGCGGCCCGCCGGTCCACCATGGCGGCCAGGTCGGCCGGTGTCCGTGCCGCGGAGATGAGCAAGCGCGCCTCGTCCTCGGCGAACACGCAGCCGGCGGCCCGAAGCCTGGAGACGATGCCCGAGCGGGGGCGGGATGAGGGGGAGACCGACATGGGAGCCTTTCGGGACGCCGAAGGGTGCTCCCCGGTCACCTAGGTCGGGTCGACCGCAGGGCCGTGAGGTGGGAGCACCCAGCCTGATCGAGCGGTTATGGGTCTCACCTCCTCGGTAGGTCTCCTGCTGGAGACGGCAACACTACCCGGCGTGCCGGGCGCGGTGAGGTCGACCGGAGCCCGTCCGCGCGCGCCTCCGGGTGCGGGGGTCTTCCCGGGATCGGGTGGCGCCGGGATGATCGCCACCTGCCGGCGCTCGCCGGCATCGAGGGAGGATTCGGTGGTCTTCAGTCGATACGAGCAGGTCGAGGCCCATGACGGTGGGGTCTTCGACGCGTTCTGCGCCCGACCCGACCGCGAGAGCGGCCCGGCGATCCTCCTCTTCCAGGAGATCTTCGGCATCAACGACAACATCCGGGGGCTCGCGGAACGGCTCGCCGAGGCGGGCTACCTGACGCTCGCACCCGACATGTTCTGGCGCATCGAACCGCGCTTCGAGCGGAACGACGAGTCCGGCCTCGCCGACGGCATGGCCATGGTTCAGCAGCTGGACTGGGCCTCGGCCGGCGCCGACATCACCTCGGCCTTCGCGCATGTGCTCTCCATGCCGGAGTGCAGCGGCACCGTCGGTGGCGTCGGGTTCTGCCTCGGCGGCACGCTCACCTACGTCTTCGCGACATCGACCCGGGTCGACGGCCGGGGTCCGGACGCCGCCGTGTCCTACTACGGCTCGGGAATCCAGCAGATGCTCGGCCAGGCCGGCTCGATCGAGTGCCCGATGATGTTCCACTACGGGAACCGTGACCCGTACATCCCCGAGGAGCAGATCACCGCCGTGGAAGCGGCGGTGAAGGAGCGCCCGGGGGTCACGATCCACCGCTACGACGCCGGCCACGCGTTCTCCAACTGGGACGCGCCCTCGATGTACGACAAGGAGGCAGCCGACCTGGCCTGGAGTCGCACCCTGGGCTTCTTCGCCGACCACCTGTAGGGCTGCGCCTGCCCTTCAGCCCCCGGTGATCTGGACGCCGCCGCGCGCGGCCTGTTCGATCCGCAGCCAGGTGCTGTCGGCGATGCGGGCGTGGTAGCCCTGGTGACCCGGCGATCCGGGTGGCCAGGTGGCGAGGAAGTCCGCCGTCCACCGTTCGGTGTCGAATCGCACGGGTAGGGCGTCGAAGCGCAACCCGTCCATGTCGAGGCCGTAGAGGCTGTCCGCCGGTGGCTCGGTCCCGGTGGACAGGCGGGTGATGACGCCGTGGCGGCGTCCGGCGAAGTTCGGCAACCCGGCGGAGCCGTTGTTGGCCACGAGATGGCGCCGGCCGCCGCCGTGGTGATCCTGGGCGTAGGGCAGCCCGGTGTGGGTGCAGCAGATGACGTCGGCGTCGGCCCGGCCGAACCAGTCGAGCACCTGGTCGGTCCCGGTGGGCATGCCGGAGAAGCCGGTGCGGGCGCGGACGTCCTCGTCGCCCGGCTCGACGGCTTCGAGGGCGAGCTTCCAGCCGGCGAGGGACTCGGGATCGCCGTGCACGATCGCGACCCGGCGGCCGCCGACCGCGACGTCCAGGTGGCGGGGCAGGTCGGCGAGCCGGGCGAGGTGCTCGGGATGGTCGGCGGCGGTGGTGCGGAGGCGTTCGACGACGGCGTTGGAGGCGGTGACGACGCTGTCGCCGACGTAGTCCGGATAGTCGCAGCCGCACCCGACCTCGGCGCCGTCGGTGGTGAGCGCGTACTCGACGTTGCCGAGGGTGACGTGGTGGGCGGCCACGCCGTCCGCGACCGTCCGGAAGGCGGCGGGGTCGGCGTCGAGGTAGTGGAAGTCGCCGTTGAACACGATCTCGGGCGGCGCCGGTTCGGCGGCCGCGCGCTCCCGGACGGCGTCGAGGGCCCAGGCGTTGCCGTAGAGCCCGCCCACCACGTACAGCGTGGCGCAGCCGAACGCCACCGGCCCGGCGAGGTCCTCGGGCCGGTAGCGGTAGGCCAGCGGGCAACTGCGCCCCGGGCCGGACATGGCTACCGGTCCCCGGCCGGGACGAGTTCCGCGAGGAGCCCACGGACCCGGGCGTCGATGTCGTCCCGGATCGGGCGGATGTCCTCGACCGATCTGCCGGCCGGGTCCGTGAGCTCCCAGTCGAGGTAGCGCTTGCCGGGGAAGACCGGGCACGCATCGCCGCAACCCATCGTGACGACGACGTCGGCGGCTTCCACGGCGTCCGTGGTGAGCCGCTTGGGGAACTGCATGGACAGGTCGATGCCCAGTTCGTCCATCACCGCACGGACCGCGGGGTTGATCTCCTCCGCGGGCGCGGACCCCGCGGACGTCACCCGGACCGCGCCCCGGGCATGGTGGGCCAGCAGGGCAGCCGCCATCTGGGAGCGGCCGGCATTGTGCACGCAGACGAACAGCACCTCGGGAACATCGGTCACGGGGTTCCTCCCGGAACGGACCGGCGCGCCCACCGGCGACGCGCGGCGAGGGAGACGTAGACGAGGGCGACCAGGACCGGGACCTCGATCAGCGGGCCGACGACCCCGGCGAGAGCCTGTCCGGACGTGACGCCGAAGGTGGCGATCGCGACGGCGATGGCGAGTTCGAAGTTGTTGCCGGCCGCGGTGAACGCCAGGGTGGTGGCCCGCTCGTAGCTCAACCCGATCGCCGAGCCCAGCGCGTAGGACCCCGCCCACATGATCGCGAAGTAGGCCAGCAGCGGCAGCGCGATGCGGGCGACGTCGAGCGGACGGCTGGTGATGGCGTCACCCTGCAGGGCGAACAGGACGACGATGGTGAACAACAGCCCGTAGAGCGCGAACGGCCCCACCCTCGGCAGGAACGTCGACTCGTACCAGTCCCGCCCCTTGGCGCGCTCACCGAACCGGCGGGTCAGGTAGCCGGCGACCAACGGAATCCCGAGGAAGATCAGCACCGACCCGGCGATGTCCCACGACGAGACGGCGAGGTCGGTCTGCGGCAGGCCGAGCCAGCCGGGCAGCACGTCGAGGTAGAACCAGCCCAGGCCGGCGAACGCGATCACCTGGAACACCGAGTTGAGGGCGACGAGCACGGCGGCGGCCTCGCGGTCGCCGCAGGCCAGGTCGTTCCAGATGATGACCATCGCGATGCACCGGGCCAGCCCGACGATGATCAGGCCGGTGCGGTACTCGGGCAGGTCGGGCAGCATCAGCCAGGCCAGCGCGAACATCAGCGCGGGTCCGAGGACCCAGTTCAGGACCAGCGACGAGATCAGCAGCCTGCGGTCGCCGGTGACGGTGTCGAGCCGGTCGTAGCGGACCTTCGCCAGCACCGGGTACATCATGATCAGCAATCCGAGCGCGATGGGCAGCGAGACGCCGTCGATCGCGATCGCGTCCAGCGCCGGGCCCATGCCGGGGATGAGCCGGCCGGCGGCCAGCCCGAGGACCATCGCCGCGAGGATCCACACCGGGAGGAACCGGTCGAGGGTGGAGAGCCTGCCGACGACACCGGCCGATCCGGCGTCGGCGGAGGTCAGGTCAGGAGACGTCACGCTCCCACCGCCGGCGCCTGGTCGGGCACCAGCACGTCGGACAGCCGGCGCAGCGCGTCCGGCTCGACCCGGTAGTACACCCAGGTCCCGCGCCGCTCGCCGGAGATCAGCCCGGCCTCGCGCAGCACCTTGAGATGGTGCGAGATCGTCGGGCCGGTCAGGTCGAACACGCCGGTCAGGTCGCAGACGCACGCCTCCCCGCCCGCGTGCGAGGCGATCAGCGACAGCAGTCGCAGTCGTACCGGATCGCCCATCGCCTTGAACAGCCGCGACAGTTCGGCCGACAGTTCGGCCGACAGCGGCTCGCGAACGAGCGGTGAGCAGCACGCCGGCTGCCAGGTCCCCTCGGTGAGCGCCAGGTCTTGATTCGACATGTTTCTACCTTGACAGGCATCGATCCAAGGCGCAACGTCTGTATCGACAACCATCGAAACAAGGGAGTGGTCATGTCTCGCGTTCAGCTCGCGCTGCGGGTCTCCGATCTCGACGGCTCGGTCGCCTTCTACCGGAAGCTGTTCGGGGTCGAGCCCGCCAAGCGCCGCCCCGGCTACGCCAACTTCGCCATCGTCGAGCCCCCGCTCAAGCTGGTGCTCATCGAGGGGGAGGCGGACCGGCCGACCGTGATGGACCACCTCGGTGTCGAGGTCGAGACCACCGAGGAGGTCCACGCGGCAACGCAGCGGCTGTCCGAGCTCGGCCTGTTCACGAAGGTCGAGGACGACACCACCTGTTGCTACGCGCTGCAGGACAAGGTCTGGGTGCACGGACCCGGCGCCGAACCGTGGGAGGTCTACACGGTCAAGGCGGATGCACCCGAGGCGACGGGCATTCACCCGGCCGGCGCCTCGCCGGCCGCCGACGGCGACTGCGTCTGCGGCACCCCGATGCGTGCTGCCGACACGGGCTCGCCGGACGCCGGGGACGAGGCGGCGTGCTGCGGCCCGGCCGCCGCCGGCTGAGGGCGCCGGGCGGCCGGAGCCGCCAGGGCAGGCAGAACGCCGGGCGCCCCGAGCGGGAGCGCCCGGCGTTCTGTCCCGGAGGGGCCGGACACCGCGTCGCCCCGGTCACGGCCGGTCAGGGCGTGATCAGTCCGGTGGTCGTGGTGCGCGCGGCGTCGAAGCGGGCGCCGGCGTCGGCCCAGTTGACGACGTTCCACCAGGCGGTGACGTAGTCGGCCTTGACGTTGCGGTACTGCAGGTAGAAGGCGTGCTCCCACATGTCGAGCAGCACGAGCGGGACGATGCCGACGGGGACGTTGCCCTGCTGGTCGTAGAGCTGGAAGACCAGCAGTCGCCGGCCGAGGGAGTCCCAGCCGAGGATCGACCAACCGGAGCCCTGGATGGCCAGCGCGTTGGCCTGGAAATAGGCGCGGAAGGCGTCGAACGAGCCGAACTGGTCGTCGATGGCCGCGGCGAGCTCGCCGACCGGCTTGTCGCCGCCGTCGGGGGACAGGTTGTTCCAGAAGACGGAGTGGTTGATGTGCCCGCCGAGGTTGAACGCGAGGGTCTTCTCCAGTCCGCCGATCGCGCCGAAGGACTCGTTCGCGCGGGCCTCGGCGAGCTGCTCGAGGGTGCTGTTGAGCCCGTTGACGTAGGTCTGGTGGTGCTTGGAGTGGTGCAGTTCCATGATCTCGCCCGCGATGTGCGGGTCGAGGGCGCCGTAGTCGTAGGGCAGGTCGGGCAGCGTGTACTCGGACACGGATCTCCTCCAGCGTGGACGATGAAGATGCCACTCTCTTGCAATAGCGATCATGCCGCAATGGCAGGACATCTGCGCTAGCGCACCGTGCGATGGACGAGTACCGTGTTGCAAGATCCTTGCAACAGATGCGAGGGTTCCCGCGTTGGTGATCGTTCTGGCAGCTCGACGCCGACGCTGCGTGGGCTCGGTCCGCCGACTCGGGCCGCGGGCCGGCCCACGCACCGGGCTCCTGGTGAGCGGCGACCACGCGATCGGGTTACGCCCGCGGTTCCTCGCCCCGGCGGTGACGAGCCCGGCCCCACCCGTCGCGGGGCCGCGCGGGATGCTCTGCGCATGTTCTACATCGGCCCCGGAGCCGACGAGCTGACCGACGAACACGAGGGGTACGTGTCGGGGCGCTGTCCGGACGGCTCGCTCACCGGGATCTGGACCGACGTCCGCGACGAGCCGGGCGCCTACAGCGGCTACGTCCCGGCCTGCGAGTGCGGCTGGACCGGCGACGCCGCGGACCCCACGCCCGCCGGCCACCACGCCGCGCAGCGCCGCTGGCTCACCGACCACTTCGCGCTGCTCGTCCGGGAACTGCCCGCGCTGGCCAGGGTCGATGTGACCGAGCGCGATTTCCTCTGGAGCGGGGTGCCCGCGGTCGTCCGCACGCCGCCCGCCGGTCACACCGTGTCCTGAACCTCCGGCTAGTGCAGAACCTTCAGACCCACCACGCCCGCGACGATCGCCAGCAGGCACAACAGCCGCGCGACCGTCGCGGGCTCGTCCAGAGCCGCCATCCCGTAGGCGGCCGTGCCCACCGCGCCGATCCCGACCCAGACGGCGTAGGCGGTGCCGACGGGTAGCGAACGCAACGCGAGCGAGAGCCCGACCATGCTCGCGATCAGGGCGACGCCGAAGATGACCGACGGGACCAGCCGGGAGAGCCCCCGCGACTGGGCCAGCGAGGCCGCCCACACGGTCTCGAGCGCACCCGAGACGACGAGATAGACCCAGGCCATGACACCTCCGCGCCGCGTCGTCTTGTCGGACCGGGTACGACGCGCCTCGTCCGGGGGTGCCGCCCGACGGCGGGCCCACCGAAGGCTAGCCGGGGGAGGTGGATATTCGGCACGAGTGTCCAGATCGCGTACACCCACCATCGTTCGGAACGGCTCAGACTGGCCGCCAGCGCTGCCCGCACACCGCCGCCGAGCCGCCGGCGGCGTCTGATGCCATCACCGGGCCGGCGGCGCGACCCGCCCGCCGGCCCGGTGAGCCAGATCCTCCGGCGACGCGGGGTGCGCGAGCGGGGCGATTCGTGCGAGCGTCGGGGGACACGCAGCGCAGCGGGTCGAGGAGATCAGATGAGGGCAGGAACCGCCTGGGAGCAGTTCCACGCCGGTGAGGAGCCGCGGGACGTCCGCGGCGAGGTCCTCACGTCCTGGCGTCGGTCGCGATTCAGTGGCGTGGACCCCGAGTACGTCGAGCCCCCGTACATCGAGACCGACCTCGACTCCCACTTCGTCCGCGTCGCGGTCCCCATCCTCACCGGCATGGCCGGGCTGCTCGCCGGCGGTGACACGTGTCTGGCCCTCTCCGACGCCCGCGGCAGCGTGGTCTGGCGCTGGGTGTCCGAGCCCGCGCTGCGGGCCGCGCTCGACGAGCTACGGGTCGACACCGGCTACTGCTTCGACGAGGAGCTCGTCGGCACCAACGGCCTGGGCACCGCCCTGGAGACCGGCGACATCGCCGTGATCCGAGGTTCCGAGCATTTCGTGCATCGTTTTCACGACGTCACGTGCGTGGCCGCACCGGTCCGGCACCCGGTCACCCAGCGCACCGTCGGTGCCGTCAACGTCACCTGCCGGGCCGAACACACCAACCCGCTGCTGTCGGTGGTCGTGCTCAAGCTGGTGGAAGAGATCAGGGGAGGTCTGCTGGCCGCCGCGAGCACCCGGGAGCGCCGTTTGCTCGCGGGCTTCCTGGCAGAGCAGCGCCGCTCCACCGGTCCGGTGCTCACGGTGGGGGAGGACGTCTTCATCGCCAACCGGGCGGCGGCCGATCTCGGCCTCGACCACCGGGCGCTGTGGGATGAGCTGCGGACGGCCCGGATCACCGGCGAGAACTCGGTGATCGCGCTGCCTGCGGATCTGTCCGGACGGGTGCGTCTGCTGCGCGACGGCCCGACGACCACCGGCGCGGTGGTGACGATCACGGGCCCGGTCGCGCAGGCCCCGAAGCGGCGGCCGGCCACGTCCGTGGACGCCGCGAGCACGTGGGAACGGCTCTTGGCCGAGGCCACGGCCCTGGTCGCCGACGGTCCGCTGGTGGTGCGCGGCGAACCGGGGACGGGAAAGGCCACGCTGCTGGCGACCGCGCTGGCCGGACGGTTCGGGGTCGAACCGGTGGTGATGGACGCGGCCACCTGCCCGGTCGAGGGCCTCCCGGCCTGGGCGGCGCGGCTCAGTGAACATCTCGGCGACACACCGGTTCCGCTCGTGCTGCGACACGTCGAGCTGCTGTCCGAGGAGGCCTCCCGTGCGGTGGGGGCGTTTCTCGCCGAGGGTGGGCACGGCCCGCTCGGGGTGACGCTCACGGTGTCCGATGCGGGCGGGACCGACGACCCGGCCCGGTTGCTCGACCGGCTGGGTGGGGCCGCGCTGACCATCCCGCCGCTTCGGCGGCGCTCCTCCGACATCGTGGCCCTGGCCCAGCGGGAGCTGCGCGGGCACGGCCCGCGGCTGTCGTTCTCCCTGCAGGCACAGGCGGCACTGCGCCGCTACGACTGGCCGGGCAACGCCCGCGAGCTGAGCCGGGTCGTGCGGGACGCGGCGCGCAGCGCGCGCGGCGGTGTCGTGGGACTGGAAGCGCTGCCCGCGGAGATCCGGGCGGCGTCGGGGCGGCGGGTGCTGAGTCCGCTGGAACGAGCCGAGTCCTCGGTGATCGCCGCGGTGCTGCAGGAGTGCGGCGGGAACAAGTCCGCCGCGGCGAAGGAGCTGGGCATCTCCCGGACCGCGCTCTACGCGAAGATCCGTAGCTACCGGCTCTGACGTGGGCGGACCGGGAGCCGTGCCCGCCCGCAGCGGGTGCAGTGTCCGGCCCGGCCGGGCGACCGGCCGGACCGGCGGCTCCGACGTGCGCGGGAGCGAACGACCCGCCACAGTGGGGTCTTCGTCGATCTCACCGGAGGTGTGTCGTGCCGAACCCGAGCATCAAGGACGAGAAGACCTACCAGAAGGTGCGCGAGGAGGGTGCATCGAAGGAGAAGGCCGCTCGTATCGCCAACGCCGCGGCAGGGGAGGGCCGCAGCAAGGTGGCCCAGCGCGGCGGGTCGTCGAATCGGTACGAGGACATGACCAAGGACGAGCTCTACGAGCGCGCGCAGAAGGTCGGGATCAAGGGCCGGTCGGACATGAACAAGGACGAACTCATCAAGGCCCTGCGCGACCACTGAGCCTCGCGTTCACTCCGTCACCGGCAGGCCGCTCCCGCGCAGAGCCCGCCGTCATCGGCCGGTGGCGCACACCACCCGCCGACACCGACTGAGCCGGCGGGCGCGCGAGCCGGCCGGTCCCCGCCCACCGAATCGCCCTAGCCCGAACGGGTAACACTGCTCTCAGAATGATTACGAAGAGTAGTAGTGGGCACAGCGAGTAGCAGTTCTCAGGGGATCGGTTTAGGCGCGGGGTGGTCGGAGATGCCACGTAATGTGACTCCTTCTCGCAGCAGGCCGACGGGAGCCGTCCTGTTCGACCGGGACGGCACTCTCGTCACCGATGTGCCCTACTGCGCCGACCCCGGCCTCGTGCGCCCGGCCGCAACCGCCGGCCATGCCGTCGCCCTGCTGCGCGAGGCGGGCGTGCCCGTCGGTGTGATCACCAACCAGTCCGGTATCGCCCGCGGCATCATCAGCGAGTCCACCGCTCGCGCGGTGAACCGGAGGGTCGACGACCTGCTCGGCCCCTTCGACGTCTGGCGAATGTGTCCGCACGGTCCCGGCGACGGCTGCGTCTGCCGCAAGCCGAGGCCCGGCATGATCCTTTCCGCGGCCGCCGAGCTCGGCCTGCGACCCACCGATGTGGCCGTCATCGGCGACATCGGGTCCGACATGGAGGCCGCGGCCGCAGCGGGAGCCGTCGCGGTGCTCGTGCCGACCCCGGTGACCCGGCCCGAGGAGGTCGCCGCCGCACCGGTGGTCCGGACCGATCTGCTGTCGGCCGTGCAGCACCTGCTCGGGACGGTCCTGTCGCCGTTGGAGACGGAATGAGCCGCCACGTGCTGGTGGTCCGGTTGGACGGGGCCGGCGACGTGCTGCTCGCGGGGCCGGCCGTGCGGGCCGTCGCGGCGGCCCCCGGCACCGACGTCACGCTCCTGTGTGGACCCGCAGGGGAGGATGCCGCCCGGATGCTGCCCGGGGTGCGCGACGTCCTGGTGTGGGCGGGTCCCTGGGTGCTCGGCGATCCGCCCCCGGTGGACGGTGCGGACATCGACCGGATCGTCCACGAGTTGTCCGAACGCGATCTGGACGAGGCAGTGGTGCTGACCTCGTTCCACCAGTCGCCACTGCCCACCGCGCTGCTGCTGCGCCTGGCCGGCCTCGCCCGCGTCACCGGCGCGTCCGTCGACTACCCGGGGTCGCTGCTCGACGTGCGGCTGCGTCCGGGGGACGGTCCCGGGGACACGCTGCCCGAGGGCCTCCCGGAGGTGCAGCGCGGCCTGGCGATCGTCGCCGCCGCCGGGTTCCGGCTCCCGATCGGCGACGATGGCGGGCTCGCCGTGCGGCCGCCGCCCGACGTCTCCCACGTACTCGCCGACTCCGGCGAGCCCTACGTGGTGCTGCACCCGGGTGCCGCGGTCGGGGCACGCTGCTGGCCTGCTGGCCACCACGCCCGGACCGCCGCGCTGCTCACCGACGCCGGTGTCCGAGTCGTCGTCACCGGCGGGCCCGACGAGCGTGCACTGACCGCCGCCGTCGCCGGCCGGCACGGGCTCGACCTGGGCGGGCGCACCACCCTCCCGGAGCTCGCGGGCGTGCTCGCCGGCGCCGGCGCCGTCGTCGTCGGCAACACCGCGGCCGCGCATCTCGCCGCGGCCGTGCGCACGCCGGTGGTCTCGCTGTTCGCGCCGGTCGTCCCGGCGGTGCGCTGGCGACCCTACCGCGTGCCGCACGTGCTCCTGGGCGACCAGTTCGCCGCCTGCCGCGACACCCGGGCCCGGGCCTGCCCGGTGCCCGGCCACCCCTGCCTGAGCGGGATCGGTCCCGAGGAGGTCGTGCGTGCCGTGGACCGGTTGCGCAGCCTGCGGACCGCGGGGGTGCGAGTGTGAACATCCTGGTCTGGCACGTGCACGGATCGTGGACGACGGCATTCGTCCAGGGGCCGCACCGTTACCTGCTGCCGACCCTGCCCGAGCGGGGTCCCTGGGGAGGGGGCCGGCCCGCCGCCTGGGACTGGCCGGCGGATGCCGTGGAGGTAGCGCCGGCGCAGCTGGCCGACGCGGGCGTCGACGTGGTCGTGCTGCAGCGCTCGGAGGAGGTCGGGCTGGCGACGCGCTGGCTCGGCCGGGTCCCCGGCCGCGACGTTCCCGCGGTGTTCCTCGAGCACAACGCCCCGCGGGGGCATGCCGCGACCACCCGGCACCCGGTCGCCGACCGTCACGACCTGACCCTGGTGCACGTCACGCACTTCAACGCCCTGATGTGGGATGCCGGCCGGACCCGCACCGCGGTGATCGAACACGGCGCGGTCGACCCGGGGCAGCGGTACACCGGTGAGCTGGCCGCAGCCGCGGTAGCGATCAACGAACCGCTGCGGCGCAACCGGATCACCGGAACCGACCTGCTGCCGCGGCTGGCCGCGGCGGCCCCGCTCGACGTGTTCGGCATGGGCACCGACGGCCTGGGCCGCGAGCTGGGAGCGCCGGACCGGATCCGGGGCATCGGCGACCTGCCACAGCACCGGATGCACGCGGAGATGGCCCGCCGCCGGGTCTACCTGCACCCCATGCGCTGGACCTCGCTGGGCCTGTCGCTGATCGAGGCGATGCTCCTGGGCATGCCCGTGGTGGCGCTGGCGAGCACCGAGGCACCGGAGGCGGTCCCGCCGGGAACCGGGACCTGCTCCACCGACCCGGCCCGGCTGGAAGCCGCGGTGCGCGAGCTCGTGATGGACCCGGGGCGGGCCCGTGAACAGGGCGCGGCGGCGCGGGCGCACGCGCTGCGGCGCTACGGGCTCGACCGATTCCTGCGGGACTGGGACGCCGTACTGGACCACGTGATCAGTACCGACAACGGACGGCGGCGGGTCATCCCCGCCGCGAACGGGAGGAGGTGACCGGTGTGCGGATCGCCATGGTGTCGGAACATGCGAGCCCCCTTGCCGCACCGGGTGGGCCGGACTCGGGCGGCCAGAACGTGCACGTCAGGGAGCTGAGCCGGGCACTGGCCGCGGCCGGCCACGACGTGACCGTGTGGACCCGGCGGGACGACTCGACGACCCCTGCCGAGGTGGTGACGGCGCCGGGTATCCGCGTCCGGCACATCACCGCCGGACCGGCCACCCGCCTGCCCAAGGACGAGCTGGTTCCCCACGTACCCGAGCTCGCCCGCGGGCTGCTGCGGGCCTGGGCCGCCGACCGCCCGGACGTCGTGCACGCCCATTTCTGGATGTCCGGCCTCGCCTCGCTGGCCGCGGCCGGCCGGCTCGGGATCCCGCTGGTGCAGACCTTCCACGCGCTGGGCCACGTCAAGCGGCGACACCAGGGTGCCGAGGACACCAGCCCGGAGGGCCGGACCGCCGCGGAGCGGGCCATCGCGCGTCAGGTGGACCGGGTGATCGCCACCTGCACCGACGAGGTGTTCGAGCTGTTCCGCCTGGGCGCTGCTCGCCCTCGGATCACCGTGGTGCCCTGCGGGGTCGACACCGAGACGTTCACCCCGCAGGGGCCGGTCCTCGAGCGCGGGTACCGGCGGCGGCTGGTGTCGATCGGCCGGCTCGTGCGCCGCAAGGGTGTCGACGAGGTGATCGAGGCCTTGAGCCGGGTCCCGGCCGCCGAGCTCCTGGTCGCCGGCGGCCCACCGGCCGGGGAGGCCATGGCCGACGACCCGGACGTGCGCCGGTTGCAGGCGCTCGCCCGGGCCCGCGGCGTGGCCGGCCGGGTCCGCTTCCTCGGCGCGGTCGCGCGGCCGGATGTCCCGGCGCTGCTGCGTTCCGCCGATGCCGTCGTGTGCGTGCCCTGGTACGAGCCCTTCGGGATGGTGCCGCTGGAGGCGATGGCCTGCGGGCGGCCCGTGGTGGCCAGCGCGGTGGGCGGGATGACCGACACCGTGATTCACCAGGTGACCGGGCTGCACGTGCCGCCGCGGCGGCCCGACGCGCTCGCCCGATCGCTGTGCGAGCTCCTCGCGCAGCCGACACTGCAGCTGACGCTGGGGGCCGCCGGCCGGGATCGGGCGGTGGCCCGGTACGGATGGGACCGCGTCGGCGCGGCGACGGCCGAGGTGTACGAGCAGGTGATCGCTGCCCGGGCCGAGCGCTCGGAGCGACTGGCGAGGGTGGGCCGGTGAGCCCGCCGCCGAGCGCTCCCGCCGTCCCCGCGACCCAGGTGCTCGACGATCACGTCGACCGGCTCGCCGCGGCGCTGCCGGCGCTGCGGGCGGCCAGCACGACGCTGGCCCGCTGGGGGGCGGTGCTCGCGGTCCGGCTCAGCGCCGGCGGCCGGCTGCTCGCCGCGGGTAACGGGGGGAGCGCCGCCGAGGCCCAGCACCTCACCGCCGAACTGGTGGGCCGGTTCGATCGGGAGCGGGCGCCGCTGTCGGCCATCGCGTTGCACGCCGACACCTCGAGTCTCACCGCTCTCGGCAACGACTACGGCTATGCCGACGTCTACGCCCGCCAGGTCCGGGCGCACGCCCGGCACGGGGACATCGTCGTGCTGTTGTCCACCAGCGGGCGCAGCCCGAACCTGCTCTCGGCCGCGGTCGCGGCCCGCCGGTGCGGGGCGGAGTCCTGGGCCTTGACCGGCCCCGGGCCCAACCCCCTGGCCCAGCTGTCCACGGAGGCCGTCTGCCTGCCGGGGGACACCGCCACCGTCCAGGAGTCACACCTGGCTGCGCTGCACATGGTGTGCCGCGCCATGGAGATCGCGCTCGCGCAGACCGACCAGCCGGAACGGTCGGCGCCGCTCACCGCTTCCTGAATCCCGCGCTCGAAGTTCCCAGGAGGACCGCATGACCCGGACCGCACCCGCGCGGGCGAGCACCGACCCGTCCGCGTCACCCGCCCCCCGCCCGCCCAGGTCCGTGGGGACCGTTCTCGTCACCGGCGCCGCCTCCGGGCTGGGCCGGGCCGTGGCCTCGGCGGTCGCCGCCGTCGGTGGCCGCCCGCTGCTGGTCGACCGGGTGGACAGCCGCGACGCGGTGGGGCCGGAGCTGGCCGCCGCCCCGACCGCCGTGGTGGACCTGGCCGACACCCGCGCGGCCGAACAGGCCGTCGCCGAGCTGGCCGCCCGGGCGGGCACGCTCGACGCGGTCGTCACAGCGGCCGGGACCGATCGCTGCGGCCGCATCTCGGAGGTCCCGGGGCCGGAGTGGGACCGGGTCGTCGAGGTCAATCTACTCGGTACCGCCGCGGTCATCCGGGCCGCGTTGCCCCGGTTGCGGGAGAGCCGCGGCCGGGTCGTCACGGTCGCGTCGACGCTGGGGCTGCGCGCGCTGTCCGACGCGAGCGCCTACTGCGCGTCCAAGTTCGGGGTGATCGGGTTGAGCCGGGCGCTCGCGGCCGAACTCGCGGGCGAGGTCGGGTTCACCACGCTGATCCCCGGCGGGATGGACACGGCGTTCTTCGACGACCGCACCGAGCAGTACCGCCCCGGCCCGGACGCGCAGCTCAACGACCCTCGGGAGGTCGCCGACGCGGTGCTCTACGCGCTGACCCGGTCCCCGGGCTGCGAGGTGCGCGAGATGGTGATCTGCCCGGCGACCGAGCCGTCCTGGCCCTGACCGGGCATGGCTGCACCCGACCGGGCGGCCTCCGGCCGCCATCCCGGTGCTGATCGGGGCGGACCGGTGAATCTCTCCGCGCTGCGGCGGGTGCTCGTGGTGCGCGCGGACAACATCGGTGACGTCGTCATGCTCACCCCGGCGCTCCGCGCGCTGCGGGACGCGCTACCGCGGGCCGGGCTGGACCTGCTCGCCTCACCGGCGGGGGCCGGTGTGCGACCGCTGATCCCCGAGCTGGACGACGTGCTTCCCGTCTCGCCGACCTGGCAGCAGCTGGGTGGCGACCTGCCCGCCGCGGACGCGTCGGAGCGGGAGCGGGGCCTGCTCGAGCTGATCCGCAGCCGCCGCTACGACGCGATGCTCGTGTTCACGTCGTTCTCGCAGTCGCCGTGGCCGGTCGCGCACCTCGGCCTGCTCGCGGGAATCGGGGTGCGGGTGGTGCACTCCCGCGAGTTCGCCGGCGCGGTGGCCACGCACTGGGTCACCCCGCCGCCCGACACCACCCACCAGGTCGACCGCTGCCTGCACCTGCTCGCCGCGATCGGCGTCCCGGACCGGGGGCGCGCCCTGCGCCTGCGGGTGCCCGGCGGCGCCGAGCGGCTGGCGGAGCACCTGCTCGCCCAGGTCCCCGGTGCGATCCCGGGTGCACCGTTCGCACTGCTGGTGCCGGGTGCGTCCTGTTCGGCCCGGCGCTACCCGGCCGACCGGTTCGGTGCCGCGGCGGCGCGGATCACCGGTGCCGGACTGCCGGTGCGGGTGGCCGGGACCACCCGTGAGGCCGCGCTGGTCGCCGAGGTGGTGCGCACCGCCGGGCATCCCGATGTCCGGGCCCTGGCACCGACCACCGTGCCGGGGTTCGCCGCGCTGCTGCGGCGCGCCGCCGTCGCGGTCACCAACAACTCCGCCGGGATGCACATCGCCGATGCGGTGGGCACCCCGGTCGTGGTGGCCTACGCCGGGACCGAGCGCCACGGCGACATGTGCCCCCGCACGGTGCCCGCAGCGTTGCTCGCCGAGCCCGTGCGCTGCTCGCCGTGCCGGCAGCTCACCTGCCCGTACGGCCACGAGTGCCTGGACCTGCCGCCGGAACGCCTGGCCACCGCCGCGCTCCGGCTGGCCGCCCCTCATGACACGACCCCCACGGGGTCCGCCCCGGAGGAGGACCGTTGGCTCCCGAGCTCAGCGAGTTCGACCCGCACGCCGACGACGATCCCGCCGCACCGATGAACCCACCCGCGCCGATCGCGTCCGTACCCGCCGCGCCGGCCGCCCTGGCCGGCCGGATCGCGTCGCGGCGCCCCCGTGTCGTCGTGATCGGCGACGCCCTGCTCGACGGCTGGCTCGCCGGCCCCGCGCAGCGGGTCGGCCGGGACGCCCCGGTGCCGGTGGTGGAACTCGCCATGAGCGCCACCGCGGCCGGTGGCGCGGCCAACGTGGCCGTCGCCCTCGGTGCACTCGGCGTCGACGTCGAGCTGATCACCGTCTTCGGCGACGACCCGGACGGCCTCGCGCTGCGCCGCACCCTGCACGAACACGGAGTCCGCACCGAGCGATCGGTCATCGAGCTGGGCCGACCCACCCCGGCCAAACGGCGGCTGCTCGCGGCGGGGCAGCCGATCGCCCGCTACGACGTCACCCCCGACCGCCCGCCCCGGGGGCCGACCCAGCTCGCGCTCGTCGAGGCACTGACCGAGGCCGTGTGCCGACCGCACCGGATGGAGGGCGACCGCGGCCGCATCGACGCCGTCGTGGTCGCGGACTACGGCCTCGGCGTCCTCACCTCCCGGGTGCGCCGCCGGTTGGCCCGGTTGCGTCCGCGGATCCCGCTGCTCGCGGTGGACGCGCACGTCCTGCGGCCGTGGGCGGCGATCAGGCCGGACGTGGTGACCCCGAGCGCCCTCGAGGCCGCGGCGCTGCTCGGAGAACCGGTTCCGGTCGCCGACCGCGTCCGGTGGGCCACGGCCCGGCACCGGGATCTGGTGCGGGCCGGCGGCGGCGCGGACGTGGTGGTGACCCTGGACGTCGACGGGGTGGTGCGGTTGCCCGGCGGCGATGAGCCGCCGGGACGGCACGCCGCCGCCCGGCGCGCCCCCGAGGTGCAGGCCTGCGGCGCGGGGGACACGTTCGTCGCCACGTACACCGCCGCGTCCTGTGCGGGCGCGGAACCGGCGCAGGCGCTCGCCGCGGCGCAGGCCGCCGCCGACGTGGTCGTCGACCTTCCGCGGACCGCCGTGTGCACCTCGGGCGCGCTGGCCGCCCGGCTCGCCGCGTGCGACCGGGGCCGGGTGCTCGATCACCGTGACCTGGTCGCGGTGATCGATGAGCACCGCAGGGCGGGACACCGGGTGGTGTTCACCAACGGCTGCTTCGACGTGCTGCACCGGGGGCACGTGGCCTACCTGCGGCAGGCGCGGGAGCTGGGCGACGTGCTGGTCGTGGCATTGAACAGCGACGCGAGCGTGGCCCGGCTGAAGGGGCCGCAGCGCCCGGTGAACCCGCTGGAGGATCGGGCCGGGGTGGTCGGGGCACTCGACGGCGTCGACCTGGTCACCGCGTTCGAAGCGGACAGCCCGGTGGAGCTGCTGGAGTTGCTGCGCCCTGAGGTCTATGCGAAGGGCGGCGACTACACCCCGCAGATGCTCCCGGAGACCCCGGTGGTGGAGCGGCTCGGTGGCGAGGTGCGGGTGCTGGACTACCTGTCCGACCACTCGACCAGCGCGATCGTGGCGCGGATCCGCACCGCCCCGACCGGGGGGAGCGCGCGATGAGCCTGGAGGTCCTCGTCCCGACCCGGAACCGGCCGGTGGAGCTGGCCACCACGCTGGCCGGGCTGGCCGCGCAGGACCACCGGTTCGACGTCGCGGTCAGCGACCAGTCCGACGGCCAGGCGTCGTTCGACACGCCGCCCGCGCAGGCGATGCTGCGGGTGCTGCGTGCGGCCGGGCGCCGGGTCCGCACCTCCCGGCGCCTGCCGCGGCGCGGTCTGGCCGAGCACCGGGCGGCCCTGCTGGCCGCGTCGACGGCGCGCTACGCGCTGTTCTGCGACGACGACGTGTGGCTGGCGCCGGGGACGGTGCGCCGTCTGCACGAGGCGATCACCGAGCTGGGCTGTGGGCTCGTCGGTGCAGCGGTGGCGGGCCTGTCCTACCTGGACGATCACCGGCCCGCCGAGCTGGCCCCGTTCGAACGCTGGCCGGGCCGGCCGGAGCCGGAGCGCATCGAGCCGGGCAGGGCGGCGTGGAACCGGTGGACCCTGCACAACGCCGCCAACCCGGTGCACCTCGAACAGCGGCACGTCCGGCCGGGGGAGCGGTGGGTGGCCTACAAGATCGCCTGGGTGGGCGGGTGCGTGCTCTACGACCGCCGTGCCCTCGACGCCGTCGGTGGGTTCGGCTTCTGGCCGGACCTGCCGGTGTCGCACTGCGGGGAGGACGTGCTGGTGCAGTGGCGGGTGATGGAGCGGTTCGGCGGAGCCGGGATCCTGCCTTCGGGTGCGGTGCACCTGGAGTCGCCGACCACCGTGCCCGACCGTTCCGTGCAGGCCTGGAACGTCGTGTCGCCCGGGGTGGCGTCATGAGATCCGTGGTGGTGGTCGGCGACGCGATGCTCGACGTCGACGTCGACGGGCACAGTGACCGGCTGTGTCCGGACGCTCCGGCCCCCGTACTGAATGTGACCGGCGAGACCACGCGGCCCGGCGGTGCGGGGCTCGCGGCGGTGCTGCTGGCCGCCGGCGGCCCGGCGGTCACGTTCGTCACCGCGCTGGCCGAGGACGAGCCCGGTGATCGGCTCCGCGAGCTGCTCGGCCGCGCAGTCCAGGTCGTCGCCGGGCCGGCCGAGGGCGGCACCGTCGTCAAGTGCCGCTGGCGCGCGGGTGGGCGGCCGCTGCTGCGCACCGACCGGGGCGAGGGACGGCCGGGCGCGGGGTTCGGCGCGACCGTGGCCGGGGCTCTGGAGTCCGCGCTGGCCAGGGCCGGCGCGCTGCTGGTCTCCGACTACGGCCACGGGGTGAGCGCCGACCCGGTGGTGGGCGCGGCGGTGGCCCGGGCGGTGGCGCGGGGCACGCCCGTGGTGTGGGACCCGCACCCGCGCGGCCCGGCCCCGGTGCCCGGTGCCACCGTGGCCACCCCGAACCTGGGCGAGGCGCGCGCGGCCGTGGCGAACCCGGACGGCGGGGCCGCGACACTCCCGGAGGTGTTCGCGCTGGCCGGCGCGCTGCTGGCCCGCTGGGGCTGCGGGGCGCTCGCGATCACCCTGGGCGAGCGCGGTGCCGCGGTCGCCCATCGGCACGGCGCGCGTGCCGCGTCGCCCGCGCCCGTCGTGACCGGCGGCGACCCGTGCGGGGCGGGCGACGCGTTCGCCGCTCGTCTGGCCACGCTGCTGGCCACCGGCTCGACGGTCGACGACGCGGTGGACGCCGCCGTGACGAGCGCGACCGCGTTCGTGGCGCGGGGAGGTGCGGGGGCCGTGCGCTGGGACGGCGACCGATGGCGACAGCCGGACGACCGGCCGGCGCCGGGCGCGGCCGCGCGGCCGGCGGTGCTGGGCCTGGACACCGCGCGCGAGCTGGCCGACCGGGTGCGCGCGGCCGGCGGGACCGTCGTGGCCTCGGGCGGGTGTTTCGACCTGCTGCACACCGGTCACAGCCGCACCCTGGCCGCGGCCCGCGCGCTCGGCGACTGCCTGCTGGTGCTGCTCAACTCCGACGCGTCGGTGCGCCGCCTCAAGGGCCCCGGCCGTCCCGTGGTGCCGGCGCCCGATCGGGCGGAGCTGCTGGCCGCGCTGGAGTGCGTCGACGGGGTCGTGGTGTTCGACGAGGACGATCCGCGGGCGGCCCTGGACGTGCTGCGGCCCGATCTGTGGGTCAAGGGCGGCGACTACGACCCGGCCGACCTGCTGGAGACGCCGCTGGTGCGCTCGTGGGGCGGCGAGGTGGTCGCGGTGCCCTACCGGCCGGGACGGTCCACGACCCGGCTGGTCGCGGCGGCGGCGGGCATGGCGGAGCCGGCGGGTGGCTGACCCGGTGGTGCGCCCGTCATGTGGACCGGCGCATCGCGCACACCTCCCGTGCGGCCCGCAGCACGTCCTCCACGTCGATCGAGAGGAGCGCCGGGTCCGGGTCGGCGGCGAACGGGTCGCCGCGCCGGGCGCCCGCGTCGGTCAGCACCCGGTGCGGCCCGTTCCCGGGCGGGCCCCACTGCGCCGGGTCGACGGGCCCGAACAGCACCACGGACGGCGTCCCGAACGCCGACGCCAGGTGCGCGATCCCGGTGTCGCCGCTGACGACCAGTGCGGCCCCGGCGACCAGCGCGCAGAGCCGGGCCAGGTCGGTCCGCCCGGCCAGCACCCGCTGCTGCGGCAGCCCCGCGCCCGCCGCGACCGCGCGGACGAGCGGCCGCTCGTCCGCCGACCCGGTGAGCAGCACCGGCCGGCCGGCGCCCTCCAGCTCGGCCGTGACTGCGGCGAACCGGTCCGCGGGCCATCGCTTCGCGCCGTAACGGGCGCCGGGGTGGACCAGGACCGGGGGTGTGGCCGTCCACCCGGACGGCGGGGGTGCCGGCAGCGTGAGGTCGGCCGGATCGGCCGGGATGCCGGACTCGGCCAGCAACGCGCACCAGCGCTCCCGCTCGTGCGGGTGCCGGCCGGCCACGTCGTTCCATTCCGGGCCGTCCCACCCGGCGCCGCGGAACGCGATGCGTTGCCCCGGGCGGACCCCGTCGAGCGCCCGGTGGCTCTGCGGGCCGGTGCCGTGCAGATTGACGGCGAGCTTCGGAGGCACCGGACGGGTCCAGCGCAGCGCCGCCGGACCGTCGGTGGGCAGCAGCTCGTCGACGGCGCCGGTCAGCGCCGCGACCGGCGCCAGTTCGGGGCGGGTGGCCAGGACCAGGTGGTGGTCGGGGCGGGCCCGCCGCAACGCCCGCAGGGCCGGCACGGCCACCAGCAGATCACCCAGGTTGAGCGCACGCAGCACCAGCAGGTCGTCGGTGCCGGGGAGCGAGCGCATGGTCTCGGTTACCCCGCCGGGCGCCGGGTAAGTGGATGGCAGTCGATGGGTGGCGTGGTGCGAGCACGGGCGGCGGCGATGCGACACCGTGCCACGGGCCGGCGATGAGCGCGGACCCCGTGGACGGCGTTCGGCGCATCGCCGTGCTCCGGTGCAACGCGATCGGCGACTACCTGATGGCCACGCCCGCGCTCGCGGCGCTGCGCGCGGCCTACCCGGCGGCGGAGGTGACGCTGCTCGGCGCCCCCTGGCACGCGGAGTTCCTCGGGAGGCGGCCCGGCCCTGTCGACCGGGTATGGGTGCTGCCGGACGTGCCCGGGCTGGCCGGGCAGCCCGGCGACGTGCCGCCGGCCGCGGAGCTGCCCGGGTTCCTGGCCGTCGCGCGTGCCGAGCGGTTCGACGTGGCCGTTCAGCTGCACGGCGGCGGCGGCCGGTCCAATCCGCTGGTGGCCGAACTCGGAGCCCGGTGCGCGGTGGGGCTGCGGGCGGCGGACGCGCCACCGCTGGACCGGACCGTGCCCTACCGGTACTACCAGCCCGAGGCGGCCCGGTACCTCGAGGTGGTGGGCCTGCTGGGGGCCGCAGGTCCCGCCGAGTACCCCGAGCTGGCCGTGACGGCGGACGAGCGGCGCGTGGCCGTGGGCCTGTTACGGCCGGGCCGCGGCCCGTGGGTCGCCGTACACGCCGGTGCGACCGACCCCCGACGCCGCTGGGCCGCCGCCCGCTTCGCCCGGGTCGTCGAGCAGCTCTGCCGGGACGGGGCGAGCGTGGTGCTCACCGGCGCCTCCGGTGACGCCGCGACGTCGAGGGAGATCCAGGACCTCGCCGGTGTCCCGGTGCTGGACCTGACCGGGCGTACCGGTCTGGGCGTACTCGCGGCGGTGCTGCAGCGCTGCGCGGTCATGATCTCCAACGACACCGGCCCGCTGCACCTCGCGCGTGCCGTGGGGACGGCCACGGTCGGCCTGTACTGGTGCGGCAACGCGATCAACGCCGCTCCGGCGACCCGGACCCGGCATCGCCCACTGCTGAGCTGGACGGTGCACTGTCCGGAGTGCGGGGTGGACTGCACCCCGGCCGGGCATCCGCACCGGGCCGGCGAGGGATGCGGGCACCGGCCGTCGTTCCTCGGCCAGATCCCTGTGGTGGAGGTCCTGGACGAGGCCCGCGACCTCCTCGCCCCCCACTTTCGGTAGTTGGGCGCCGGTGCGAACTCGCCCCGATCGGGTGATAATGGCATCCCTTCGGTCAGCGGCCCGAGCGGCTGACGGTCGCGAGGACGGTCAGCGCGCGAGGTCGCGGAGGATGTCATGGGTGACACGGGTCATCCGGAGCGGGACGCGGAGTGGAACCGCAGCGCGCGCCACGAGACCGAGACCGAACGCCTCGACCGCAACTGGGCCGATCTACTGCAGGAGCTGCGAGTCGTGCAGACCGGTGGCCAGCTGCTGACCGGGTTCCTGCTCATCCTGCCCTTCCAGCAGCGGTTCACCGAGCTGCCGGACTTCCAGCGCGACGTCTACCTGGTGACCGTCGGGTTGGCCGTCGCCGCGACGGCTCTGATCATCGCCCCGGTCAGCCTGCACCGAGTGCTGTTCCGCCAGCACGCCCGCCGATCGATGGTCGCGGCGGGCCATCGGTTCGCGGTGGCCGGGTTGAGCCTGCTCGGGCTCGCGGTGACCGGAGTCATCCTGCTGATCTTCGATGCGGTCCTGGGTCCCCCCGCCGGTGCCGTCGCCGCAGCGTGCGCCTTCGTCCTGTTCGCCACGCTGTGGGGGCTGGTGCCCTGGATGCAACGCCGCCGGGCGGAGCGGAGCGACCCGGATGTACCCGCACCGCGCCCGGCGCCGGCTCGCAGCGGACCGGGGACGTGACCCGGACGAACCCCGGCACATCGACCCGGGCCGCGTGACACGGGAGCCGGGGTTCTAGCCGAACCAGAGCCGGGTGGCGTTGTCGACGGCGACCAGCCTGCGGTCCCCGGCCGGCAGCGCGTCCAGCAACGGCCGCAGGTTCTTGATCTGGCCGGGCAGGCCGTCGGGACGGCCGACGTTGTCGCTGCCGACGACGAAGCGGTCCGGGTGGCGTCCGATGAGTGCCGTCCAGTCCTCGCTGGGCGTGCCGTCCTCGCCGAGGATGCGGTCGACCAGGGACCAGGAGATGTCGATGTGCAGATTGTCGTGGGCGGCGAGCAGGTCGGCGACCACATCGGTTTGGCGGCGGGGCTCGATGCGGCGGGCGACACCGGCATGGCACCACACGACGGTGGTCCGGGGATGGCGGCGCAGCATCATGTCCAGTTGCGGGACGTACTCGTGGTCGCCCGCGCGGCCCGCCGAGCTGCTGTCGTGATGCAGTGCGAGGGGGCAGCCCCGGGCGCGGGCGAAGTCGAACACCGGGTCCAGCGCGGGGTGCGAGGCCGAGGGCTGCTCGCCGGCCGTGAGGTTGGTCAGGTCGTCGTGACGCAGCAGCACCTCGCCGATCCCGCGCCAGAACGGGTAGCGCGACCACGCCCACTCCAGATGCTCGACGGCCAGCTGGTCGGTCGGGTCGAAGCCGCACACGGTCGGGGCGACGCGCGCCTGCAGTTCCGGGTCCAGGGCGCGATAGACGTCGGCGACGAGCTGATCGGTGAGCCCGAAGTAGTGACAGGAGTCGTTGCCGTCGAGGTAGTAGTGCGGACGCCGGGGCTCGCTCATCGCCCACTTCTTCTTCACCGGCAGCCCGAAGACCACCGCCCGGTCCACCCCGGCCGCGCGCATCGCGGTGACCAGCTCGCCGGCCTCGACCGGGCGCTGCAGGAAGTCCACGAGATGGACGTGCGCGTCCACGACCGGACCGCCCGACTCCTGCATGCGGCGATGTTAGTCAGGTCCGGCGCCCCTGCGAGTGTCCGTGCAGGTGGCCGGGGCGGACGGGCACCGGATCGTGTGCCGTTCGAGACGGGGACGGCAGCGGTGATCCAGGAGCGCCGGCCTCGCCGGGTGGCGGCCGCTCCGATCCGCCCGACGGCACCGCTGCCGCGAGGGCGGCCGCGACGCTGGGGCACACGTGCAGAGCGGAGGTTGCTCCCAGGCGCCGCAACGGGTCCAGCACCGCCCGGTGGTCGGCCACTACACACAGGGTGGCGCCGGCCCGGCGGGCGTCGCGCGTCGCCGTGATCAGGGCGGTGATCGCCGCCGGGTCGAGGAACCGCACCGTGGTGAGATCGAGGACGATCGGGTCGTAGCACAGGCACAACAGCTCGACCACGTACTCCTGCAATGCCGGCGCGGCCTGCTGGTCGACCTCCCCGGCGACGCGCACGACCATCGCGCCGCCCGGCTGGCGGACCAGGCGCACCTGCATCGGGCCGCTTCGAGCCCGGTGACCCCATCCCGCGTGGGCGCCGGGCCGAATCGCGGACCGGGCATCGGCCGGCTGCCCGGCGGTGGTTGACGATCGATGTGGGGCCAGCGACTGCTCGTCGACCATGCGGGCTCTCCCGATTCGGCACAAGCTCCCGAGCAGCCACGCCCAACCGGCTGCAGCCACGCGCGGAACCTGGAGGTCGCAGGCCGGCACCGGCCGCCTCGGTGGTCGATACCTGACTCCGGGCGCGTGGATCCCGGGCCAGCCACGTCGCCGGCTGGGTGCTCAACCGTGGCATCCACTGTACGACGCGCGCGCTGCTGCGGGCCAGGATCGAGGTCCGGTTCCACGGTCCCCGGAACGGCGAGAACCCCCACGCACGGGTGCGCCGGGGGTTCTCGAACCGTCTCTGGCGGAGGATGGGGGATTCGAACCCCCGAGGGATTGCTCCCAACACGCTTTCCAAGCGTGCGCCCTAGGCCACTAGGCGAATCCTCCGCGAGCGAGCATAGCCTCCCCGTTCCGGCCGCCCTCGACGGGCCGGTCCCACGGGAGCGGGTACACTCGACGACGGACCCCGCGCGGCGTCCATCCTGTGAACTCCCCCAGGGCCGGAAGGCAGCAAGGGTCAACGGGCTCTGGCGGGTGCGCGGGGTCCCCTCATGTTTCCGGGTCTGCGTCCCGAGCGGCGGGCCGTCGGTCCGGGTCGGTAGCCTCGCGCCCGTGGCGCTGGCTCTCTACCGGAAATACCGTCCGGCGACGTTCGCCGAGGTGGTGGGCCAGGAGCACGTCACCGAACCCCTCGCCACAGCGCTGTCCGCGGGCCGGATCAACCACGCGTACCTGTTCTCCGGGCCCCGTGGCTGCGGCAAGACGTCCTCGGCCCGGATCCTGGCCCGCTCCCTGAACTGCGAGCTCGGCCCGACGCCCGACCCCTGCGGTGTCTGCCCCTCGTGCGTGGCCCTGGCCCCGGAGGGCCCCGGCTCGATCGACGTCGTCGAGCTCGACGCCGCCTCGCACGGCGGCGTCGACGACGCGCGCGAACTGCGTGACCGGGCGTTCTACGCGCCCGCCGAGTCGCGCTACCGGGTGTTCATCGTCGACGAGGCGCACATGGTGACCACGCAGGGCTTCAACGCCCTGCTGAAGATCGTCGAGGAGCCCCCGGACCACCTGGTCTTCGTCTTCGCGACGACCGAGCCCGACAAGGTGCTGCCGACGATCCGCTCGCGCACCCACCACTACCCCTTCCGGCTGATCCCCCCGGGAACGCTGCGCACATTGCTGGAGCGGATCTGTGCCGAGGAGGGCGCTGTCGTCGCGCCCGCGGTGTACCCGCTGGTCATCCGCGCCGGCGGTGGCTCGGCGCGCGACACGTTGTCGGTGCTCGACCAGTTGCTCGCCGGTGCCGGGCCGGAGGGTGCGACCTACGAGCGGGCGGTCGCGCTGCTCGGGGTGACCGACGTCGCGCTGATCGACGACGTGGTCGACGCGCTGGCGGCCGGAGACGGGGGCGCGGTCTACGAGACGGTCGACCGCCTGGTCGAAGCGGGCCACGATCCGCGTCGGTTCGCCGCCGACCTGCTGCAGCGGCTGCGCGACCTGACCCTGCTCCAGGCCGTACCGGAGGCGGCCGCTCGCGGTCTGGTCGACACCAGCGACGACGAGCTGGCCCGGATGGCCGAACAGGCCGCGCACCTCGGCCCGGCCACGCTGGCCCGCTACGGCGAGATCCTGCACAACGGGCTGACCGAGATGCGCGGCGCGACGGCGCCCCGGCTGCTGCTGGAGCTGCTGTGTGCCCGGATGCTCCTGCCCGCGGCGTCGACCGGCGACAGCGCGCTGCTGGAGCGGCTGGAGCGGATGGAGCGGCGGATCTCGATCGCGCCGGAACCCGGGCCCGAGGGCGCGCCGGCAGCCCCCTCCGCGGACGCTCCGCCCCCCGGCCGGCGCACCTTCGTCCGGCCGACCGCGCGGCCGGCCGCGGAGACGACCGGTGCGCAGCCCACGGTGGCACCGGGCGGCTCAGCACAGTCGCCCTCGGCCGCACCGGCGCCTGCCCCGGCACCGGCCGCCCCGGCGACCGAGGCGCCCGCCGCCCCGGTGCCGCAGGCTGCCGGGGGCCGTCCCGCCGACCTGTCCGCCGCCGAGGCCGACAGCCGGGTCCCGGCGAGTGAGGCCACGTCCGGCATGCCCGATCCACCGGGCGCCGGCCGGGCCCCGGCGCCACCGGGCCGCCCGCCCGGTGACCAGGCCGACGAAGGGCGGGATCCGCCCGGGCGCCGCTCGCCCTCCGACGGCGACCGGGGCGGTCCGGCTGAACCGCCGGGCGCCGACGCGGGCCGCGGTACACCGGCTGTGCCGGCCCCCGCCGCGTCCAGGCCCGCTGCCGTTCCGGAGCCCGCTGCTCATCCGCCTGCCGAGCCCGCTGCTCCTGCGGAGCCCGCGCGAGCCGCCGTGCCCAGCGGCCTCGATGCGGCCGCCGTCCGCCGGGTCTGGTCGGAGATCCTCGCTGCGGCCAGACAGCGCAGCCGGAGCACGGAGGCGTTGCTCGTCAACGCGACGGTCCGCTCGGTGGACGGCGACACGCTGCTGCTCACCATCGGGTCCGCCCCCCTTGCACGACGGCTGTCCGACCAGCGCAACACCGAGGTGATCACCGAGGCGCTGCGCGCGGTGCTCGGCGTGCAGTGGCGGGTTCGGTGCGAGCACGGCGACGCGGCCGCCGCGCCGCCGCCCAACCGCAGCCGGCAGCGGGACACCGTCGTCGGGC
>NZ_JAAXKZ010000019.1 GCF_012911875.1 Pseudonocardia bannensis | reverse complement strand
GCCCCGGGTCCCGACCCGGCATCCATGAACCGCCCGACCCAGCCGATCGATGCCTTGACCGTGGAGTTCCCGCGGTTGACCGATCAGGGCGCCCCGCCGCCTCCGTCGCTGGGTCGGTCCAGCAGCCTGATCGCGCTGGCCAGCCTGGTCAGCCGGGTCACCGGTTTCCTGCGGACGCTGCTGCTCGTGGCGGTGCTGTCGCTGGGCATCGTCAACAGCTCCTACACGGTCGCGAACACGCTGCCGAACATCGTCTACGAGCTGCTGCTCGGCGGGGTGCTGACCAGCGTGATGATCCCGCTGCTGGTCCGGGCCCAGACCGAGGACGCCGACGGGGGCGACCGGTACACCCGGCTGCTGCTCACCGTGGCGGGTGTCGTGTTGCTGCTGGCCACCGCTGTCGCGATGCTCGCCGCACCGCTGCTGACCCGGCTCTACCTGGGCGGGCAGACCACCACCACGGCCAACCCCGAGCTGGCCACGGCGTTCGCGTACCTGCTGCTGCCGCAGATCTTCTTCTACGGCATGGGCGCGCTGCTCGGCGCGGTCCTCAACAGCAAGGGGGTCTTCGGCCCGTTCGCCTGGGCACCGGTGCTCAACAACGTCGTGGTCCTCGCCGTGCTCGGGGTCTACATGCTGGTGCCGGGTGAGATCAGCCTGGACCCGGTCCGGATGGGCGACGCCAAGCTGCTCGTGCTCGGGATCGGGACCACGCTCGGGATCGTGGCGCAGGCGGCCGTCCTACTGCCGTCGATGCGCCGGATCGGCTTCCACTACCGCCCCGTGTGGGGCTGGGACCCGCGACTCACGGCGGCCGGCGGGCTCGCGCTGTGGGTGGTCGCCTACGTCCTGATCGGCCAGGCCGGTTACATCGTCACCACCCGGGTGGCATCGTCCGCCGACGGCGCCGCGGTCGCGATCTACACGACCGCCTGGCTGCTGCTCCAGGTCCCCTACGGCGTGCTCGGCGTGTCGCTGCTGACCGCGCTGATGCCGAGGATGAGCCGGGCAGCGGCCGAGGGCCGGGTCGACGACGTCGTGGCCGACCTGTCACTCGGCAGCCGGCTCTCCGCCGTCTTCCTCATCCCCATCTCGGCGCTGCTCACCGCCTTCGGGACCTCGGTCGGGATCGCGCTGTTCTCCCTCGGGGCGGGCGACACGGGCGGCGGCGCGGCGCGGCTCGGTGCCACGCTGGCCGCATCCGCGTTCGGGCTGCTGCCGTTCGCGGTGGTGATGCTGCAGTTGCGGGTGTTCTACGCGCTCACCGACAGTCGAACCCCCACGCTGATCCAGCTGTTCATCGTCGCGGTCAAGGTGCCGATGCTGCTGATCTGCCCGCTGCTGCTGGCCCCGGAGAACGTGGTGCTCGGGCTGGCCGCGGCGAACGCGGCGTCGTTCGTGTTCGGTGCTGTGCTGGGCCAGATCCTGCTCGCGCGCCGGCTCGGAGCGCTGCGCGCGAAGGAGATCCTGCTCACGATCGGCACGACCACCCTGGCCGCCGCGGCGTCGGCGCTGCTCGCGGTCGGCGTCGTCGCCCTGCTCGGTCTGGGACCGCTGGCCGAGTGGTCGCCGGTGCCACGTGCGTGGACCACGCTGGTCGTCGCGCTGCTGGTGATGCTGCCCACGACGCTGCTGGCCCTGCGGCTGCTGCGGGTCCGCGAGCTCGACCCGATCGTGCGCCGACTCGCCGGGCTCGCCCGGGGCCGCAAACCTCGTCGCGTGACACCGGACTGACGTAGGCTGCGACCCGGGGGCTGGATCCGGGCGGCTGTGGAGGGGGAGGTCAGCGCGGTGAGCGGGCAGACTGAACAGCGGCCCGCACCGACGCACAACTCGGGCGGGGCCGGCACCGCACAGGTGCCCGAGCAGACCCGCCCGGCCGACGTCCCGACCTGTCGCGCCCCACGCTCCGAACCGTCCCCGGCGGCGGGCGGCACCACCGGCGGTTCCATGCTCGCCGACCGGTACCGCCTGCACACCCGCGTCGGCTCCGACCTCGGCGCGGGTGCCGAGTTCTGGCGGGCCGAGGACACGATCCTGCGGCGCGACGTCGCCATCACCGTGCTGCGCCGGCTCGAGGCCGACCCTGCCTCCGACGACCCCGACGGCACGATCCGCGCGGGGGAGATGATCGTCCGGGCGCTGCGCACCGGATGTTTCGAACACCGGGGCTGTGCCCGTCTGCTCGACGTCCTGGCGGCCGGGTCCCCCGGGGTACCCACCGATGTTCTCGGCGCCGCCGTCGCCGAATGGGTGCCCGGCCGCAGCCTGGGAGAGACCGTCGCGAGCGGTCTGATCAAGCCGTTGACCGCGGCCCGCATGGTCGAGCCGCTGGCCGCCGCCGCGGAGGAAGCGCACCGGCACGGTCTCGTGCTGGGCTGTGATCACCCGCAGCGCATCCGGATCACCCCGGACGGGCGCGCCCAGCTCGCCTTCGTCCTGCCGCGGCCCGACCTGCGCCCGGCCGACGACGTCCGCGGACTCGGCGCGGTTCTCTACGCCCTGCTGACCTCGCGCTGGCCGCTGTCCGGGGCCGACGCCGCCCTCGCCGGGCTCGGCGCGGTCGTCCGCGGCGACGGGGGGGCACCGCCGGCGCCGTCCACGCTGCGCCCCGGTGTGCCGGTCGAGCTGGATGCGTTGACCGCCGGAACCCTCGGCGACGACGACGCACCGGGCCGGGTGCACACCGCCGCCGCGGTCCACAAGCTGATCAGTGAGGTCGTGGCCGAGGACGACCGGGCAGCGCTGTTCCCCCCGGTCCACGACGGCGTCCCATCCGCCCCGGGGGACGTCTGGCAGGACGACGCCCGGGTCGTGCGCCCCACCGACCCCGAACGCAAGCGCAAGCTCGCCATCGGGCTCTCCGTGCTGGGCGCGGGGATGCTCGTGGTGTTCGGCTACCTGGGGATCCAGCTCGGCTCGCTGTTCGGGAACTCCGCCGGGCCGGCCATCGTCGTCGACAGTGCGGCGGCTCCGCCCGGCTCCCCGCCGGCCCCGGCCCGACCGGCGCCACCCGCGGGGGGGTCGACCGCGGCCTCGGTCGCGGGCATCGAGGTGTACGACAACACCGGCGACAAGGACAACGCGGGGCGGATCTCCCGCATCATCGACGGCAACCCGTCGACGAGCTGGCGGACGTTCGTCTACAAGCAGCCGTTCCCGGCCCTCAAGCCCGGGGTCGGGATCATGGTGTCTTTCGCCTCCGCCGTGCAGCTGTCCAGCCTCACCATCGACTCGCCCAGCGGCGGCACGGTCGTGCAGATCCGCTCCGCACCGACGGCCGACGCCGAGTTCGACGAGACCGTGGCGATCACCGAGGCCACCCTTGAGCCGGGCGACACCCGCATCTCGTTGGCTCAGAGCCAGCCGGTCCAGCACGTGCTGATCTGGATCACGAAGCTCGGCGGCGGCGGGTCGGAGAACGCCACCGAGATCAACGAGGTCGGCTTCCAGCGAGCGGGCGACTGAGCCACCCGGAGTCGGCGACTTCCCCTGAACGGCCTCGGGGAAGGGCCCGCCCGACCTAGTCTCCGGGCGTGTCCGCGACCGCCCGCTCCGATCCCGAGCTGGTGGCCGCGCACCGGGACGGTGACCGGACGGCCTTCGACGAGCTCGTCCGCCGGCACGGTGACCGGCTGTGGGCGGTCGCGCTGCGGACCCTGCGACACCGCGAGGACGCAGCCGATGCCGTGCAGGAGGCGCTGGTGTCGGCCTACCGGCGGATCGACGGCTACCGCGGTGAGGCCTCGGTCAGCGCATGGCTGCACCGCATCGTGGTGAACGTGTGCATCGACCGGATCCGGCGTGAACGGGTTCGGCCCACGGTGCCGTGGCCTGAACGGGACGTGCCGGCCCGCGGGCCGGATCCGGTGCACGAACTGACGACCCGGCTCGCGGTCGGCGACGCCCTCGCGCTGCTGCCGATCGAGCAGCGGGTGGCGGTCGTGCTCGTCGACGTGCAGGGTTACCCCGTGGCCGAGGTCGCCGCGATCCTGCAGGTCGCACCGGGAACGGTGAAGAGCCGCTGCGCCCGGGGGCGCGCCCGGCTCGCGGTCCTGCTCGGGCACCTGCGGGAGGTGGGGGCGTGACCGACCCCGACGGCCCCGACGTGGCCCGCCTCGCCGCCCTGGACGCCGGCCTGCTCGATGCCCACGATGCCGCGGCGGTGCGGGCCGCAGCAGCCGCCGACCCGGCCGTACAGACGGTGCTGGACGCTCTGGCGGCCACCCGCGCCGAACTGGCCGCCCAGCCGACGGAGCGGATGCCGGCCGACGTGGTGGCCGGCATCCGGGCGGCGCTCGACCGGGTCGACGGCGGGCGGAGCCGTCCGGACCCGGGGAACGCCCATGGCGACCCGGACACCCGGCGAAGCCGTCCGGACCCGGCCGGCGCTCATCGGAACGCGGACCCGGGGCGAAGCCGCCGGGGCCCGGGACACACGAACGGCGTCTCGGCGAGGAGCCACGGCCGCACCCGGGAGCCGGGCGGTGGTTCGGATGGCCCCGCCGGCATCCCCGGACCTCCCACCATGGCCCCCCGCGGGCCGGAGCCGCGCGGCGCAGGGCAAGGCGGCGACGCCGGTCCGCACGCCGGCCGGAGTCGCCCGGGCCGGCGGGTCCCGGGCCGGCGCGCCGTCCTGGCCGCCGCGGCAGCGCTGTCGGCGGTCATCGGCGCCGGCGCCCTGCTGGCACACGCTCCGGGCGTCGGATCGCACTCCCCGGTGCTCGCTCTGCGCACCGGTGAACTCGCCGCAGCGGGCGCATCGGCGATCGGGGCCGCTGACCTCGGGGATCTCGCCGACCCCGCACGGCGGGCCGGCTGCCTGCGCGAGATCGCCGTCCCGGCGCCGGAGGGAACCGTGCTCGGTGGGCGCCGGGTCCTGCTCGACGGACGCCCCGGTGTGCTGCTCGTACTGCCGACAGGCATCCTGGGAACGTTCCGGCTGATCGTGGTCGACCCGGACTGCGGGCCGGACGGCGGCATCCTGCTCACCGACGAACTCGTGCCACGGTGACCTCGTTCACCGTCGCTCACACCGTCGGTGAGCGGCGGAATGCCCGCTCCTAGGATCGTGTTGACCGGTCCGAGTGGCGGGCCCGGTCCGGCCGCCCAGCAGCCACGACGGCGAGGAAGGAAGGCCAGCGGTGACCACCGACACGGTGCACGAGCTGATCATCATCGGATCCGGCCCAGCCGGATACACGGCGGCCATCTATGCCGCACGTGCCCAGCTCGCCCCCCTCGTCTTCGAGGGGACCCAGTTCGGCGGCGCGCTCATGACGACCACCGAGGTCGAGAACTACCCCGGCTTCGCCGAGGGGATCATGGGCCCGGAACTCATGGAGCAGATGCGCCTGCAGGCCAAGCGCTTCGGTGCCGACCTGCGGACCGAGGACGTCGAGTCGGTCTCACTGCTCGGTGACGTCAAGGAGGTCACCGCCAACGGGGTCACCCACCGCTCCCGCGCGGTCATCCTGGCCATGGGCGCCTCGCCGCGCTACCTGCAGGTCCCGGGGGAGCAGGCGCTGCTGGGCCGCGGGGTGAGCTCGTGCGCCACCTGTGACGGGTTCTTCTTCCGCGACCAGGACATCGCGGTCGTCGGCGGCGGGGACTCCGCGATGGAGGAGGCCACCTTCCTGACCCGGTTCGCGAAGTCGGTCACGATCGTCCACCGGCGCGACGAGTTCCGGGCGTCGAAGATCATGCTCGAACGGGCCAGGAACGACCCGAAGATGAAGTGGAAGACCAACGCCGAGGTCACCGAGGTGCGCGGGGACGGCAGCGTCTCCGGGCTGACGGTCCGTGACACCCAGACCGGCGAGCAGTCCGACCTCGACGTCACCGGCATGTTCGTCGCGATCGGGCACGACCCGAACAACGAACTGGTCCGCGGCATCGTCGACACCGACGAGAACGGTTACGTCAAGGTCGAGTCGCCGAGCACCCGGACCTCGGTTCCCGGAGTGTTCGCGGTGGGCGACCTGGTCGACCACACCTACCGGCAGGCCGTGACCGCCGCCGGCTCCGGATGTGCCGGGGCGATCGACGCCGAGCGCTGGCTCGCCGCCCGGCCGATCCCGGCGGAGGAGGCCGGCGGTGGCTACGGTCCCGCCACCGAGGCCGTGCCCGCGACCAGTTGACCGGTCACCACACACTTCACCCGATCGCGCGAAGACGATCGGCTCGACCATCTTTGGGAAAGGGAGTGCTCTGATGGGCAAGAACACCGTGGACGTCACCGACGACTCGTTCGAGGCCGACGTCCTGAAGAGCGAGAAGACCGTGCTGGTCGACTTCTGGGCGACGTGGTGCGGGCCCTGCAAGATGGTCGCCCCGGTGCTCGACGAGATCGCCGGCGAGAACGCCGACAAGCTGACCGTGGCGAAGATCGACATCGACGCGAACCCGGCGACCGCCCGGGACTACCAGGTCATGTCCATCCCGACGATGATCCTGTTCCAGGACGGCAAGCCGGTGAAGCAGATCGTCGGCGCCAAGCCGAAGGCCGCGCTGCTCTCGGACCTGGCCGACTACCTCGGCTGATCCGGCGGGCCCGCTCGGGCCGGTCATAACGGACACGTGTCCCGGTCGATCACGACCGGGACACGCCCGTTTACGCCCCGCTGTCCCCCGGTCGGGGAACGGCAGGGCACAATGGTCGACGGCCGATGCCGGAAACTCGGCGACAACGCCAGGGGACGACGGAGCCGCTCGCGCGGCACGAAGATCGAGCGAGGAGTGCATGCATCTGCTCCGCCGCGGGGACAGCGGTCCGGGGGTCGTCGAGATCCGGGCGATGCTGCGCGGGTTCGGCCTGCTGCCCAAAGAGGGCAGCAACTCTGATGCCCGCCCCGGCACCGCCACCGAGGCCCATTACGACCTCGATGTCGAGCACGCCGTCCGCGCGTTCCAGCAACGCCGCGGGCTCATCACCGACGGGATCGTCGGACCCGCCACCTACCGCGCGCTGCGCGAGGCAGGCTGGACCCTCGGCGACCGGATGCTCGCCCTCATGATCTCCTCGCCGATGAGCGGCGACGACGTGGTGACTCTGCAGGAACGGCTGCTCGAACTCGGCTACGACGTGGGCCGCCCGGGTGGTGTCTTCGACGAGCAGACCGAGCAGGGCCTGCGCGGTTTCCAGCGCGACTACGGGCTCGTTCCCGACGGGGTGTGCGGCCCGCAGACCCTGCGCGCGCTGCGTCAGCTCGGCCGGAAGGTGACCGGGGGCCGCCCGGGCCTGCTCCGCGAGCAGGAGCTGCTGCGTCGCGCCGGGCCGCGGATGCGCGGCAAGCGCATCGTCATCGATCCTGGTCACGGTGGCACCGATCGCGGTGTGACGGTCGCCGGGGTCACCGAGGCCGACCTGATGTGGGACCTGGCCCGCCGACTCGTGGGTCGCATGTCGGCCACCGGCATGGAGGCGCTGCTCTCCCGCCGTGAGGATTCGTGCCCGCCCGAGGCGGAGCGCGCGGCCTTCGCGAACACCACCGGGGCCGACCTCGTGCTGTCGTTGCACACCGACGCGAACCACAGCATGCAGGCCCAGGGACTGGCCACGTTCCACTTCGGGAACGGTTCCGGTGCGACCTCCACCGTCGGTGAGGCGCTGGCCGGCCTGATCCAGCGGGAGCTGCTCATCCGCACGTCGATGCTCGACTGCGGAACCCAACCGCGGACGTGGGAGCTCCTGCGACTGACCCGGATGCCGACCGTCCGTGTCGAGGTCGGCTACCTCACCCACCTCGGCGACCGGCGCAAGCTGCTCGATCCGGCCTTCCGCGACATCGTGGCCGAGGGCATCCTCGTCGGGGTCAAGCGCCTGTACCTGCTCGGGCAGGACGACCAGCCGACCGGCACGTTCACCTTTTCGGACGTATTGGCCCGAGAAATCAGCCGAAACGAAGCACGGGCGATTTAGGGCCCGTCCCGGGCCCCTCGGTCGCGGTCACTTCCGTCAAGCCGGCAGCGGCGATTACAGGGCGCCCCCAGATCGTCACAGAGCAGCGATTTCCTGAAGATCAGACGGATGTGCGGGCCGGCACCTGCGGCCGCACCGGGGCTGCGGGCTGCATGGGGATCGTCACCGAACCGAGGATCTGCTCGAGCGCCGCCTCGACGTCTTCCTTCCACGTCATCGCCGCGCGCAGCTCCATCCGCAACCGCGGCCACCGGGGGTGCGGCCGGACGGTCTTGAAGCCCACCCCGCGCAGGAACTCAGCGGGGATCACACAACTCGGCTCGGTGCCCGGCCGGGCGTCACCGAAGACCTCGATGGCCTTCACCCCGCGCCGGGTGAGATCTTTCACGACGGCCTGAGCGAGCATCCGACCCAGACCCTCGCCGGCGAACTCGGGCATCACCTGCATCGTGGTGAGCAGGACGGCGTCGGCACTCACCGGACCGGTCGGCATCTCCGACGCCCTCGGTACCGCCGACGGCGGGGCGTACATCACGTAACCGGCCGGTACGCCGCGCACGTGCACGATCTTGCCGCAGGAGCCCCACTCGAGCAGGACGCCGGAGACCCAGGCCTCCTTCTCGAGGTCGGTCGAGGCGAACTCGGCCGCTTGCTTGCCGAGGTGGTCGGACAGCTCCCAGAACACGCAGCTGCGACACCGCTTGGGCAGTTCGTCCAGATTGTCCAGAGTGATGCTCGCCACGTGCCAGGACAAGGCGAACCTCCGGCGCCGAATGTGGTGTCGTACGCCGCCGCCTCTTGCGCCGACACCCGAGCTTAGATCGATACAGGACCGTCCCGACACCCCGTCTGCTGCGACCGGCGTCTCAGCTTCGCCGAAGGGCAGGACCGTCCCCCGTCCTGGTTACACTCATCCGCACCGGTTGTCATCCGTCCATCGTCGCGAGCCCGGGGAGGGTCCGTCCGTGCCAGTCCCGAGCGCTGCAGATCCCGAACGCCGTCTGCCCGTCCCGGGCGGGGGAGCGCACCCGGCGGTGCCCCCGGCCGAGCGGTTCGCGGCACGTACGGCCGGGATGACCGCGTCGGAGATCCGGGCCCTGTTCGCCGTCGCGAGCCGGCCCGAGGTCGTCTCTCTGGCCGGCGGCATGCCCAACCTCGCGGCGCTCCCGCTCGACGCGCTGTCGGTCGAGGTGGCCGATCTCGTGGCGCGGGAAGGTCAGGTTGCGCTGCAGTACGGCTCCGCTCAGGGCGTCCCGGCGCTGCGGGAGCAGATCTGCGAGGTCATGCGCCTGGAGGGCGTCAACGCCGATCCGAACGACGTGGTCGTCACGGTGGGCTCCCAGATGGCGCTCGACCTCGTCACCCGGATCTACTGCGATCCGGGTGACGTCGTCCTGGCGGAGGGCCCGTCCTACGTCGGCGCGCTGGGCAGCTTCGCCGCTTATCAGGCCCGCGTCGTGCATGTCGCGATGGACGCAGACGGCCTGATACCGGAGGCACTGCGCGATGCATTGCGCACGCTCGGTGCCCAGGGGATCACGCCCAAGTTCCTCTACACGATCCCGAACTTCCACAACCCTGCCGGCGTGACCCTCGCCGTCGAGCGGCGGTCGGAGGTGCTCGAGATCTGCGCGGAGTACGGGGTCGCGGTTATCGAGGACAACCCGTACGGCCTGCTCGGCTTCTCCGGTCGCGTCTACCCGGCACTGCGGTCGATGGATCCGGGGGTCGTGTACCTCGGTTCGTTCTCCAAGACGTTCGCGTCGGGACTCCGGGTGGGCTGGGCGTTGGTGCCGCCGGCAGTGCGCGATCGTCTCGTGCTGGCCGCGGAGTCGGCCACGCTGTGCCCCCCGAGCTTCAACCAGATGCTGGTGTCGCGGTACCTGGAGGGCCACGACTGGCGCAGCCAGATCAAGACCTTCACCGAGGTCTACCGCGACCGCCGGGACGCCCTGCTCTCGGCGCTGGAGACGTACCTCCCCGAAGGCTGCAGCTGGAACGTCCCGGACGGCGGCTTCTACGTCTGGCTGACCGTTCCGGAGGGTGTGGACACCAAGGCGATGCTCCCGCGTGCGGTCACCGCGCGCGTCGCCTACGCCTCGGGCACCGGCTTCTACGCCGACGGGCTCGGCAGTCGGCAGTTACGGCTGTCCTACTGCTATCCGACGCCCGAGCGCATCACCGAGGGCGTCCGGCGGCTGGCAGCGGTGCTCGAGGCCGAGCTCGACGTGATGCGCACGTTCGGTTCGCCCGTCCGGTCGGCATCACCGCCGCCCGCGGTCGGGCGGGGTCCGCAGACTCCCTCTCCGGACACCGCCTGACCCTGCGCCCGGGCATGACGCAGAATGCCCCGGTGAGCGAACGAACCGTAGCGGTCCTGGCCGGTGGGCTGTCCCATGAACGCGAGGTCTCCCTTCGGTCGGGCCGCCGGCTGGCGGGCGCGCTTCGGGCCGTGGGTGTCACGGTCCGCGAGTGGGACGCCGACGCCGCCCTGATCGAGCACCTGCGCGCCGACCCACCCGACGCGGTCGCGATCGCGTTGCACGGCGGCGAGGGGGAGAACGGCGCGATCCAGGCCGTCCTGGAGTTGCTGGGGGTGCCGTTCGTGGGAACGGCGGCACCCGCGTGCCGACGGGCCTGGGACAAGCCGACGGCCAAGGCCGAACTCGCCCGTGCCGGGCTGGACACGCCCGACTGGGTCGCGCTGCCGCACGCGACCTTCCGTGAACTCGGGGCACGGAGGGTGCTCGACGCGATGGTCGAACGCCTCGGCCTCCCGCTGATGCTGAAGCCCGACCAGGGCGGGTCCGCCCTCGGGGCGCAGGTGGTGGGGACCGCGGAGGATCTGCCCGCCGCCATGGTCAGCTGCCTGGCCTACGCCGACACCGTGCTCGCCGAGCGCTTCGTGGCCGGTACCGAGGTCGCCGTCTCGGTCGTTCACGACGGTCCCGAGCCGCGGGCACTCCCGCCGGTGGAGGTGGACGCGAAGGGCGGCGTCTACGACTACACGGCGCGCTACACGCCCGGTGCGACCACCTTCCACTGCCCGGCCCGCCTCGACGCGGGGCTGCTCGAGAAGCTGCAGGAGACCGCTCTGGCCGCGCACCGGCTGCTCGGGTTGCGTGACCTGTCGCGGATGGACGCGGTGGTGGACGACGAGGGCCGGGTGCAGATCCTCGAAGTGAACGTCTCGCCGGGCCTGACCGACACCTCGCTCCTGCCGACCGCGGTCGACGCCGCGGGCAGGGATCTGGGGGAGTTGTACGCCGCGCTGGTGGAGCGGGCGGTCGAGCGGGGCTGACTGTGTTTCACGTGAAACACGGGCCGGCGCGCCGGTGTCCCGGCGACGGTGGGAGATGGCGCGGCGAAGCCCGCGCACTCCATCGGCGCCGGGAGCCGGATCAGAAGCCGTCGGCGGCCGGACGCTCTGCACGGCCCGGATCGATGCGCAGGCGGCGACTCGCGTGTGGCACCTGATGCGGATCCGGACCGGGCGCCGGTCCTGTCGATCGACGCTCGGCACCCGCGAGATCGGCGGCGCGGTGTCACGCCAGGATCGCGGCGACGGCGCTCGATCGATCGTCGCGGCCCGGTGAGGACGCGCCGCGGACTAGAGCCTTGTGGCTCGGACCTTTGGCGGCCGCCTCGTGCGACGGGCAGTTCTCGGGGATTCCCGACGGGCACGGCACCCGCACGGGTTCCGCGACATCGCTCGATCCGATCGAAAGCGTGCTCGATGTTCTTGCGCGTGGTGAGGTCGGGTCGGCCGGGACCGCTCGGGCCGGTGGCAGTCCAGGCGGCGGGGCGAACCAACCAGGACGGCTCGGGGCGCTGCAGCCGGTGCTTCGACGACAACGGAGCGCCGACGGCTGCGGCAGCGATCACCCCGATTGCGGTCCGCGCCCGTGGGGACCGCTGAGCAGGCCGGCCGGCTGGCCGCAACGCTGCGGTCGCAGGGACACGTCATCGGTCGACCGGCCACGCTCGCGGCGACAACCTCAGGGCGGATCGACCGCATCGGCCGCGTCGAGCGGGTCCGCTCAGCGCCGGCGCCCCATCCCCGAAACCGGCCGCATGACACGCGGCGGGCCTCGGCGAGCGACAGGCCGTCCCCGCGGCCGGCCCCGTGGGTCGGCACGGTCCACGGCGGCTCCCGAGCCGAGTTCTAGAAGCCCGGCGGACCCCGACGCGGCACCGTGACCGACCGGGGATTCGCCCCGGCCACGACATCCACAGGGCGGCGATCCCACAGTCGAATGCCGTTGCTGCCGGTGCTGGAGTAGGCGAGGTCCGCACCTGAGATGCCGCCGTCCGCCTGCATCTCACCGCACCATCGCCGTCGCCCGGCAGCCACCTCGTTCGCTTGCTGCACCGGTTTCACGTGAAACACCCGCCGCGCGATCGCGACGAGTTCGTGATGCGGACCCGGGTGATGGACATCGAGTTCGCCGGCCCACTCGGAGTCGCCACCACGTACGCGACGCCCGGAGAGGACGTCCGCCGCGACGACGGCCGGGGAGTGAAGCCGGATACGACGCGCACGAACTCCCGTGTCACCGGAGCCGCCGGTCCGCGTCGGACCAACACCTGTCTCACCGCCGGCGCCCCGTCGGCACGGTGAACGGAGTCTGGATGCCGTCCCGCCCGCCGAGCTTGCACGCCGCCGTACCAGCCACACGCCGGGCAGGCTCAGCGCGACGGCACGAGACGACGGGCTCACAGGCTCGGCCGGCCCGCCCGGGCGGGCCGGCACATGCCGCCAGGGCCGCCGACCCGACGGCGTCACGGCCTACCGCGTCCTCGGGGCCGCCGGGCCGTTGCGGATCACGGCTGTGGCCGGCGGACGATCTCTGCGAACGGAGCGCCGGTGTTTCACGTGAAACGCATCCATGCGCTCGCATCTCCGTCCGTCGTAAAGGCGAAGGGCAGTCGTAGACCGCGGTGCGGTGGCGGGCATCCGCCCGCCACCGTAGGACAGGTGCCGCAACGCCCTCCCCGGAATCGGGGTCGCGTCGGCGCCGAACCCGCTGATGACGTTCTCGACCACGACGTCGCCATCGCGGACCAGGTACATGCTGGGCCGGTTCCTGGACGTCCTCGCCGCCAGGACGAGGTCGGCGACGGCGCTCGCCCCGTACGCCACGCTGCTGCTCGGTGGTCTCGGCACACATGACCGCCCCCGTCCCGGCGGACAGGTCCGGCCCAGGTGCGAGCGGACGAACCGACCTGCCGTCGATCGCCGGGCAAGGTCGGAGTGACAGGGATGCCCGGATCGGCTTCCCGAACTGAGCCCCGGTAGCGCGGTGCGGCCAGCGCGCGGAGCCGCTCCCGCGACGCCTGTGGCGATGCAATGCTGCGCATGGAGCACGTCGAACAGGTCGGTCTCCTCGGCGCGCGCTCGGCCGGGCCGGGGGAGGCTCGCCACGGCCGCTGCATCAGCGACGGCGCGAACCGCGAGAAGCAGATCACGACGCCGACCCATGGCGGCCTTGCAGCTACGGCCTCCGCGCTCAGCGGGCGTCGGCGCCCGGCAGGGCGACGACGCGGATCGTGGTGCGGTCCGGGTCGATGTCGTTGACGCCCGGGCGCGTCGATGCCCTGGCGCGGGTCGTCAATGGTGAAGACGGCGGCCCCGTCAGGATCCCACGTCCACCGCCTGGGTGCGCTCGGCTGCCGGTGCCGTCATGATCACTACGGGCGAGGCCCGGCCTGGCGACCGCAGCACAGGCGCTCACCGACCCGCCGGTGCGTCGCCACTACCGGCGGGTGGCGGCGGTGGGTGTCCCCGCCGGTTGCGACCCACTACCGACTCCCTCGCCACAGGCCAGACACTCCGCCATCGCAGGTCGCCTCGACTCGCCCGCTCCCAGAGGCGCGGTGAAGGCGAGCAGGACGAGGGCTGCGCTCTCTGCTCACTTCGAGCGCAGGCTGCGGGCTCCACGGACGAGGAACATGACCGGGCCGCAATCGCGCACCGCCGCACCCGGCCATCCGCGTCAGGTGGAACGGAGGTCGACCGCGACCCGCGGGTGATACACCAGACCACGGACGGCCCCGGCTCGTCCCTGGCCGCGGCGCAAGCCGCGGAGGTCGTCGCGACGATGGTGCCCGCCAGGCGCCCGTGTCCCACCGAGAGATGGCGAACCGAGACCGATCTCGTACCGGCGCCCGTCGCCGGTCGGGCGGCGCCATGAGGTCGAGCCGACTTCGCCGACCGATGCCCGTCTCGGCGAACAGGCCTGGAGTCGTCCTGCGCTCGGGGGCCCGCTGCTCGGCCGCGCGTGGCGATCCCTCAAGGGTCCCGTTCCGCGGGACCGGCGCCGAGATGCGATCTCCGCGGTCACTCACAACCACCGAGAACCGGCGAGGTCACGCGGTGCCAGCGGGCATAGTGCTGCCGCTCCGGCAACGCACTCCACGTGGCGTTGAGGCACTCCCACATCTCACGCCGTCCGCGTCTACGCCAGCGTCGACCACGGCGTCTACGCCAGCGTCGACCACGCAGCCCGCGACCCCGGCGGCATCCTCGCCGCCGCCGCCGCGGCGTCGCCGGTGAAGGCGGGCCCGTGCATGGCAACTGACGTCGGACGTCCGCCGCGGCAGCCGGTTCGATCGCGGCCGACCACCCTGGGCGATCGTCGCGATGGTCGGCCAGGGGACGATCGGAGCGCTGCCGGTCGCAGGAGTCGAGCCGCTGGCTACCCGCCGATGTCCGGCGACACCCGCGTCGAGCCGGGCCGCCGTGGCATCGATCGCGATGTGGCCGGCACCGTCAGCCCGACAGCAGCGCCGAGGCCGCTGCCTACCTCCGAGCAAGCCCGGTACACCGCGGAGATCGCGGACACCACCCACGGCCGCGACATCGCGGCCCTGGTCTCCGGGCCGGACCCCGCCCCCGTAGCGGCCCGCGATCCGGATCCACCCGATCCACGCGGCGATGCCGGCGGCCCCGACGAGGACCCCCAGGACCCGACGACCCCCGACGACCCCGACGAGGGCGACCCGAACCGGTCGGACCTCGACCAGTTCTCACCCGGGCGCAGCCCTGCAGTGGAGCGTCGAGCCGGCCCAGCGACTGCGCGGCCCCGAGCGGGCGCTCGCGGCAGCGGTGGCATGGCATCCGCCGCGCTCGGCTTCGTCGTAGCGCCCGACGATCTCGTCCGCGGCGGTTGCCGATCGGCCCGACGCCGGATTCATCGCCCGCCTGGACGAGCACACCCGCCGAGGACGGGAGTGGCGGTCATGGCGTACGGCTGCGGGTTGCCTGCCCTGGCCGGATCGGCCGTACATCACGTTCGACCCGCCCACCGCGATCGCAGCGCCACCAACCGCTGGCAGCGCCAGGGGCCGGGCAACCGCCCGCACGTGCCGGATCGGTCCGCCGTTTCACGTGAAACACGACCGACTCCATCCGCGCCCGGCCGAGGCAGCCTCTGAGGGTCGGCGGGAGCGACTCGGTGGTGCCGGCCGTGGCCGGCCGTGGGGTCCGATGGCGCGTGGCGGAGGTGTACCGGCCCGAGACAGGCAGAAAGGGCAGCCCCCGGACAGGACAGGAGGCCGGCCAGATCGCACCCGGCGGGGCAGCACGATGAAGTACCGAGTGATGGTGGCCGACACCGTGGACGCGGTCGCCATCGGCATCCCGCCTCGGCGTATCCGTCGTGGTCGTGCAGCGCGTACGGCACGAAGAGCACCTCGCGGCGCGGGTGCCCCCTCGCGCTGCCGCTTCCTGTCCGCCGTGCCCCGACCGACGGTGAGAGCCTGCCCCTCACCGTGGCGCCCCGCGAACGGGACACGAACCAGCCGGGAGGATCGGTACGCGAGGCCGACCAAGGCAATTCGGTCAGAGAGTCCGCTGCGGAGCAGCCGGGACCGGCCCGCGATCCGCTTCGCGGAAGCGAGGCTGCTCATTCGCGACCAGCACCATCAGCTGCGGGATCGTTCCGTGCCATCTCCGACTGCAGGGCCGGCCGAGCGGGCAGGCCGGCGCCTGTTTCACGTGAAACACGACGATGTTCACGGTCGGTTCATCGGGGCCGCCTCGTGGACCTGGCGCCACGTCGTGGCCCAAGCGCCGAGTGCCCCCGGATGCCGGGCGCATCTGCGGACACGGTGGGGAAGAGCACCGGGCCACCCGGGCCGCCCCCCGGGCTCAGCCGCTCGTGGTGGCCGAAGGACCACGGCCCGGATGCCGGCCCACCGGAGTCGGCCGTTCATGACGAGCGCTGACCATGCGCCCACCCTGGCGCCGGAACCCCGGACCGTCGGAGGAGGGGCTGGCGTCCTGTAGTGCGCGGCACGTCACCGATTGACGACCCTGACCCGCGCAGCCAAGCCTCACCGGCCGGGGCACCGCACTGCCTTCGCCAGGTGGAGATCTTGTCGGTTCGGGTGGCTACGCGGTGCAACCCGGGCGCTACTCGACACGGGGCAAGCGGCAAGGCCGCGATGCACTCCGCGCCCCCGTACTCCTCCGGCTGGCTGAAGCCGAGTGCCCCGAGGCGGCGATCCCGGCCTGCCGGGAGCAGACGAGGCGCAAGCCGCTGCTGCCGCATGCGGCGATCGCGCCCGATGGTGGCCGTGCGGCCCGCGATCTCCTGGCGCGGACACCCTGCGCCGACGGGCGAGGATCTCGAGCACGTCATGGCCGACTCCGTGGAGGTCTCCGGGCACCCACCTGCGCCGGCAGTGGCGTCTCAGCCCTCGCGGGGCGGGGTCATCATTCCCGCGATGCGCTCCAGGTCCTCGACCGAGCCGAACTCGACGACGATCCGGCCCTTGCGCTGTCCGAGCTCGACCTTCACCCGGGTGTCGAACGTGTCGGAGAGACGCTCGGCCAGATCCTGGAGCCCAGGCGCCTGGATCGGCTTGCGGCGCGCCGGTCGCGCCGGGGCCGGTGACTCCCGCCGGGCCAGCACGACAGCCTCCTCCGTCGCCCGCACGGACATCCCCTCGGCGACGATCTTGGCGGCCAGCTCCTCCTGCTGACCCGGGTCCGGCAGGCCGAGCAGCGCACGGGCGTGCCCGGCGCTGAGCACCCCGGCGGCGACCCGGCGCTGCACCGACACCGGCAGCTTCAGCAGCCGGATCATGTTCGTGACCACCGGGCGGCTGCGGCCGATCCGGTCGGCGAGCTCGGTCTGTGTCACCCCGAACTCGGCGAGCAGCTGCTCGTACGCGGCCGCCTCCTCGAGCGGGTTGAGCTGAACGCGGTGGATGTTCTCCAGCAGGGCGTCGCGCAGCATCGCGTCGTTGCCGGTCTGCCGGACGATCGCGGGGAGGCGCTCCAACCCGGCCCGTTGGGCGGCCCGCCACCGGCGCTCGCCCATGACCAACTGGTAGCGGCCGGGCCCGGCCGTCCGCACGACGATCGGTTGCAGCAGGCCGAACTCGCGGATCGAGTGCTCGAGCTCGGCGAGTGACTCGTCGTCGAACGCGGTGCGCGGCTGCTGCGGATTGGGTTCGATGGCATCGACGTCGAGCTCGCGGTAGACAGCACCCGCGACGGGCTCCCCGGTGCTCTCGGGCGGCGGGGCCGGCTCGCCGGTGGCGATGTCGGGACGCGGAGGGTTCCACGACACGGGGACCTCAGCCGGCGGGGTGGGGGGCCGACCATCGGACGGGCCCGTAGCAGTCGGCGCCGGAGCGGGAGGACCGGTGGGGATCAGCGCCGCGAGGCCACGCCCAAGCCCGCCCTTGCGCTCGGCCATGGCCGTCACCGTCCGTTCGTCTCGGAGCCGCCCATACGCGCGCCGTAGTTCGCGATCTCCCGCGCCGCATCCACGTAGCTCATCGAGCCACGCGAGCCCGGATCGTAAGCGAGGACGGTCTGCCCGTAGCCCGGCGCCTCGGACACCTTCACACTGCGCGGGATGACGGTCCGAAGGACCGTGCCGCCGAAGTGCTGGCGGACCTCCGACGTCACCTGGTCGGCCAGCTTGGTCCGGCCGTCGTACATCGTGAGCAGGATCGTCGAGACGTGCAGTGCGGTGTTGAGGTGCGACCGCACCAGGTCGATGTTGGTCAGCAGCTGGCCGAGCCCCTCCAGCGCGTAGTACTCGCACTGGATCGGGATGAGCACCTCGGCGGCCGCGACGAGCGCATTGACCGTCAGCAGGCCGAGAGAGGGCGGGCAGTCGATCAGGACGTAGTCGACGTCGAGCTGGTCGAGCACTGCGGGGTCGAGCGCCTGCTTCAGCCGGGCCTCTCGGGCCACCATGCTGACCAGCTCTATCTCGGCACCGGCCAGATCGATGGTGGCCGGCACGCACAGCAGGTTCGGCGAGGCCGTGCTGGGGGCGGCGGCTTCGAGCAGGCTGATCTCACCGAGCAGCGCCTCGTAGACGGACGGGGTACCGGCGCGGTGCTCGACTCCCAGGGCGGTACTGGCGTTGCCCTGGGGGTCGAGGTCGAGGACCAGCACCCGGATCCCGTGCATGGCCAGTGCCGCCGCGATGTTGACCGTGCTCGTGGTCTTGCCGACGCCGCCCTTCTGGTTGGCGATCGTGATGATCCGCCGGAAGGCCGGACGCGGCATGCCGTGCCGGTCGGGGTGCAGGACGCGCGCTGCTCGCTCGGCCTCCTCGGCGATCGGGGTCCAGCCGAGGTGGGCGGGGGACTCCTGTGTTTCACGTGGAACGGGGGAGTGGATGGGGCCGGCCTGATGTGCCACGTCGTTCGAGTGCGCGGTCACGAGCGCTGTTCCCTTCTCCGCCGGGGCCGTTCAGGACGACCGCCACGCCGGTTCGCCACCCGCTCCACGAGCACCACCGTGCTCGGCGGATCGACGACGCCGACCCCGCAGCGCATCACCTGCGGCTCTCCGCCACCTGACTTCCGGACCGTCGCAGCGTCCCGGACGACTTCCTCGGCCGCCGATGCGCCCTTGACTGCCAACAGCGTGCCACCCGGGCGCAGCAGGGGGAGAGCCCACCCCGCCAGCCGGGCGAGGGGGGCAACGGCCCGCGCGGTCACCACATCGGCCCCCTCCCAGCGGCGTCGCATCGCAGCCTCCTCCGCTCGGCCGCGTTCCACAACGACCGGAATGTCCAGATCTGCGATGATCTCGTCGAGCCAGTCGACACGCCTCGCGAGCGGCTCGATCAGCACGACCTGAAGATCAGGACGGGCGAGCGCCAACGGTATCCCGGGGAGCCCCGCTCCCGAACCGACATCCACCAGACGAGCGCCGTGCGGGATCAATTCCGCGGCCACCGCGCAGTTGAGGATGTGCCGGTCCCAGACCCGACCGGCTTCCCGCGGTCCGATCAGGCCGCGAACCACACCGGAGGTGGCGAGGTGCTCGGCGTACCGGCGGGCGGCCGGCAGCCGGTCGCCGAAGACCTCGGAGGCGACCGCCGGGGGGTGTTTCACGTGAAACAGTTCGTCCTCGGTGAGCCCCGCCTCCCCGGAAGGGCCCACCGATGCAGGCTGATCAGCCACTGCGGAAGACGACCACCTGTCGTCGCGGCTCCTCGCCCTCGCTCTCGCTCGAGACGCCCTTGATCCCGGCCACCGCGTCGTGGACGACCTTGCGCTCGAACGGCGTCATCGGGCGCAGCCGGACCGACTCACCGCTCTCGAGCACGTCGTTCGCGGTCCGGCGGCCCAGCTCGGTGAGCTCGTCGCGGCGGCCCTGGCGCCAGCCGGCAATGTCGAGCATCAGCCGGCTGCGGTTACCCGAGGACTGCTGGACCGCCAGCCGGGTCAGCTCCTGCAGCGCCTCCAGCACATTGCCCCGGTCACCGACGAGCTTGCTCAGGTCCTCGCCACCGTCGATGCTCACCACCGCACGGCCGGCTTCGACGTCGAGGTCGATGTCGCCGTCGTAGTCGAGGACGTCGAGGAGTCGCTCCAGGTAGTCACCGGCGATGTCGCCCTCGCGAATGAGCTGGTCTTCCAGCGATGTCGCGACCGCTCTGCTCTCGCCGGCCTCCGCGGGCCCGTCCTCCGCAGTCTTGGGCACGATGTGTCTCCTCTCGAAATATCCCGGCGGGGTCCCGGTGGCCGCGCAACGCGACCCGGTAACCCCGCCGTGAGCGGCCGGCTCGGGTCGGCCGCTCGAAGGTTCTGGTCAGCGGCGCTTGCGCCCACGGCGGGCGGCCGGCGGGCGAGACCCACCACCGGTCGCCCGGCCGTTGCGGGACGTGGCGGAACCGTTGCTCCCGCCGCCGCTCTTGCCGGACGGCTTCGTGCCGTTCGGCTTCGCACCACTGGACTTCGACACCGGCTTCGCACCGGGCTTCTTGGCCGGGCGGCTGTCGGTGGGATCGTCGGCGGCAGGGGTCGGCTCGTCGACGTTCTCAGCAGCGGTCTCGGAGGCATTCGCGGACGTGTTCGCGGCGGCGTCGCGGTTCGGCTTCTGCCCGGGGCGCGGGGCGCGGGCCTGACGGACCGCGGTCGCCTGCTCGCGCTTGGCCGTCTCCTCGGCGTCGATGCGCTTGTACACGACGTACTGCTGACCCAGGGTCCACAGGTTGTTCGCCACCCAGTAGATGAGCACGGCCAGCGGGAGGAACGGGGCACCGACGACCACGCCGATCGGGAAGACGTAGAGCATCATCTTGTTCATGATCGCGGCCTGCGGGTTGGCGGCCTGCGCCTCGGTCTGGCGGGCGACCGAGTGCCGTGCGGTGATGTGGGTGAAGATGCCCGCAGCGATCATCAGCGGGATCATCACGATCAGCATCGCGGGGATCGACGTGCCGAGCCGGGCCAGCTCGTCGGCCCCCTGCGTCACCCAGGCACCGAGCTTGGCGCCGAACAGGCTGGCCTCGTTGAACGACTCGACCTCGGACGCACCGAAGAAGTAGTTCTCGGTCTTGCCCGGCTTGAACTCGCGGAGCACGTGGAACAGACCGATGAACACCGGGACCTGCACGAGAACGGGCAGACAGCCGCCCAGCGGGTTGACACCCTGCTGGCTCTGCAGCTTCTGCATCTCGGCAGCCATCTTCTGCCGGTCGTTGCCGTACTTCTTCTTGAGCTTCTGGATCTCCGGCGCGAACTCCTGCATCTTCCGCATGGAGCGCACCTGGCTGACGAACGGCTTGTACAGCAGCGCACGCAGTGTGAAGACCAGGAAGACGACCGAGAGGGCCCAGGCGATGCCGCTCGCCTCACCGAACAAGAACCCGAAGGCCTTGTGCCAGAACCACATGATGGCCGAGACCGGGTAATAGATGAAGTTCAGCACGGGGCTTGCTCCTTGTGGTCCTCAGCCGACCAGGTTCGGAGATCCCGGCGCGGCGGGACCGGATCGATACCGCCAGGGTGCCACGGCCCGCAGCGCAGAAGCCGACGAACGGTCAGCCATGTGCCGCGCAGTACACCGTGAACCTGCAGCGACTCCACGGCGTATGCACTGCAGGACGGGTAGAAGCGACAGCTGGGGGGCAGCGCGGGAGAGATCCACCGCTGATACCCGCGGAGCAGGCCGATGAGCAGGCGGCCGACCGGGGACGGCCGGCGCGGCTCGGGTGCGCTCACCGTGGACTCCCGGCGGTGTCGAGCCGGCGCAGCGCGGCACGCAACGCGGCGTCGAGGTCGCTGCCCAGTTCGGCCGAGTCGGCGGTGCCCGCAGGCGGGAGCGCGCGAACGACGAGCCGGGAGCCGGGGGGCAGCTCAGCGAGGTACGGAGCCACGAGATGGCGAAGCCGCCGCGCAACGCGGTGACGGATCACCGCGTTGCCGACAGCTTTGCTCACGACGAATCCGGCGCGCGGAGCCTCGCTACCCGTGACGTGAAGGTGCACCACGAGGCGTGACCGGCCACTGCGCCGACCCCGGCGGATCGTCGAGGCGAACTCTTCCCGACGGGTCAGCCGGGCGCCGGCCGGCAACACTCGGGCGCCGGCCGGATCAGGCAGAGAGCTCTGCGCGCCCCTTGCGGCGACGCGCAGCGAGGATGGCGCGCCCGGCGCGGGTGCGCATCCGCAGCCGGAAGCCGTGCGTACGCGCCCGACGGCGGTTGTTCGGCTGAAAAGTGCGCTTGCCCTTGCTCACGGTCGGCTCTCCTGGTCGACGGCAGCGGTGCGGGGCCCGCGCCGTCAGTAGCTGTGCTGAAGTCTGACAGGTGGTGCTGGTCGTGCTTCGCGCCGAGACCGGTGGGCACGCGGAACGTGCCGGTCGGCGGACGCGGCTGATCCAAGGGTACGCAGCGTCTTCGGAGGGGGTCAAACCGCCCCGGCGCGCCGTCAGCCGGTCGGCGCTTGCATCCGCGAGCGGCTTGTGGCAAAGAGATTCGGGTTGTAGCGTGCCCGCTCGCGGATCGATCCGGGGATCGGACACACACCCGCTCACGCACCACGATGGGGCCCGCACGACGCCCGTCGTGCGGTGCTGCGTACCGTCTTGCACATGTGTGGATAAGTCTGGGGATCGTGAAGGCCCTGGGCACCCGCCGGGCGGGCCCCACAGCTGTTCGAGCGAGATGCGGAGGGGGGCCGTTGGCCTGTGGCCGACCAGCCAGGTGATCTGGGGCGAGTCTGGAACAGGGTCATCGCCGACCTGTCCGGATCCTCTGCCGACTCCGGGGCGCCCAGCCTGTCCGCGCAGCAGCGCGCGTTCCTGCGGCTGACCCGCCCGCTCGGGCTCCTCGACGGGACGGCGCTGCTCGCCGCGCCGAGCGAGTTCGCCAAGGACGCCATCGAGCGCATCCTGCGTCGACCGATCAGTGACGCCCTCGGCCGTCATCTCGGTGTCGCCGTGAACCTGGCGGTCGTCGTCGACGCCTCGGCGGCGTCGGGCGGGACCGAGGTCCCCGATCCGCCCGAGCGTCTCACCCAGGCCCGCGTCGCACCGCCCGCGGGCGGCGACGCGTACACCCGGCCGCCGCTGCCGCACCCCGGCCTCGGCGACGGCGTTGCGGCCCCCGCACCGGTCGAACCCGCGCCGGACGGCGCCTCGCCGGCTCCCGCCACGGTGACGGAGGAGAGCGTCAGCGGCCTCGCGCCCGAGAACGGGCGGCCCGGGGGAGACGTGTGGCCGACGTACTCCGCGCCGCAGGCCGGCGAGGCGGTCACGCCCCGCTCGCAGACGCGGCTCAACGAGAAGTACACCTTCGACACGTTCGTCATCGGTGCGTCCAACCGGTTCAGCCACGCTGCGGCGGTGGCGGTGGCCGAGGCGCCGGCGCGCGCGTACAACCCGCTGTTCATCTGGGGCGACTCCGGGCTGGGCAAGACCCACCTGCTGCACGCGGTGGGGCACTACGCGCAGCGGCTGTTCCCCGGGATGCGGGTGCGGTACGTGTCGACCGAGGAGTTCACCAACGACTTCATCAACTCGCTGCGCGACGACCGGAAGGTGGCGTTCCAGCGCCGCTACCGCGACGTCGACGTGCTGCTGGTGGACGACATCCAGTTCCTGGAAGGCAAGGAAGGCACCCAGGAGGAGTTCTTCCACACCTTCAACACCCTGCACAACGCGAACAAACAGATCGTCGTGTCCTCGGACCGGCCCCCCAAGAGGCTGGAGACCCTGGAGGACCGGATGCGGACCCGCTTCGAGTGGGGTCTCATCACCGACATCCAGCCGCCCGAGCTGGAGACGCGGATCGCGATTCTGCGCAAGAAGGCGGCCCAGGACCGGCTCGCCGTCCCCGGTGACGTCCTGGAGTTCATCGCCGAGCGCATCGAGCGCAACATCCGCGAGCTCGAGGGTGCGCTGATCCGTGTGACGGCGTTCGCGTCGCTGAACCGGCAACCGGTCGACACCCAGCTCGCCGAGATCGTGCTGCGCGACCTCATCCCGGACTCGGCGGCGTCCGAGATCACCGCGCCGACGATCATGGCGGTGACCGCCGACTTCTTCGGCGTCACGATGGACGAGCTGTGCGGGCCCGGGAAGACCAAGGCCCTCGCCCAGGCCCGCCAGATCGCGATGTACCTGTGCCGGGAGCTGACCGACCTGTCGTTGCCGCGCATCGGCCAGACGTTCGGCGGCCGCGACCACACCACGGTCATGCACGCCGACAAGAAGATCCGCAACGAGATCTCGCTCCGCCGGAAGACGTTCGAGCAGGTGCAGGAGCTCACCGCGCGGATCAAGCAGCGCGCCCGGCACTGATCAGCACCGATCGGCCCTGAACCGGCGCCGGTCGGGCGCCGCAGGTCCGGGCCGTCCATCACCGCGGTGGCTCCGCGCGGTGCCGCCACCGCCACCGCGTGCCATCACGCCGCTCCTCGGGCGGGCGAGTCCGGCCTGCCGGACCCGCCGAGGTCACGCTCCGCATCCCGGAACGTGCCTACGCCGGCGTCCGGGGAGCCTCTCCGGTGGTGATCGGCCTCGTTCCGGGTGCTTCTGCGGCCCGCCGCGTGTCGCGGACACGCCGACCGTTCGTCTTGCGCTAGGCGTCGTTCACCGCTCGGGGTGATCCTCGAGGCTCGGCCGGCGTATCCCAGACGGTCACGCTGCGTTCAATTTCATGTGCCGTGAGGGAACTCTGTGAGTTCCGTACCGCGCCTCATCCCCGCCGCGACCCGGGAATCCGGTCGCGCTGCGTCCGCGCATGACCACACTTCACCCACATCTGGGGACAACTCTGTGGATTGTTGCCCTCGGGGCGGTGGACCGATCGTCCCCGACCCGTGGACAACCTCTCTCCGAACCGGGGACAAACGGGGGACAACGGAGGCTCGGACGGCTCCATCCACTGACCGCCCGATCGACCCACCGGCCGTCCCCCTAGCCCATCCACAGGACGCCGCACCGTCTGACCTGCGATGACGCTCGCTATCCACACTACGCACAGGACTTAGTACTACTGCTGGAGTCCTCTCTTGTTTGAACTACAAGAGAAACAACCCCGTGGATGGCCGTCCGGGCCCACCGCTCGTTCGTGGTGTGCCCGGACGGGCGGGGCACCTCGGGCCGACGTGACACCTGGGCGCGCGAGGCTCTACGGTGAAGTGGCCGACCTGGTCCGTGCCGGGGGTTCTCCACCCGGGTTCGTGGGCCGGGGCGAACCACCTCTGCATCCCGCCATGCCGGTCGCAACCAGTGACCGCCGGTGAAAGGTCCCTTTCGTCATGAAGTTCCGGGTCGAACGCGACGTACTGGCCGATGCGGCCGCGTGGGTGGCCCGCAGCCTGCCCGCCCGACCGCCCGTCCCCGTCCTGGGCGGCGTCCTCATTCAGGCGGGCGGCGAATCCGGCGAGGGGCTGACGGTCTCCGGCTTCGACTACGAGACCTCCGCCCGCGTCGAGCTCGACGCCACCGTCGGCGAGCCCGGCCGCGTCCTGGTCTCCGGCCGGTTGCTGGCCGACATCACGAGGGCACTGCCGTCGAAGCCGGTGGACTTCGTCGTCGACGGCGCCCGCGCCACGATCAATTGCGGGAACAGCCGGTTCAGCCTTCCGACGATGCCCGTCGAGGACTACCCCCAGCTTCCGGCGATGCCGCAGCGCGCCGGAACGATCCGCGCCGATCAGCTCGCCGAGGCCGTGGCCCAGGTGGCAGTGGCCGCCGGTCGTGACGACACGCTGCCGATGCTGACCGGCGTCCGGCTCGAGATCGAGGGCTCGCGGCTGACGCTGGCCGCTACGGACCGGTTCCGGCTCGCAGTGCGGGAGCTGGAGTGGACCCCGGAGGACCCGGGCCTGTCGACCGCCGTGCTGATCCCGGCCCGCACCCTCGCCGAGGTGGCCAAGACGCTGGCCGGCGCGGGCACCGTCGAACTCGCCCTGTCGGCGGGCGACGGCATGCTGGGTCTCGCCGGGGCCGGCCGACGGGCGACCACACGGCTGCTCGACGCGGAGTTCCCGCGGTTCCGGCAGCTGATCCCCGCCGACCACACGACCGCAGCGGAACTCGAGGTCGCGGCGCTGGTCGAAGCGATCAAGCGGGTCTCGCTCGTCGCCGACCGGGTGGCACAGATCCGGATGGAGTTCGGCGAGGACGGCCTGCGGCTGGCCGCCGGTGGCGATGACGTCGGCAGCGCCGAGGAGGAGCTGCCCAGCATCCTCGACGGCGCCCCGCTGACCATCGCGTTCAACCCCAGCTACCTGCTCGACTCCCTCGGCGCGCTGCACACCGAGCGCGCCCAGCTCACGTTCACCACGCCGAACCGGCCCGCGCTGGTCCGTCCGGTGCCGCCGCCGCCCGCGGAGGAGCCGGAAGGCTCGGAAACCGGCCCGGCTGCGTCGGATGCGCCCTCTCCGGGGTACCTGCACTTGCTCATGCCGGTGCGTTTGCCCGGCTGAGTCGAGCAGCGCGAGCAACGTGCTGCGAGAACCTGCGCTCCGGAGGAACCAGCTGTGCAGATCGGACTTATCGGCCTGGGTCGGATGGGCGGCAACATGCGCGATCGGTTGCGCGCCGCCGGCCACGACGTCATCGGCTACGACCCCCGGCCCGAGGTCACCGATGTCGACTCCCTCACCGCCCTTGCCGCCGCGCTGACCGCGCCCCGCGTGGTGTGGGTGATGGTCCCGTCGGGGGAGGCCACGCGGAGCACGATCCGCGCGCTCGCCGACGTGCTCGAGGACGGCGACCTGGTCATCGACGGGGGCAACTCCCGCTACACCGACGACCGGCCGAACGCGGCGCTGCTCGGTGAGCACGGGATCGGCTTCCTGGACGTCGGGGTGTCGGGCGGCGTCTGGGGCAAGGAGAACGGCTACGGGCTGATGGTCGGCGGCTCGCGGGAAAACGTCGAGCGGACGATGCCGATCTTCGACGCGCTGCGCCCGGAGGGTCCGCGCGAGGAGGGCTTCGCGCACGCCGGACCGGTCGGTGCCGGGCACTTCGCGAAGATGGTGCACAACGGCGTCGAGTACGGCCTGATGCAGGCCTACGCCGAGGGCTTCGAGTTGCTGTCGGCCGCCGAGCTGGTCACGAACGTGCCGGCGGTGCTGCAGGCCTGGTCGCGGGGCACGGTGGTGCGTTCCTGGCTGCTCGACCTGCTGGTCCTCGCACTCCAGGACGACCCGACGCTGGCCAAGCTCGACGACTACGTCGAGGACTCCGGTGAGGGCCGGTGGACGATCGAGGAGGCGATCACGCACGCGGTGCCGCTGCCGGTGATCGCGGCCGCGCTGTTCGCCCGCTTCGAGTCCCGGCAGGACTCCTCGCCGGCGATGCGCGCGGTCGCCGCGCTGCGCCAGCAGTTCGGTGGGCACGCGGTGAAGCACGCCGTCGGCCCGTCAGGCACTCCGGGCGACATCGCCGGTCCGAGCTCGGGCACCGGATCGACCCAGGGCTGACCCGAAGGTGTACCTGCGTCGCCTGGCGGTCGCGGACTTCCGATCCTGGGAACGCGCCGAGCTCGAGCTGGAACCCGGGGTCACGGTTCTGGTCGGGTCGAACGGTGTCGGCAAGACCAACCTGGTCGAGGCCATCGGCTACCTGTCGACGCTGGGATCGCACCGGGTGGCCACCGACGCACCGCTCGTCCGCCGCGGTGCCGACCGGGCGATCGTCCGCGGACTGGTGGTCCACCGGGGCCGGGAGCTGGGCGTCGAACTGGAGATCACACCGGGCCGGGCCAACCGGGCGCGGGTCAACCGGGCCCCGGTGGCGCGGCCGCGTGACGTGCTGGGGATCCTGCGCAGCGTGCTGTTCGCGCCGGAGGATCTGGCCCTGGTCCGCGGCGATCCCGGGGAGCGTCGCCGTTTCCTCGACGACCTGCTCGTCGCTCGCTTTCCGCGGTTCGCCGCGGTGCGCACGGACTACGACCGGGTGCTGCGTCAGCGCTCGGCGTTGCTCAAGACCGCCCGTGCGGGTGGTGACCTGCGCACGCTCGACGTGTGGGACGGCCATCTCGCACGGCACGGTGCCCAGCTGCTGGCGGGGCGCCTCGAGCTGGTCGCCGGGCTGGCGCCACTGGCCGAGGAGGCGTTCGCCGAGGTCGCACCGACCTCGGATCCGGTCACGCTGGTCTACCGGTCCAGTCTGGACGGGGAGTTGGCGCCCGCGGCCGGTGAGCTGGAGGCGATGCTCCTCGAGCAGCTGGCCCGGGTGCGCCGCCAGGAGGTGGAGCGGGGTGTCTGCCTGGTCGGCCCGCACCGCGACGACCTGGACCTGCGGCTCGGCGAAGGCCCGGCCAAGGGGTATGCGAGCCATGGTGAGTCCTGGGCGCTGGCCCTGGCGCTGCGGTTGGCGTCGTACCGGTTGCTGCAGGCCGACGACGTCGAGCCGGTGCTGATCCTCGACGACGTGTTCGCCGAGCTCGACAGCCGTCGCCGGCGGGCCCTGGCCGCGGTGGCCGCCCGGGCGGAGCAGGTCATCATCACCGCGGCGGTTGCGGAGGACGTTCCGGCCGAACTGGCCGGGGCCCGGTTTGCGGTGGGCGGCGGATCCGTCGTCCGTACGGTGGCCGGGCCTGCCGATGATGCGGAGACGAACGCGTCCTGACGAGGGACGGAACAGCGGGGGGCGAGGGTGTGCACGGCGGGACCTTCCTGGGGACAAAGTTGTGGATACTGTGGATAACTCGCGTTCCGCTGGTGATGACTGGACGGATCGACCGTCCAAAGACGCCGGAGAGCCGCCGAGCGTGAGCGAGCCGGGCCACTCTGTCCCCAACCCTGGGGACAGCGACGGCTCGACCACTCGTCGTGGGTCGGACCTGGCGCGGGAGGCGTTGCGGGCCGCGCGCGAGGCCTCCGCGCAGCGAGCGGCCGAACGGGGTGGGACCCGCAAGCGTCCCGGTGCGGGGCGGGGCCGTCGACGGCGCTGGTCGGGGCCGGGGCCCGACGACCGGGACCCGCAGCCGTTCGGCCGGCTGATCTCCCGGGTGGCGATGGACCGCGGCTGGTCGCCGCGGCTGACCGACGCCACCGTCCTCAGCCGCTGGCCTCAGCTCGTCGGGTCCGACGTCGCCGACCACTGCACGCCGGTCTCGCTGCGCGACGGGGAGCTGACCCTGCAGGCGGAGTCGACGGCCTGGGCGACCCAGCTGCGCACCCTGCAGCGTCAGTTGCTGGGCCGGTTGGCCGCCGCGGTCGGGCCGGACGTGGTGCGCAGGATCCGGGTGGTCGGCCCGAGCGGGCCGTCGTGGCGGCACGGACCCCGTCACGTGCGTGGGCGCGGACCACGGGACACGTACGGCTGACGGGCCGCCCCGCGCGGAGACGCGTGCGGCGGCCCAGGAATCCGCAGGCCTCGCGCGTCGTTGTACCAAGTGTGACCTGCCGCGCTGGGCCCTCCGGCGTCCGGGCGGGCCATTCAGCGCGACGTGACGACGCGGCAGCCCGTTCACACCCCCGTTTCCGCAGTCGCGACCCGTCCTGGGGCGCGATCGGCGGTCTGTGACCGTTCTGGGGGTGTCCTAGCCGCCGTTCTGTCGGCGCGGACCAGTAGAATCAGGAGGGTGTTCTGAGCGGACCCCGATCCGCTCGGTCGAACGGCCGGTACCTCCCGCGCACCCGCGGGTGGGGCGGTCTCATGGCGAGGAGACAGTCAACCCGTGGTTGCGGAGAAGAAGAACGCTTACAGCGCGTCGTCGATCACTGTGCTCGAGGGCCTGGAGGCGGTCCGCAAGCGCCCCGGCATGTACATCGGTTCCACCGGTGAGCGGGGCCTGCACCACCTGATCTGGGAGGTCGTGGACAACGCCGTCGACGAGGCCATGGCCGGATACGCCAGCCGCGTCGAGGTGACCCTGCAGGACGACGGTGGGGTCCGCGTGACCGACGACGGCCGTGGCATCCCGGTCGACATGCACCCGGTGGAGAAGCGGCCCGCGGTCGAGCTGGTGCTCACCGTGCTGCACGCCGGCGGCAAGTTCGACGACAAGTCCTACGCGGTGTCCGGCGGCCTGCACGGTGTCGGTGTGTCCGTGGTCAACGCGCTGTCGAGCGCACTCGACGTCGAGATCCACCGGGACAAGAAGGTCTGGCGCCAGCACTACGAGCACTCGCGGCCCGGCCCGCTGCGCAAGGGCGAGGACACCATCCGCACCGGTACCTCGATCACGTTCTGGGCCGACCCGGACATCTTCGAGACGACGGCCTACAACCTCGAGACGATCTCGCGCCGGCTGCAGGAGATGGCGTTCCTCAACAAGGGGCTCACCATCGTGCTGCGCGACGAGCGCAACGGCGAGTCCGAAGAGGCGGCCGAGCCCGACGCCGAGGGTTACGTGGCGAAGGTGAAGGAGACGACCTTCCACTACCCGGGCGGGCTCGAGGACTTCGTCGCGCACCTCAACCGCAGCAAGGACCCGATCCACAAGAAGCTGGTCGCGTTCTCCGGTGAGGCCGAGAACCACCAGGTCGAGGTCGCGATGCAGTGGAACTCGGGTTACGCCGAGTCCGTCTACACGTTCGCGAACACGATCAATACGCACGAGGGCGGCACCCACGAGGAGGGCTTCCGCGCGGCGCTGACCACCACGGTCAACCGCTACGCGCGGGAGAAGAAGCTGCTCAAGGACAAGGACCCGGCGTTGTCGGGCGACGACATCCGCGAGGGCCTCGCGGCGATCGTGTCGGTGAAGGTCCGGGAGCCGCAGTTCGAGGGCCAGACGAAGACCAAGCTCGGCAACACCGAGGTGAAGTCGTTCGTGCAGCGGGTCAGCAACGAGTGGCTGGCCGACTGGTTCGAGCGCAACCCCACCGAGGCCAAGACGATCGTCAACAAGGCGGTACAGTCGGCGCAGGCCCGGCTGGCGGCGCGCAAGGCCCGTGAGCTGGTGCGCCGCAAGAGCGCCGGTGACATCGGTGGTCTGCCCGGCAAGCTGGCCGACTGCCGCTCGACCGACCCCAGCAAGTCCGAGGTGTACATCGTCGAGGGCGACTCGGCGGGTGGCTCGGCGAAGTCCGGCCGCGACTCGATGTTCCAGGCGATCCTGCCGATCCGCGGCAAGATCATCAACGTGGAGAAGGCCCGGATCGACCGGGTGCTCAAGAACACCGAGGTCCAGGCGATCATCACCGCGCTGGGCACCGGCATCCACGACGAGTTCGACCTGGCGAAGCTGCGGTACCACAAGATCGTGCTGATGGCCGACGCCGACGTCGACGGCCAGCACATCCGGACCCTGCTGCTGACCCTGCTGTTCCGGTTCATGCGTCCGCTGGTCGAGCACGGTCACGTGTTCCTCGCCCAGCCGCCGCTGTACAAGATCAAATGGGGTGGCCGGGGCGCGGAGCCGGAGTTCGCCTACTCCGACCGCGAGCGCGACGGCCTCATCGAGGCCGGCCGGGCCGCCGGTAAGAAGCTGCCGAAGGAAGAGGGCGTGCAGCGCTACAAGGGTCTGGGCGAGATGAACGCCAAGGAGCTGTGGGAGACCACGATGGACCCGGCTCACCGGGTGCTCCTGCAGGTGACCCTCGACGACGCCGCGACCGCCGACGAGCTGTTCTCCGTCCTGATGGGCGAGGACGTCGAGTCGCGCCGCTCCTTCATCACCCGCAACGCCAAGGACGTGCGGTTCCTGGACGTCTGAGATCCGCTCGCCGGATCGGGGCCCGGCTCCGACGACCTGACGAACGCGCCCAGTACTCCCTAGCCGCACGCGAACCAGAAGAAGGACCACGTGACCGACACCTTGCTGCCGCCGGAGGGCGACCGGATCGAACCGGTCGACATCCAGCAGGAGATGCAGCGTTCCTACATCGACTACGCGATGAGCGTGATCGTGGGGCGGGCGCTGCCGCTGGTCGAGGACGGACTCAAGCCGGTGCACCGGCGCGTCCTGTACTCGATGGGCGAGAACGGATTCCGCCCCGACCGCGCGTACGTCAAGTGCGCGCGCGTCGTCGGTGAGGTGATGGGTAACTACCACCCGCACGGCGACTCGTCGATCTACGACGCGCTGGTGCGCCTGGCCCAGCCGTGGTCGATGCGCTACCCGCTGATCGACGGCCAGGGCAACTTCGGCTCCCGGGGCAACGACCCCGCCGCGGCCATGCGCTACACCGAGTGCCGCCTGTCGCCGCTCGCCATGGCGATGCTGCAGGACATCGACGAGGACACCGTCGACTTCCTGGACAACTACGACGGCAAGACCCAGGAGCCGGTGGTCCTGCCGTCGCGGGTGCCGAACCTGCTGATCAACGGCAGTGCCGGCATCGCGGTCGGCATGGCCACCAACATCCCGCCGCACAACCTGCGCGAGGTCGGCGACGGTGTGGTCTGGGCGCTGGAGAACCCCGAGGCCTCCGACGAGGAGCTCCTCACCGCGCTCATGCAGCGGATCCAGGGGCCGGACTTCCCGACCGCCGGCCTGATCGTCGGGCGCGACGGCATCGAGTCCGCCTACCGGACCGGCCGCGGCTCGGTCCGGATGCGCGCGGTGGTGGAGGCCGAGGAGGACGCCAAGGGCCGGACCGTCCTCGTCGTCACCGAGCTGCCGTACCAGGTCAACCCGGACAACCTGATCGAGTCGATCGCCGGGATGATCCGCGACGGCAAGCTGGCCGGCATCTCCGAGATCAACGACGAGTCGTCCGACCGCATCGGCATGCGCATCGTGTTCACGCTCAAGCGCGACGCGGTGGCCAAGGTCGTGCTGAACAACCTGTACAAGCACACCCAGCTGCAGTACAGCTTCGGCGTCAACATGCTGGCGATCGTCGACGGCGTGCCGCGCACGCTGCGGCTCGACCAGGTGGTGCGCAACTACATCCGCCACCAGATCGAGGTCATCGTCCGGCGCACCCGCTACCGGCTGCGCAAGGCCGAGGAGCGGGCCCACATCCTGCGTGGCCTGGTCAAGGCCCTCGACGCGCTCGACGAGGTCATCGCGCTCATCCGCGCGTCGCAGACCGTCGACGTCGCACGGGCCGGCCTGATCGACCTGCTCGGCGTCGACGAGGTGCAGGCCCAGGCCATCCTGGACATGCAGCTGCGGCGCCTCGCCGCCCTGGAGCGTCAGAAGATCATCGACGAGCTCGCCGAGATCGAGCGCGAGATCGCCGACCTCGAGGACATCCTGGCGCGGCCGGAGCGGCAGCGCCGGATCGTCCGCGACGAGCTCATCGAGATCGTCGAGAAGCACGGCGACGACCGGCGGACCCGGCTGATCGCCGACGACGGTGACGTCACCAACGAGGACCTCATCGCGGTCGAGGACGTGGTCGTCACGATCACGCAGACCGGTTACGCGAAGCGGACCAAGACCGACCTGTACAGGGCGCAGAAGCGCGGCGGGAAGGGCGTGCAGGGTGCGGCGCTGAAGCAGGACGACATCGTCGCCCACTTCTTCGTCTGCTCGACGCACGACTGGATCCTGTTCTTCACGAACAAGGGCCGCGTGTACCGGTTGAAGGCGTACGAGCTGCCGGAGGCCAACCGCAGCGCCCGCGGCCAGCACGTGGCGAACCTGCTGGCGCTGCAGCCGGACGAGCACATCGCCCAGGTCATGCAGATCAAGGACTACAACGCGGCGCCGTACCTGGTGCTCGCCACCCGCACGGGGCTGGTGAAGAAGTCCAAGCTCACGGACTTCGACTCCAACCGCAGCGGCGGCCTGATCGGCATCAACCTGCGCGAGGACGACGAGCTCGTCGGGGCCGTGCTCGCCGGGCCCGAGGACGACCTGCTGCTGGTCTCGGCCGAGGGGCAGTCGATCCGGTTCACCGCCACCGACGAGGCGCTGCGGCCGATGGGCCGGGCGACCTCCGGGGTGCTGGGCATGCGGTTCAACGACGGCGACCGGCTGCTGTCCATCGGCGTGGTCCAGCCCGAGAAGTTCGTGCTGGTGGCCACCGCCGGCGGGTACGCGAAGCGGACGCCGATCGAGGACTACCCGGTGCAGGGCCGCGGCGGCAAGGGCGTGCTGACCCTCCAGTACGACCGTCGACGTGGCACCCTGGTCGGCGCGCTCATCGTCGGCATCGACGACGAGCTGTACGCGATCACCTCGACCGGAGGGGTGATCCGGACATCGGCCCGCGAAGTGCGCAAGGCCGGTCGGCAGACCAAGGGGGTTCGGCTGATGAACCTCGGCGACAGCGCCACCCTGCTGGCGGTCGCGCGCAATGTCGAGGACGATGCGGACGACCCTGAGTTGACCGGCTCCAAGAGCTGATCAGCGAGCCGAGCATCGAGGAGACCGCCACCTCGTGAGCGAGAAGAAGAACAGCCCGCAGGATCCGGGCGGCGCCCGCAGCGGGGGGCCCGTCGCGACCGGTGACGAGGCGAAACCGGAAGCGACCGCTCCCGGTAACGGCAAGGCCACCGGCAACGGGACCGCCGATGCCGGGTCCCCCGGGCAGCCGACGACCGCCGAGGGAGCCGGGACGGCTGCGACGAACGCAGCCTCCCCGGCCCCCAACGGGACTGCGACTGTCGACGCCGCAGGTGGGGGAGTGGCCGCTGCCCACGGCCGATCGTCGAAGGGCACCCGGCCGGGCAATGGTGCGGCCGTTTCGAAGCCGTCACCCACATCGAAGTCCACCGCGGCCCCGGGTGGTTCGGCTGCTGCCGTGGGAGCGGACGAAACGACGCGCCCGTCCGGGTCGCCGACCGATGAGGTGCCCGCTCCGCGACCGGTCGCGACCGGCGCTCCGGCTGCGGACGGCGCGGAGGGCGTCCCGGCCCCCGGGCCGGTCCCGTCGCCGGGCCCCGGGGCCGCCGCCCCGCCGCCGTGGCGCCGCGTACCGGGCGAGGACGGCGCCCCGCCGCCGGAGCCCGCCGCCCCGGTCGCGGGCGGCCTGCTGGACGCGCCGACGACCTACATCGAGCGGCCCTCCGGCGAACCACCCTCGGCCGGCCCCGGCCCGGCGCCCGGCGGCGCCCAGGGCGGAGGATCGACCACCGGCGAGAGCGGCTGGTCGGCCGTCCGCGCGGTCCGCAACCGGCCTCCCCGGCAGGCGGCGCTACAGCTCAAGCGGCTCGACCCGTGGTCGGTACTCAAGCTCGCCCTGGTGCTCGCCGTCGTGCTGTTCTTCATCTGGCTCGTCGGGGTGGGCGTTCTCTACGGCGTGCTGGACGGCATGGGCGTCTGGGACCGCCTGAACGGCACCTACAACGACCTGGTCTCCGGTGAGACGCAGTCCGCCGGTGCCCTCATCAGCGCCGGGCGGGTCTTCGGCCTGGCCGCTGTGGTGGGAGCGATCAACAGCCTGTTGTTCGCCGTGGCGATCACCGTCGGGGCGTTCGTCTACAACGTGTCGGCCGACCTCGTCGGGGGTATCGAGGTCACGCTTTCGGAGCGCGACTGACCTGCAGGTTCCTGTCTCCGCACCGGCTCCGGGGTAGCAAACCGGAGCCGGTGTGAGCGGGCGTCGGAGGCTCCGGTAAGGTCTTCCCTGCCGCAAGGGCCCATAGCTCAGTTGGTTAGAGCGCGTCGCTGATAACGACGAGGTCGCTGGTTCAAATCCAGCTGGGCCCACTCCCATCGCCGGGACAGGCAAGGACGTGATCTCCATGAAGAAGCTGCTTGCTCTTGCCGCCGCTGCTGGGGCCGCTTTCCTGGTCCTGTCCAAGGTCTGCGCCTCCCGCTCGGAGTCCGACCTCTGGCACGAGGCCACCACCCGCTGAGCACCAGCCACGCCCTGAGCGGGTAACGTCACGCGCTCAGCACGGGGACGTAGCTCAATTGGCAGAGCACTGCCTTTGCAAGGCAGGGGTTAGGGGTTCGATTCCCCTCGTCTCCACTCCGAACGCTCGGTCCATCGCGTCCGCCGCGCTGTCGAGCTGGCCGTCGAGGACGTGGGCGTAGGTGTCCATCGTGAGCCGGAACGTCGAGTGTCCGAGCACCTCCATCACCGTCCGCTAGTCGACGTCCCTCGGCGATCAGGTAGGTCCCGCAGGCGTGCCGGAGATCGTGTAGATGCAGCCGGTCCAGCTCCGCATCTGCCCGGATCTGTGCGGAGCGCCTGCTCAGGTGCCGCGGCTCGATCGGCGTCCCGACCGACGAGGCGAACACCAACCTGATCGTCCCACGGGGGGCCGGCGGCGAGACGTTCCTTGGCCTGCCGGACGCGCTGGCGCTGCAACGCCGTGACCGCGACGTGCGGGAGCCGGATCCGGCGCAGTGACCTGCGGGTCTTCGGCTCCGTGATACGCGGCGCTCCTCCTGAGTGCTGAATAATTGTCCTCACGACGAGAATGCGTTCGTCCAGGTCGACGTTCGAGCAGCGCAGTCCCAGCAGCTCACCGCGGCGCAGCCCGAGCGGCACGGCGAGGACGAAGGCGTCCGCGAGCCGGTCACCCTCGGCGGCGGCGAACAACTGCCGGATCTCCGTCGGTGTCGGTACCCGGCGTTCCGCAGCCGCACCGCTCGGGATCTTGACCGCCTTGGCGACGTTGTCGTCGGTGAACTCGGCGAGCTGGTCCGCGACGCCGAACAGCTCGGCCTCTGCCAGCGCCGATGAGCGAAACGCCACGAGGTTGCCAGTCGCTTCGGAGTATCCGTGTCCCGCAGAAACCGCGTCCCGTCCAGCGGATGGAAGCCCGTCTCCGCCGGCTCTGGGGCCACGTCTCTTCGGCAGCCGCAAGGGCGCCTACGGCGTCGCTGCGCGATGGCTGCGCGACCCGAGGTTCGATCGTGACCTACCGGCGGAGTTTGGCGGCCGGGCGGGCAGGGAAAGCGACTCCGTGGGGGCACGGCCGGTTGTCTGGGCGTCGGTGTCGTGCGTCGCGGCGCTGCTGCTCACCGGTTGCTCCGGGGTCCGGCAGGACGCGGTCACGCGCAGCGCGGCGGCGTTCACGGCGGCGGTCGCCGCGGGCAACGCTGGCGCCGCGTGCGCCCAGCTCACCCCGGCCACCCGCGCGGAGCTGGAATGGCGTTTCTCGGCGCCGTGCGCGGCGGCCCTCGGTGAGCTGAGGTTGCCCGTCGGCACCGGGCCGGTGGCTGCGGTGAGCGTGTGGGGCGGGTCGGCGCAGGTGCGGCTGGCCGACGACACGCTGTTCCTGTCCGAGACCGCCGGGGGGTGGAAGGTCGCCGCCGCCGGCTGTCAGGAGCAGGGCGAGGCGCCGTACCGCTGCGAGCTGGAGGGGCCGTGAGAAGCGTGCGCGTGGTGTTCGTGGGGTACTTGGTGCTGATCGTGGTCGGGCTGGCCTACTTCGCTGTGCTCGGGGTGCTGCACCGATGAAGCGTGCGCTGCGCGACAACGGGCTGAGCCTGGCGTTCGGGTTGCTGTTCCTGGCCGCCCTGGTCGGCCAGGCGTTCGCCGGGCAGGCCGATTTCAACGACCGGCAGCTCGCGCAGGGCGCCGAGCAGGTCACGCTGATCGACTACGTGACCTCCTCGGACTTCGGCGTCGACGTGGTGGAGAACTGGCAGTCGGAGTACCTGCAGTTCTTCCTCTACATCTTCGGGACCGTATGGCTGGTACAGCGTGGATCGCCGGAGTCGAAGAACCTGGACGAGGCCGGCCTCGAATCGGACCGGGCCCAGAAGGTGGGCCGGTTCGCCGGCCCGGAGTCTCCCCGCTGGGCGGCGACCGCCGACTGGCGCACCACCGTGTTCTCCCGCTCGCTGGGCCTGCTCATGGGTGGCATCTTCCTGCTGTCCTGGGCGGTCATGTCGGTCGCGGGCTGGGCCGCCTACAACGCCGAGCGGCTCGGTCAGCGCCAGGACGCGGTCTCCTGGCTGAGCTATGTCGGTTCTGCGGACTTCTGGAACCGCACGCTGCAGAACTGGCAGTCCGAATTGCTGGCCGTCGGGTCCATGGCGATCTTCGCGGTGTTCCTGCGTCAACGGGGTTCCCCCGAGTCCAAACCGGTCGGCGACCCCCACACCACCACTGCCGACACCGGCTGAGCGAGGCCTGCGCGCGAGCCGACCGGTCACCGTCGCCGGATCACCCCTGGCCCGAACCGGGCGCAACAGGGACAAGACCCCTCACCACGTTCGCCGTGGACGAGTCGTGGCACGGTCGTGCTCGGGCCCTGCGTGTGCTGGGGGCCGGTCGGTCGATCACGGCGGTGTATCGGTGATCCGTACCGCGCGGCGGCAGCTCCAGACCGCCCGCGCCGCCCCGGTCTTCACCGGGCCGCGGGCCGACACCGGCATGAGCATCCCGATCGCTTCCCCGACGGTCGAGGCCATCGGCAGTGCGACCTCCAGCTCGGTCATCCTGACTATGCGTCGTACTGCCGTGGGGGCAGCGGCGAGCACAAGGATTGCACCGGCCTTCTGAAGGCGGTCGAGGAGTTCGAGCAGCACCGTAAGCCCTGCCGCCGTCAGCCACCGCACCCCCGACAGGTCGAGGACGACATTGCGACTCGGCACGCTCAGCAGGCCCTCGCGCAACTCGGGAGCTGAGGCGAGGTCGATGTCGCCGACAATTACCACCAGCGTCACCGAACCGATCGTGCTGGTTCGGACGGTCGGTGAAGACATGGCGCACCTCGGAGACAAGAAGGTCGGAGATGGCCGCGCTGCGGGACCGCGGGTAAAGATACGACGCGTGCCCGCCGCCCACCAGCGCTCCGCGTGGGGCACTGGGTCGTCGGAGCGCTCCGTGCCCGTCAATCCTGTGGCGAGCCGCCTTTGATGATTCGCCTCCACCGGGAGCCCTGCTCTCAGACGGGTCGTTCCGATGGCCGACCAGAACATCCCCACCCTCACCTCCGCTGCAGCGGCGGTCGAGTTGCAGGAGTTGCTCCTGGCCACGGAGGACATCGGCGACTTCCTGCAGGAAATCGCCACGCTCGCGGTCGCCGTGCTGTCCGGTGATCTGTCCTGCGACATCACCGTGCGCCGCAACCACCACGCGATGACCGTCGCCAACAGCGACACCCGCGCCAGCCAGCTCGACGAGGTGCAGTACGGCCACGACCAGGGCCCGTGCCTGGCCAGCCTAAACACCGACGAGGTCGTCGTCATCGACGACCTCGCCGACGACGACCGGTGGAGGGCCTACCAGATGCCGGCGCTGGCCCACGGCATCCGCTCGTCCCTGTCGCTTCCCCTGCACACCGGCGGCCAGCCGATCGGAGCGCTCAATATCTACTCCCCGCACCCTGGCACGTTCGGCCCACAGGAACAGCTCGTCGCCCGGCGGTTCGCCGACGAAGCGTCTCGGGCACTTGCGCTCGCGGTCCGGCTGGCCGAGCGCACCGAGATGTCCGAGCACCTGCAGGCCGCGCTCTCCTCCCGGGCCGTGATCGACCAGGCCCTCGGGATCGTCATGGGCCAGAACGAGTGCACCGCCGACCAGGCGTTCGACCTCCTCCGCCAGATCGCCGCAGAGGTCATCACCGCGGTCAGCGGACAACCCCCCGCCGACACCCCCGGCTTCTCCTGACGGCCGCAGTAGGAAAGCAGTAGGAAAGCGGCCCGGCACCGGCTCAGCGGCAGGACGGGACGGATCGTCGCTCAAGTCGCGCGGACTCACTTGGACCGGGCGGAGCCGGGCAGCTACTAAGGAGATCGAGGGCGGGCAGTTTCTGCAGGCGTCGGAGCGCGGAAATGGCCTGGCTTTTGAGGTCGTCCTGGCTGGTGACGCCGGTCTTTCCGATGCGGTCGTGCGTGACGTTTCTTCCAGACCCACTCCTCGGGGTCGCGTTCGGGGGAGTACCCGGGCAGGAAGAACAGCGTGAGCCGGCCGCCGGTGGAGGCGACGAACTCGGTGGCGGCCTTGGCCGGGGGGCCGGATGGCCGTCGACGACGAGGAAGACGGGCCCACCTCCGGTCCTCTCGGCGTGCACGACCGGGGTTCGACCGGCCGGCGCCCAGGTGGTGCCGGCGTGGTCGTCCGAGCGGACCCCGGCCTCGTTTCGCCGCCACCAGAACAGCCACTGCTGCGCAACCGAGCGGTCGAGCTCCTCGCTGCTGATCACAGGTGCCCGGCGGACCCCGTCCCACATCCCGACGCCACGCTGCTGATCAGCAATGCCGTACATCACGAGCGGCCCTGTTCACGCGGGCCGGGCTTCGGGCTCGCCGTCACGCGATGCGGAGCCGGGAGCGTGCTCCGGTGGCGCGTCGAGTCACACCTTCTCCCCGTGGGCGCCCCGCGCGGAGTGATCGTCGGGTGGATGGCTACGAGCCGTCGCTTGAGGATCGGGGGCAGCGCCCTCGGCCTCGGCTCTGCTCGTCCTGGTGGCTCGGCGCGCGACCGTCACGACCCTGCGGAGTCCCACCTTGCCGGCGAGCAGCCGCGCGACATCCGCTGCCGCGATGCGAGCCAAGTCCTTGCTGTCTGAAGACGTCATCTCAGCGCCCTTTACCCACCCGTGGTGAGCGCTAAACCCGGATCTCGTGGGCCGACCGGCGCTGTCACTGGCCCAGGGCCGGTAGGTCTGGCTCCGGGGCATCTGCAGCGTGGCCGAGCACGACGGGCTGCCGATCTGTTCACCCGCGCCGGCACCTCGAGCGGTCAGCGTTTCGTGACGATGGTCGTCACCGGCAGTCCGAAACGGCGTTCGACCTGATTCGGCAGGTCCGCCTTGAGCCAACGCGAGAAGCGATGGGGCAGCGTCGCCACGATGATCTCGTCGAACTGACGATCCGCGAGCACGTTGTCGATGCCCTCGAGCGGGTTCGCGCTCCCCAGATTGCCCTCGACCTTGACCCCCGCCGCGGAGAGGTCGACCAGCATCCGGTCCAGCCGCTGCCTGGCCAAGGCCGTTGCCTCCTCGTCGCTCTCGGGGCGGCCGTAGTCGGCCGCCATGCTGGGCATGGGCACGAGACCCCCGGCAGCGGGCACCACGTGGTAGTGCGCCGCGCTGGTGTTCGGGACGAGTACGAAAAAGCTGCTGGGTCCTGCCTCGACCCGCTTGCGGAGCTCGTCCCGCAACTCCGCAGCCTCCAAGGTCTGATTCGCAACGACCAGGTACCTACGCATGAAGACCACCTATTCGGCCCGCATTGACACACGGTACGGGCCCATGGTATTGGCCTGACCGGGGCAGGTCTACGGACGAATGGGCGGTCGCGCCCGCTGCCGCTCTACCTGCGGCGATGTCGTGACGCGAGGATTCTCGTCATCGGGACGACAACCGGCGCAACCCCGTCCACTGCAGATCCGCGAGGACCGCGACGGCGCCCGCCTGAACCAGGACGAACGCGAGGCCGAGGGTCGTGAGTGCGGACCACCCGGCGGCAAGGCCCACCAGGCTCCCGAGCACCCACACGATGTTGAGCGCGACGACCACCCGGACCCCACCTGCTGCGACGACCGGCCTCGAGCCGAGCGCCAGGAGCGCCGCCGCGAAGACGACGAGGAACGCGCCGGCCCCACGGAGCAGCCCGGGGGAGATCCCGAGCAGCTCGGTCAGCAGAGGCGCGGCCGTGACCGCCGCGATGCCGAGCAGACCGGATGCGAGCGCGTCGAGCTGCAGCGCGGACCGCAGCAGCCGGGCGCGGCCGGCCGGCGCAGGACGAACCGGCGGAGAGGAAGGGGCGGTCATGGTGGCCTCCGTGGGGTCGGAATGCGCACACCATGACCGGGCGGCGTCGTCATGTCGATGACGCCTCAGGTAAAGCGCCAGGCCAGAAGGGTGGAAGCCCCCAGACGACGCGACGCGCCCCACGCGAACCCGTCAGGGATTCGCAGCGGGACGCGCCGCGTTCAGGTCCTGCCGGCCTTACTGGCCGATGCTGTGACCGCTGATCTGCGTGCCGTTCGCGGCCTGCTGCGCGAGCTCGGCGAACATGGTCGCGCTGTCGGCCGACGGCGACGGGCCGACGTTGTTGCTGCCGGCGAAGTCGGTCGCCCCCTCCTGCACCTGGCCGGCTGCGTCGGCGTTGCCGAACTGGCCGAAGGCGTCGGTGGCCGGGTTGCTCGGGATCTGCTCGGTGCCGAACTCCGGCGCGGAGGGCGCGGAGGGCGCCTCGGGCAGGCCGGCGGTGTGGAACCCGGTGCTCTCCGGGGCGGTCTGGGTCTCGACGTTCGGCATCTCGAACGAGAACAGCTCCGGGAGACCGGCGGCCTCGGCCGAGGGCGCGGCGGACTGCAGGTCGGCCAGCGCCTCCGGCGCAGAAGCGGCGTCCGGCGTGGTCAGGGCGTCGGCGCCCGGGGTGGCCGGGAGCTCAGGGGCGGTCGGCACGGCCGGGGCGGCGAACGCGTTGCCCGCGAGGCCCACACCGATGGCGGCGATGCCGGCGGCGGTGGCGGTCGTACGCAGGCTGCGGCGGGCGAGGCTGCTCATTGCAGATGATCCTTCCGATCGGGGGTGTCGGATGTCGCGACGGTGATCTTCAAAGACAACGAAGCGGGGCCCGTGGAGATGTGCCGATAACGGCTGGGTCACTGCACTTCACTCGTTCCGGTGGAAAAGAACATGCAGGTCGCGCGGTTTTCACCGGGTCGGATGATGTTCGGGTGCTTGACGTTGCGGGACCGACGGGCAATCGCGCCGGGCGGTGCTCCATCATCACCTCTGTGGTGCGCTTCCAGAGGTATGGAACCGGCGTCGGTGTCGGATTCGGTGCCGTAGTCGCCGGAATCGGGTGGTTCTACTCGAACGTTCTGCTCGATACGCGGCGTCGGCCGCTCTATCCCGAACGCATCCTGGACGCCGGCGACGGGACCGTGACCCTCGCCCGCAACCGGCTCGTCGAGCAGCCGGGAATCTGGGGCCTGCGCTGGTCCGAGGGATTGGCCGTGATGGGGCCCGTGGTCGAGTGGCACGACGACCGGATCGTCCGTGCGCTCCTCGACGGCCCGGTACCTCCTCCCGGTACCACGGCCGTCGTCGACGCGGGGCCCTTCGATCCGGACCCGGGCGCGCGGGGGCTCACGTTCACCGAGGTGGCCGTCGCGACCGCGCTGGGGCCTGCACCGGCCTGGTCGGTTCCCGGTGACGGGGACACCTGGATCGTGCACGTGCACGGGCGCGGCGGCAGCCGGCGCGAGGCGCTGCGGATCCTGCCCGCGTTGCATGAACTCGGCCTGCACCAACTGGTGATCAGCTACCGCAACGACGAGTGCGCGCCCCCGAGCCCTGACGGGCACCACCATCTCGGGGACACCGAGTGGGAGGACCTGGAGGCCGCCGTCCGGTACGCCCGGGCTGCGGGGGCCCGGCGCATCGTCCTCTACGGCTGGTCGATGGGGGCGGCGATCATCGGGGCTTTCCTCGACCGCTCACCGGAGGCGGAGAACGTCGCGGCGGTCGTGTGGGACGCGCCGCTGCTGGATTGGCGGGCGACTCTGCGCCAGCAGGCACGCAACCGTCGGCTGCCCGCGATGCTCACCCCGATCGCCGCGAACATCACGAGCCGCCGCATCGGCATCGACTTCGATCGCTTCACGCTGCGGATCCACCCGCCGGCGGTGCGACCGCCCACGCTCGTCATCCACAGCACCGGCGACACCGCGGTGCCGGTCGGGCCGAGCCGGGACCTGGTCGCTGCGGCACCAGGTCTCGACTGGCCGATGCGCTACCTCGAGGTGCGCGACGTCGAGCACACCGCGGCGTGGAACGCCGACCCGGCACGCTACGAACAGGCGGTCACCGCATTCCTGCGCGAGCAGCTGGGCTGATCGAGCGGAAACGGTGGCCGGCCTGGTCAGTGCCCCGAGCTGCCGTTTCGCGCCGCCGGCCCACCGGCCGCGCTGGTGGCCGGGCCACCGGTGATCCGGGAGCCGCCCGGCGGGGTCGCCGGGATCGGCCGGTCGCTGGTCGACTGCGGCTCCACCTGCTGCGGCCGGCGGGACAGCACCGTCCAGACCACACCGGACACGGCCGTGACGACCACTCCGGCCAACAGCCACCGCGGCCGGCGCCGCGGGACGGGGTCCGGGTCGATGCGTCCGGCGAGCTCGCGTCGAGCCTGCGTGAGCCCCTTCGACAGATCCGGCAGCCGCTCGTGCACCTCCCGGCGCGCCCGGTCGAGTTGCTCGCCGGACTCCGCGAGCAGGTCCCTGGCCTGACGGGATAGCTCCGGAACGGCGTCGGCGACGGTGTTCACCACGCTCCCGGCCGAGCCCACAATGGGACCCGTCCGCTTCCGGGTCCGAGCCGGCGTCTTCGCAGCTTTCATGATCCGACCTGCTTCCCGCGTGGGCGTCTTTCTCCGGTGCTGGCACGATGGGGGACGTGACTGACCCAGGCAACTCGAAGCAGACCGCGACGCTGCGGACGTCCGAGGGCGACATCAGGATCAACCTGTTCCCGGACCACGCACCGAAGACGGTGTCCAACTTCGTCGGTCTGGCGACCGGTGAGAAGGACTACTCCCAGCCCAATGCCAGCGGGGGTGACAGCGGCCCGTTCTACGACGGCTCGGTGTTCCACCGGGTGATCAGCGGGTTCATGATCCAGGGTGGCGACCCGACCGGGACCGGCCGTGGTGGCCCCGGCTACCAGTTCGAGGACGAGTTCCACCCCGAACTCAAGTTCGACCGGCCCTACCTGCTGGCCATGGCCAACGCCGGCCCCGGCACCAACGGCTCGCAGTTCTTCATCACGGTCGGCCCGACCCCGCACCTCAACCGCCGGCACACCATCTTCGGTGAGGTCGCGGACGCGGAGTCCCGTGCGGTCGTCGACGCGATCGCCGGCACCACGACCGACCGGGCGGACCGGCCGCTCAACGACGTCACCATCCAGCACGTCGAGGTCTCCTAACAGCGGTGAGCTACCCCGCCGGACCGCCCCAGCCACCGTCCTGCCCGGGCGGGTCACCGCCCGGGGCCGGCCCGGTGGGGTGTGTCCGGCACCCGGACCGGCCGACCGGGCTGCGCTGCACGCGGTGCGAGCGGCCGGCCTGTCCGGATTGCCTGCGTGAGGCGTCGGTCGGTCACCAGTGCGTCGACTGCGTCGCCGAGGGCAATCGTGGGGCCCGCCGGGGGGTGACGATCGCCGGCGCCGAGCCGGGAACCCGCCCGATCGTCGTACCGGTGCTCATCGCGCTGAACGTCGTCGTGTTCGCGTGGACGGTGCTACAGGCCGGCAGCCTGGGTGCCAACGTCAGAGCGTCGCTGTTCCGGGAGTGGGCGCTGGTCCCCGGCCTGGTGGCGGACGGCGAATGCTGGCGGGTGCTGACCTCCGGCTTCCTGCACATCGGCCCGCTCCACCTGGTCTTCAACATGATGGCCCTGTGGATCATCGGCCGGGACATCGAGATCGTCCTGGGCCGGGGCCGGTTCCTGGCCGTCTACCTCGTGGCGCTGCTCGGTGGCTCGGCCGCCGTGATGCTGTTCTATCCGCCCGACGCGCGGGTGGCCGGTGCGTCCGGTGCGGTCTTCGGGCTGATGGGTGGGCTCGCGGTCGTCCTGCGGCGGCTCAAGGTCCCCGCCGGCCAGGTGCTCGGCCTGATCGCGGTCAACGTCGTGATCAGCATCGTGCTGCCCGGCGTCTCCCTGATCGGCCATCTCGGTGGCCTCGTCGTGGGTGCGGTGGCCACAGCGGCACTGGTCTACGCCCCGGCCCGCAACCGTCCGCGGTATCAGGTCGGCGCGCTCGTCGGCCTCACGGTGCTGCTGTCGGCGGTCATCGTGCTCAGCGTCGGAGGGCTCGGCTGACGCAGGCCGAAACCCCGGCGAACGCCACAACCGAGGGACGACGGTGTCCCTCGGTTGTGATCCGGGTGTTCGAGGAGTGGTGACTACTCCGGGGTTCCGCACCCGCACCCGGTGGAGCAGCCGTCGGTGCCTCGCATCGGCGTTCTGGTCATCGTGATTCCCTTTCGTCGTCCTGACCACGATGGTAGGTATCGGTTACCGACGGGCACGAGCCCCTAACGGGCGGCGATCGGTGACGGGTGGTCATGGGCGCTACGGCGGCCGGGTGAGCCAGGGTCTAGCCGGCTCGCAGTGCGAGCAGGCGGTCTCCGACCTCCTCGGGGTCCTCGCCCAGGTCGAGCCGCCCGAAGACGAACAACCGCTCCCGGCCGTCCTCGCCCACGACGTCCAGTTCGAGCAGTGGAGTCTCACGCCCGAACCGCCGGGTCCGCAGTACCCGGACGCCCGGGACCCGCGACCAGGGGTGGTGGTGGGGGGCTCCCAGCCCCCGCACGGTCACGCCGCTCGTGTCGGCGGCCAGCCGGGGCCGTGCCACCGTGCCGAAGACCGCCGCGACCAGCAGCCCGACGGCCGCGACCCCGGACAGCAGCCGGCCGGCCGGATCCGCCTGGCTCAGAAGTAGCAGCACGAACCACGCGACCGCTCCCGCTGTGCCGAGCCAGGCGAGCACCACGAGGACGGCCGGGGGGCTCCAACGCAGCGGCTGCATTGCGTCACGCACCGTAGTAGGAATGTTTGTCCACAGCAGTTGTCCACACTGGGGATGGACTTACAAACCTGTATTTAAGCCGATCAGCGCCATCTCATGGTCATGAGCAGACCAATTACGATCAGTGAAAAGCCGATCAAGAAATTCCAGGAACCGAGGGCCAGCATGAATCCGATGGACGGCCCCGCGAGGTAATTGACGACCAGCCAACCGAGACCGACGAGCATCAGGCCGAGCATCACGGCCACGTAGACGGGGTGCGTCGGGCCGGTGGCACGGACGGCGGCAGCCGTCCGCCGGTCGCTCGGCGGCGGCGTGTAGGCGACCTTCTTGCGTACCTTGGACTTGGGCATGTGGTGGACCTCGTCTGACGGTGTGCCGACCGGGCCGTCTCACCCGGTGTCGGTTACCACCGTAACGTGACCGGCCCGCCGCTGGTCAGCGGCCGCCCGCTGATCGAGCCGCGTCTCAGACGCCGGCGCTCAAGCCGGCGACCTCGGCGGTCAACGTCGCCACGGTCGATTCTGCCACCGGGTACCCGGCGCCTTCCATCCAGTTCGCCAGCAGCCGGTGCCCACCCTCGGTCAGCACGGACTCGGGATGGAACTGCACGCCCTCCAGCGGCAGGTCGCGGTGCCGCACGGCCATGATCAGCCCGCTGTCGGTGCGGCCGGTGACCTCGAGCTCGACGGGCAGCGTGTCCGGCCGGATCGTCAGCGAGTGGTACCGGGTGGCGACGAAGGGGTCGGGCAGCGCGCGCAGGACGCCGACTCCCTCGTGGTGCACGAGCGAAGTCTTGCCGTGCAGCAGTTCGGGGGCGCGCTCCACCACGCCACCCCAGGCCGCTCCGAGCGCCTGGTGCCCGAGACAGACCCCGAGCAGTGGCAGGTTGCGTTCCCCGCTGCGCCGGATCACCTCGATGCTGCGCCCGGCCCGCTCCGGCGTGCCCGGACCGGGGCTGACCAGCACGCCGTCGACCTCGTCCAGCTCGTCGAGCTCGACCTCGTCGTTCCGCCGCACGATGGTCTGGGCGCCGAGCTGGGCAAGGTACTGCACGAGGTTGTAGACGAAGCTGTCGTAGTTGTCGACCACCAATACGCGCATGATCAGTTCCCGCCGCCTCCGCCGTTTCCGCCGCCTTCGCCGTTTCCGCCAGGGCGCTCACGATTACCGAAGAAGCCGCTGTCGAACTGTCCGACCGTCAGGACGATCTGCTGGTCCGGGTCGGCGGACTGCCCGCCCGCCACCGACTGGCCGAGGACGCGATCGTCCTGGTTACGGTCGCCGACCGGCTGGCGCTGCAGCTCGATGTTGCGGAACCCGGCCTGCCGCAGTTCGTCCCGGGCGTCGTCGAGATCCAGGCCGACCACGCTGGGCACGGTCGCGCGGTTGCCCCGGGAGACCTGCAGGGTGACGGTGGTGTTCTTCTGGACGCGCTGGCCGCCGGCGGGGTTGGTGCCCACGACGGTGCCGGACTCGCCGCCGCCGTCGACCTCCTGGGTCTGGACCTGGAAGCCGGCGTTCGACAACGTCTGACGCGCGGTCGCCTCGTCCCGGCCGGTCACGTCGGGGACCGCGACGGTGGTCTGTTCCTTGCCGATCACCACTGCGACCGAGCTGCCGCCGGGGGCGTTCTCACCCGCGGCCGGGGTCGAGGCGATGATCTTGCCGACCTTGCTGGGGTCGCTCGTCTCCTGCTCGGTCTGTTCGCCCAGGGTCAGGCCCCGGTCCCGCAGCAGTTGCTCGGCGTCGGAGACGGACCGACCCACGATGGCGGGGACGGCCGCCACGGCGGGGCCCTTGCCGATGAACAGCTTGACGTTGCTGTTCTCGTTCGCCTGGGTGTTGCCGGCCGGCTCGGTCCGCACGACCCGGCCGATCTGAGTGACCTCGGATTCGACCTCTTCCATGCTCGCCCGCAGTTCGGCTGCGAGCACCGCAGTCCGCGCCGCCTCCTTCTGCTGACCCACGACATTGGGGACGGTGACCTGGCGCGGCTGGGCCGGGGCGCCGAAGACCTGGTACCCGACGAAGGCGATGAGGCCGAGGACCAGCGCGATCGCGAGGCCGGCCGCGATCTTGCGGCCGTTGCGGCGAGGTGGCTCCTCGTCCTGGTAGACCGGGACCGCCGACGGCGGCAGCGTGTGCCGTCCGCCTCCGCCCGCGGCGTTGATGCGCCGTGTGTGACCCCCGGTGTCGGCGGCGAGCAGCGCGGTTCGCTCGTCCTCGCTCATCACCATCGGCGCCATCGGGCGCTGACCGCCCCGCACGCGCACCAGGTCGGTACGCATCTCGGCGGCGGACTGGTACCGGTTGGCCGGGTTCTTGCTCAGCGCCTTGAGCACGACGGCGTCGAGCGCGTCGGGAATCTGCGGGTTCAGCTCGGACGGGCGCTTCGGGTCCTCGCGAACGTGCTGGTAGGCCACCGCGACCGGGGTGTCACCGGTGAACGGGGGCTCACCGGTGAGCAGCTCGAACAGCACGCAGCCCGCTGCGTAGACGTCACTGCGCGCGTCGACGGCCTCGCCGCGGGCCTGCTCGGGGGAGAGGTACTGCGCGGTGCCGATGACCGCGGCGGTCTGGGTGACGTTCTGGCCCTCGCCGAGGGCGCGGGCGATGCCGAAGTCCATCACCTTCACCGCGCCGGCGCGGTTGATCATGATGTTGGCCGGCTTGACGTCGCGGTGGATGATGTTGTGCCGGTGGCTGAAGTCGAGGGCGGCGCAGACGTCGGCCATCACCTCGATGACCTTCTGCTGGGTCAGCGGCCCCTGCGTCTTGACGATCTCGCGCAGGGTCTGCCCGTCGACGTACTCCATGACGATGTAGGGCAGCGGCCCGAACTCGCCGATCACCTCGCCGGTGTCGTACACGGCGACGATCGCGGGGTGGTTCAGCGCCGCGGCGTTCTGTGCCTCGCGGCGGAAGCGCAACTGGAACTGCGGATCGCGGGCCAGGTCGGCGCGCAGCACCTTGACGGCCACGTCGCGGCCCAGTCGCGTGTCACGCCCGTGGTGAACCTCGGACATGCCGCCATAGCCGAGCGTGTCGCCCAGCTCATAGCGCTCGGACAGCAGTCTGGGGGTCGTCATCGGTGCCGATTCCTGGAAGGTGTCATGGATCGAGTCATCATGCCGGTCCTCGCCGTCCCTCGGGTGTCGCTCCGACCGGGGGAGCGCCGGGGGGCCGGTTGTGCGGGTTCACCGGACCTCCCCTGCAACGGTCATCGACACGAACGGCTCTCCGACCGCCGTCGGACCGGCGAGGATGGCCTCTCGGCCCGTCACGGTACCTGTGGGTGCCCCCGTGGGCGTCGGATTCGGCGGTGTGGGATCCGACTCGAACAGCCTGGGGACGACGAAGATGGCGAGCAGGAGAGCGGCGAGCGTCAGCAGCAGGAACAGCACGAGCAGCAGGGACCGGTTCGGCCCGGAGGCCGGCTGCAGCTTCAGCGGCTCGGTCAACGGCGCGGCCGGGCGGGCCGGAGTGGGTGTCGACGAGCGGCGCAGCGGGTCCGGGGTGGGTGCCGCCTGCGGGGTGCGCGTCGGGTTCGAGGCGGGCCTCGAGCTCGGCGTGCCGCCGGAGGTACCGGACGGTGCGGGATCGGACGCCGGGGCCGGGGTGGCGCCGGACTCGGGAGCCGTGGCCTCGCCGGAGCCGGGAGCCGTGGTCTGACCGGAGCCGGGGGTCGTGGTCTGACCGGAGCCGGGAGTCGAGGCGGTGCCGGAGGCCGAGGTCCTGGGGCTGGATGCCGGCTTCCGGGTGCCGCCGGACGTCGGGGTGCGGGTGGTGCCGGATGTCGGAGACGGGGTGGGGCCGGACGCCGGGAGGGTTCGGGCCGGGCCGGACGCCGGCGTGGCGGCTCCGGTCGACGACCGTGGCAGGGCCCGAAGCCCTCCAGGTCTGCGCGCGTCCTTGATCGTCCGCTGTGCCCGGCGCTCGTCCTGCTCCTCCCGGCGGCGGTAGGCCCGCTGCTCGGTGGAGTCGGTGGCCTCGCCGGCGGCGAGCACCCGCGACGGACGTGGCAGCGGCTCCCCCCGGCGGACCGCCGCGACGGCGGCGGCGAACTCCCCACCGTCGGCGTAGCGCTGGTCGGGGTTCTTGACCAGCACCGCGCTGATCAGCTCACGGGCAGCGGCCGGCACGCTCGTGGGCAACGGCGGCGGTTCGTCGCGCACCTGCATCATCGCGATGGCGACCGCGTTGTCGGCGCGGAACGGCCGGTATCCGACGAGGCACTCGTAAGCCACGATGCCGAGCGAGTAGACGTCGCCGGTGGGCCCGGCCTCCCCGCCGCTGGCCTGCTCAGGCGCGATGTAGTGGGCCGTTCCCATGACCATGCCCGACTGGGTCACGGGCACGGCGTCCGCCGCCTTCGCGATCCCGAAATCGGTCAGCTTCACGACCCCGTCGTTGCGGATGAGGATATTGCCGGGCTTGACGTCGCGGTGCACGTAGCCCCGATCGTGCGCGGCCTGGAGGGCACGTGCTGCCTGCTCGACGATGCGCAGCGTCTCGTCGGCCTCGATCGGTCCGCGGCTGATCCGGGTCGACAGCGGCTCGCCACGGACCAGTTCCATCACCAGGTAGGCGGTTCGGCCGCCGCCGACCGGGCCGTCGTCCTCGCCGTAGTCATGCACCAGCGCGATGCCCGGGTGGTCCAGCGACGCAACGGTGCGAGCCTCGATCCGGAACCGGTGCAGGAACTCCGGGTCGTCGGACAGCTCAGGACGCAGCACCTTGACCGCGACGCTGCGGCCCAGCCGGGTGTCCGAGGCCTGCCAGACCTCGCCCATCCCGCCGACGGCGATGCGGTGGTCGAGCTGGTAGCGATCGGCGATGCGCTGACCGGCGGCGAGAACCTTCATGGCGCCGCCTCCCCCGAAGGGAGCACGCCGGCGGTCATTGCGCAGCCCGCAGCGCCTCGGCGATGACCGCGCGGCCGATGGGTGCCGCCACCGAACCGCCGGTGGCCTCCAGCGAGCGGTTGCCACCGTCCTCGACCAGCACCGCGACGGCCACCACGGGGTTGGCCGCAGGGGCGAAAGCGACGTACCAGGCGTGCGGCGGGGTGTTCTTCGGGTCGTTCCCGTGCTCGGCGGTGCCGGTCTTGGACGCGATCTGGACGCCGGTGATCTTCCCGCCGCCCTGGGTCCGGTTCTCCGAGCCGATCATCAGGTCCGTCAGCGTCGCCGCGACCCCGGCCGGGACGGCCTGGCCGAGCCGGTCCTTCGACGTGGTGTCGATGGTGTCCAGCTCGGGGCCCTGGATCTCCTTGACCAGGTGCGGGGCCATCAGCTGGCCACGGTTGGCGATCGCGGCGACCATCATCGCGTTCTGCATCGGGGTGACCCGGACGTCGCGCTGGCCGATGCCGGACTGCTGCAGCGCCGCGGTGTCCGGGATGTCACCGATCGAGGATGGGACCACCCGCATCGGCACCGAGACGTCCGACGACCCGATACCGAAGGCCTCCGCCTGCTTGCGCAGCGCGTCCTCGCCCACGCTCGCGGCCATCTCGGCGAACGCCGTGTTGCACGAGCGGGCCAGCGCCTCGCGCAGTGACGCCGTCGACGACGTCCCGCATGCCGTGCCGGCGAAGTTCTCCAGCGTCGTGTTGGTGCCGGTCAGGGTGATGTTCGGAGCGGCGGTGAGCTGGCTGTCGGGGGTGAAGCCGTTCTGCAGCCCGGCGGCGGCGTTGATGAGCTTGAACGTCGAGCCGGGCGGATACGTCTCGGAGATCGCCCGGTTGGTCAGCACCGGGGGGTCGGCCTCGTTGTACTCGGTCCACGCCTTCTGCTGGGTCGACGTGTTGTGGCTGGCCAGCGGGTTCGGGTCGAACGACGGGGTCGACACCATGGCCAGGATCTCGCCGGTCTGCGGCTGGAGCGCGACCACGGAACCGGCGAACTTCTTGTCCGCCATCGCCTCGTAGGCCCGTTGCTGTACGGACGGCTTGATCGTCAGGACGACGTTGCCGCCGCTCGGGTCCCGGCCGGTGATCAGGTCCGACAGCCGGCGGCCGAACAGCCGGTCGTCGCTGCCGTTGAGCACCGAGTCCTGGGCGCGTTCGATGCCGCTGGAGCTGTAGAGCACGGAGTAGTAACCGGTCAGCGAGGCGTAGGCCGGGCCGTCGGGGTACTGCCGCTGGAAGCGCAACCGGTCGTCGGTCTCCACGCTGCGCGCCAGCACCTGGCCGTCGGCGCTGATCTGGCCGCGCTTGCGGGCGTACTCGGCGAGCAGGACCCGCTGGTTGCGCGGGTCGTTGCGGTAGTCGCCGGCCTTGACCACCTGCACGTAGGTGAGGTTCCCGAGCAACAGCACGATCATCGCCATCACCGCGATGGCGATCCGGCGGACGGGGGTGTTCATGGGCGCTGCACCAACTCGGTGTTCGCCTCCGCGATCGGGGCCTGCGGTTGCGGGGGCCGCCGCGGCAGCGGCGCGCGGGCCGCATTGGAGATCCTCAGCAGCAGTGCGACGAGCGCGTAGTTGGCGACCAGCGACGAACCGCCGTAGGACAGGAAGGGCAGTGTGAGACCGGTCAGCGGGATCAGCTTGGTGACCCCGCCGATCACGACGAAGATCTGCAGGGCGACCGCGAAGGACAATCCGGTGGCCAGCAGCTTCCCGAAGCTGTCGCGCACCGCGAGCGCGCTGCGCAAACCGCGGGTGACCAGCACCAGGTAGACCACGAGCACGGCGGCCAGGCCGATCAGGCCGAGCTCCTCGCCCAGCGAGGACCACATGAAGTCGCTCTCGGCGAAGGGCACCAGGTCCGGGCGGCCGGCGCCGAGCCCGGTGCCACCCACCCCGCCGGTGCCGAGACCGAACAGCGCCTGGCCGATCTGGTAGCCCGAGCCGTTGAAGTCGCTGAACGGGTCCAGCCAGATGTGCACCCGCACCCGGACGTGGTTGAACAGCTGGTAGGCGATCACACCGCCGCCGACGAAGAAACTCAGCCCGATCAGCATCCACGAGACGCGCTCGGTCGCGATGTAGAGCAGCACCAGCACGATGCCGAAGAACAGCAGCGATGTGCCCAGGTCGCGCTCGAGCACGAGCACCCCGACCGAGAGGCCCCAGGCCACCAGCAGCGGAGCCAGGTCGCGGGCCCGGGGCAGCTCCATGCCCAGGAAGCGCCGGCCCGCGGTGCTGAACAGGTCGCGCTTCTGCACGAGGAAGCCCGCGAAGAAGACGATCAGCAGGATCTTGGCGAACTCACCCGGCTGGATGGACAGGACGCCCAGCCGCAGCCAGATCTTCGCGCCGTTCACCTCGGACAGCGACGAGGGCAGCAGACCCGGCAGGGCCAGCAGGATCAGTCCGACGAATCCGGCGGTGTAGGTGTAGCGCGCCAGCGTGCGGTGGTCGCGGACGAGCCAGAGCACACCGATGAACAGCGCGATCCCGATCGTCGTCCAGGCGACCTGCCGCACGATCAGCGAAGTCGGCGCCTCCGCCCCGAGCAATGTCGCCCGATCGGCCCTGGCCAGGTCCAGACGGTGGATCATCACCAGGCCCAGGCCGTTGAGCAGCGCGACCGAAGGCAGGATCAACGGGTCGGCATAGGGCGCGAACCGGCGGACGGCCAGGTGGCCGACCGTGAACAGGGCCAGGTAGGCGGCGCCCAGGTAGAGCAGCGAGCGGGTGATCTGCTGCTCCTGGTTCGCCTCCACCAGCGCCAGCGCGCCGGTGACCAGCACCGCGGCGAAGGCCAGCAGGAGGAGCTCGATACCGCGCCCCGTCGGCAACGGGGCAGCGGTGGGCTTGTCCGGCGTCTGGACGCCGAGACCTTTCGGGTGGTCGGCCACCGTCATCAGCTCGCCGACCGGCAGGTCGTTCCCGGCTCCGGCGGAACCGCCTGCAGGGGGGTGGTCTCGGCCTGTGGTGGCTGCGGTGCCCCCGGCACGATCAACGCGGGGTCGGTCGGCGTCGCGGCCTCGGGCGGCTGCGGGGCGACGGGCGGGCACGGCGCCAGCATCCGGTTGCGTAACCGCTGCACCGTGCTCCGCGCGCTGGCCAACCCGTCGGAGGCGACGATGCCGTCGCGCACCTGGCTGCGGGCGTCCTCCGGCAGGTCGGTGAGTGCGATGTCGGACTGCTCCTCGATCTCCTGCAGCGGAATGCCGAGCAAGCTTCCCCGGACGCCCTGGAAGATCGTCACCCGGTCGTCGGCCACGCCCACGTAGTACTGCTGCATCACCCATACCCGGGCCAGCCAGCCGGCGCCGACCAGCACCACCATTACGGCGACGATCCCGAGGACGAGCCGCCACCGCGACCGTCCCCGTCCGGTCGTGACCGGCGGCGGGGCCTCGATGCGGCGGGGTGCCGCCCGGGGCAGGGTGGTCGCCGACGCCCGCGCCGCGGCCGAGTCGGGCCCGGGCCGGCCGTCGTCGCTGCCGTCACCGGCGGCGCCCCCGACGATCGGGGCGTCCTCGCCGTACTCGATGTCGACGACATCGGCGACGATGCAGGTGATGTTGTCCGGACCGCCGCCGCGCAACGCCAGCTCGATGAGCCGGTCGGCGCACGCCCGCGGATCGGTGTAGTCGCGCAGCGTCTCGGCCAGGGTCTCGTCACTGACCGGGCCGGACAGGCCGTCCGAGCACAGCAGGTAGCGGTCGCCGGCGCGGGCCTCCCGGATGGTCAGGGAGGGGTCGACGTCCTGGCCGGTGATGGCGCGCAGCAGCAGCGAACGCTGCGGGTGCGTGTGCGCCTCCTCCTCGGTGATCCGGCCCTCGTCGATGAGCGACTGGACGAACGTGTCGTCCTTGGTGATCTGGGTGAACTGGCCGTCGCGCAGCTGGTAGGCGCGGGAGTCGCCGACATGGACCAGGCCCAGTCGTTTGCCGGCGAACAAGATGGCGGTGAGGGTGGTGCCCATGCCCTCCAGGTCGGGGGTCTCGGCGACGTGCCGGGTGATGGCCGCGTTGCCCTGGAAGGTCGCGTCACGCAGTTCGGCGAGCAGGTCGTCGCCCGGGTCGTCCTCGTCGAGCGGGGCCAGAGCCGAGATCACCAGGGACGATGCGACCTCGCCCGCGGCGTGGCCGCCCATCCCGTCGGCGAGTGCGAGCAGCCGCGGGCCGGCGTAGACCGCGTCCTGGTTGTTCTGCCGAACGAGCCCGCGGTCGCTGCGGGCCGAGTAGCGCAGGACCAGCGTCATGTCGCGACTCCGCGTGCACCGTCGGCTCGACGCTGGATGCGGGCCGCGGCGCTGATGGCTCGACCCTGCACACAGGTCTCGCAAACACGGCCCGGCCCGGCATGGGGGTGGGTGGGTCGGAGGCTCATGAGCGCAGCTCGATCACCGTCTTGCCGATACGGACCGGGACCCCCAGGGGGACCCGGGTGGGTCCGGTGACCTTAGCCCGATCCAGATATGTGCCGTTTGTCGACCCGAGGTCTTCGACGTACCACTCCTCACCCTGCTGGGAGATCCGCGCGTGCCGGGTGGAGGCGTAGTCGTCGTCGAGCTTGAGTGTCGAGTCGTCGGCCCGGCCGATCAGGATCGGCCGGGAGTCGAGCGAGATCCGGCTGCCCGCCAGCGGACCCTGGGTGACCAGGAGCTGGCGAGCCGTCCGGCTGCGTCCCGCCCGGGCCGTGGCCCGGCCGCCCGGGAGGATCGCCCGTAGCCCCGAGGCGGCGTACAGGTCGGACCGCACGACCCGGAGCGCGACCAGCACGAACAACCACAGGAGGGCTAGGAAGCCCGCCCTGGTCAGCTGCAGCACCAACTCCGGCACTCGTCGTGGACTCCGCTCTCGGTGGCTCTGGATCGGGTGATGCCGACGGGGCGATCAGGCCTGGACCCGGAAGACCAGGCTCGAATGCCCGACCCGGATCACGTCACCGTCGGTGAGCTGCCAGGTCTGTACCTGGTTGCCGTTCACCGTCGTACCGTTCGTCGACCCCAGGTCGGACAGCGTCGCGGTCTGCCCGTCCCAGCTGATCTCCAGGTGCCGGCGCGAGACGCCGGTGTCCGGGAGCCGGAAGTTGGAGTCCTGGCCGCGGCCCACGACGTGGGTGCCCTCGGTCAGCGGGTAGCTGCGGCCGGAGCCGTCGTCCAGGCTGATCGACGCGGTGAGGTTCTGCTGGCCGTAACCGCCCCACCCCGGCTGCTGGCCGTAGCCCGGCTGGCCGTATCCCTGCTGGTCGTAGCCCTGGTCGTACTGCTGCTGGCCGTAGCCCTGCTGGTCGTAGCCGGGCGCGTAGCCCGGCTGGCCGTAGCCGCCCTGCTGCCCGTAGCCACCCTGCTGGCCGTAACCGCCCTCGTAGCCGGGCTGGGGGTAGCCCTGCTGGCCGTAGCCGCCCTGCTGGTAGCCCTGGGCGCCCGGCTGGGCGTAGCCCTGCTGGTCGTAACCGCCCGGCTGGGCGTACCCGGGCTGGCCGTAGCCGGGCTGCTCGTAACCCTGCTGGTCGTAGCCCTGCTGGTCGTAGCCGCCGGGCTGCTCGTAGCCCTGGTAGCCGCCCGGCTGGGCGTAGCCCTGCTGGTCGTACTGCTGGCCGTAGCCGTCGCGGCCGCGCGACTCGCCACGGTCCTGCCCGGCGGGTGGGGCGTACGTCTGCTGCCCGTATCCGCCGGGGGCGCCCCGGTCGTAGCCGTACTGCCCGTTCTCCTCGGGGTGGCCCGGTTGCTGGCTCATGGGTGCTTCTCCTGCGTTGCGTGCTCTGGTGGGGTCCCGACGGGAAGCGTCGGGGTCCACGGACGAGCGGGTGCGGAACTGTCCCGTGTGCAGCGCCTCGGAGCGCTCCAGAAAGACTACGACGTCGCCGTAGGTGTCCCATCCCTGGTCGGCGAGTTGTTCGGTGACGTAGCCGGACAGCGACTGCTCGATCTGGTCCGTGTCACCGGCCATGCGTTCGAGATCGGCGGGGCTGAGCTGCACGGTGTAGCGGTTCGGAGCCAGCAGGCGTCCTCCCGCGAGCGGCTCGATGTGGTCCTCGGCTTCCCTGAGCAGCGCCTGTGCGACTTCCTGGGGAACGACGCTGCCTCCGAAGACCCGCGCGAAGGCATCTCCGACCATCCCCTGGAGACGGCGTTCGAATCGCCCTACGCGGCCCAACCGATCTTCCTCCGTTCGCATCGGCGTGTTACCGGCAGCCCTGATCGTATCTGTGCTAGCCAGTCCCCTGGGGAGACCCGATGCGGGACCCCCTCGCGTAGGCCCTTCCGGGGCCGTGCTAGCTTTCCTCCCGTCAGGGCGAGTGGCGGAATGGCAGACGCGCACGGTTCAGGTCCGTGTGTCCGAAAGGACGTGAGGGTTCAACTCCCTCCTCGCCCACAACATCTCCTCTTCCGAGGTCCGGTTGATCAGGACCGTACCGCGGGCCGCTCCGGGTGATCGGCCAGCACCAGTAGGTCGGCTTCCCCGGCCGGGTCGCGTTCGCGGTCGTATCGTTCGAAAGCCGGCACCGTCCAGCGCTCCTGATCGTCCGTTCGGCGCGTGAGCGCCGCAGGGGTCATCCGCAGGTGCACGACGATATCCAGTGGCAGCCCCCGGCCGAGCAGCAACGCGCCGGTGAGCAGCACGACGCCGTCATCGGCCAGGTCGCGGTAGTCGTCGCGGTAGGCCCGATCCCGGTCGGAGTTCCAGAGCCGGGGCAGCACCCGCCCGGAGCCGCCCGGTCCTGCGGGGTCGAGCACCTCGCGGCGCAGCGCCCCCGAGTCGAGCCAGCCGTCGAGGAACATGTCGACGTCCGTGCGGCCGTACTCGAGGCGGACCGAGGCCGGGCGGAGGAAGTCGGCCGCGGACACCACCACGACGTCGCGGCCGCGCAGGCGCAGCAACGTGGCGGCCTCGCCGGCCAGCGCCTGCGGTGCCGTCGGCGGCGCCCCGTCGACGGCCACCCGGACCCGTTGCCCGGGCCGGGCGGTGACGAGGTCGGCGATCTGCTCGGCCAGTGCCGCCGGGGTGGTGGGGGTGATCCGCATCCGCCGATCCTCCCTACCGCCGGTTCTCCTGGACGTCGGCCGGCCGCTTCTGTCCCGGGGCGGCAACACCCCGAGCGCCCGTTACGGGCGATGCTCGCCCGGATCGTCGAACCGGTGGTGTAGCCCCTGGTCGTCCACGGTGTGACTCCTCGGTGCCGTATCACGCAGAACGCCCGATCGGAGGGTGCGCGTCCCACGCGGTTGCTCAAGACTGTGATCCGTGGCACTCGAGCAGCGCAGCTCCGGGGGATCGATCCTACGGGCGCTCCGGGTGGTCGAGGCCGTGGCGGCGGCGGGCGACGGGGTCACGGCGAAGGCTATCGCCCGCCGGCTCGGGAGCCCGTTGCCCACGATCTACCGCGTGCTCGGCATCCTCGTGGAGGAGGGCTATCTCGTCCGCTTGCACGGTGTCCGCGGCTACGGCCTCGGATACCGCATCGCCGAGCTCCACCGGGACCTGACCGAGCAGGTGGTGCCCCCGGCCGCGGTGCGGATGATCCTGCAGGAGGTGCACGGTGGGGCCCGGGCGGCGACCTACCTCGCCGTGTTCCGGGATCTGGACGTGGTGGTCGCCCACCTGGACCACTGCACCGAGCACCCCGGCCCGAACGGGATGCGCATCGGCGAGCCCACCCCGTCGCACGCGACCGCGGGCGGGAAGGTGCTGCTCGCCGGCCTCGAACCCACCCGGCTCGGTGAGGTGCTCGCGTACTCGCGACTGCCGCGGCTCACCTCCCGCACCGTCGCCGACCGGCGGGCGCTCGACCGCGAGCTGATGCGGGTGCGCTCGGCGGGGGCCGCGGTGGAGGTGGAGGAGTACCAGCGCGGGGTGGCAGGCATCGCCGTTCCGGTGCGCGGACCCGGGGGTGAGGTGGCCGGGGCGCTCGGGGTGTCGGTGAGCCGCGCCGAGTTCACCGCGCGGCGCTGGGAGCTCGAGCACGCGGTGCGCAACGGGGCGGGGCGGGTGGCGCGGTCGATCGTCGTGCTGCCGGGGGCCGCGGCGCAGCCCTGAGCGAGAGCCGCCCGGCTCTACCCTCCGGGCCGTGGAGCAAACCGTGCGGTACGACCTCGCCGATCACGTCGCGACGATCACCTACGACCGACCCGGGAAGCTGAACGCGATCGACGGCGCGATGCGCGAGCAGATCAACGCGACGTTCACCCGGTTCCGCGAGGACGACGACGCGTGGGTGGCCATCGTGACCGGCAGCGGGCGGGCGTTCTGCGTCGGTGCCGACCTCCGCTCCGAGACCGGTAGTGCTGCCGGGGACTTCCCGGGGAGCTTCTGGGAGCGACCCACGGTGAACTCCTTCGAGAGCGGCTGGGAGATCAACAAACCGGTCATCGCCGCGGTGAACGGGCACTGCCTGGGCTACGGGCTGACGCTGGTCACGTGGTGTGACTTCGTGATCGCGAGCGAGCGGGCGACCTTCGGATTCCCCGAGGTCACCGTGGGGATACCGACGATCGTGGGCGCGATCCGGCTGCCCCAGAAGATCAACTGGCAGTACGCGATGGAGCTGCTGCTCACCGGTGAGCGGATCGACGCCGCGCGGGCGAAGGAGATCGGCCTGGCCGGCTGGGTGGTGCCGCACGACGAGCTGCTCGGCGAGGCGCGGGCGCTCGCCGCGCGTCTGGTGCGCGCGGCACCGCTGGCCGCCCGGGCCACCAAGGAGATGGCGGTCCGGGCGCCCGGGCTCGGTGCGGTCGACGCGATCCGGTTCGGCGAGACGATGCGCCGGGTCGCGGCGGCCACCGAGGACGCGGCCGAGGGCGCCGCGGCGTTCCGGGAGGGCCGTGACCCGGTGTGGCGGGCGCGCTGAGGGCGGGCGAGCAAGCCGTGATCGGCGTCCCGGAACCGGCGGCCGCGAACCCCGCGGTCACGGGCACCGGACCGCTGATCACGGCCCGCCGGGCCGGCGGTCATGCCACCAGTTCGGCCAGCCGGTCCAGCTCCCGCAGCGCATCGGTGCCCCGGTCGTCGTCGCTGCCGTGGTCGGCCAGCTCGAACAGCACCCGGTCCACCCCGGCGGCCGCGTAGGACTCCAGCGCCTCCGGCTTGCGCGCGGCGCCGTAGATCGTCACCGGGATGTGGCCGCGCCCGGCGTCCGCCGCCCGCTGCTGCAGTTCCGCGATCCGCTTGGCGAAGTCGTCGAGCGCGGACATCGGCACCCGCAGCGGGATCCAGCCGTCGCCGTGCGAGAGCACCCGGTCGAGCACGGTCGGCCCGCCGCCGCCGATGAGCACCGGCGGTACCCGGACCGGCTTGGGGAACGACCAGATGGGGTCGAAGTCGACGAACTCGCCGTGGAACTCCGGCTCGTCGGAGGTCCAGATGGTCTTCAGCGCGGCGATCTGCTCGAGCATCCGCGCGGTCCGGGTCCCAGGGTCGACGCCGTGGTTGGCCATCTCCTCGCGGTTCCAGCCCGGCCCGACGCCGAACTCGAAGCGTCCGCCCGCGATCCGGTCCACGCTGGCGACCTGCTTGGCCAGCACGATCGGGTCGTGCTGGTTGATCAGCGACACCGCGGTGCCCAGCGTGATCCGGTCGGTCACCGCGGCCATGGCGCCGAGGGCGACGAACGGGTCGTAGGTGTGCGCGTAGCGCCGGGGCAGCTCGTCCCCGCCGGGCCACGGTGACTGCCGGCTGGTCGGGATGTGGGTGTGCTCGGTGAGGAACAGCGAGCCGAAGCCGCGCTCCTCGACCGCCTTGGCCAGGGTGAGCGGTTCGATGCCGTAATCGGTCAGGAAGGTGACGACGCCGTTGTCCACAGCGGAAGCTTGCCAGCAGCCGGAAACATCGCCAGCGCGACCTGGGTCACGGCGATAGGTTCGCGAGCATGCATGCGCGCACCGAACCGCCGTTCCGGGCCGACCACGTCGGAAGCCTGCTCCGCCCGCCCGCGCTGCTGAAGGCGCGCGACGAGTTCGCCGCCGGGACCCTGGACGCCGCTGGTCTGCGGGCCGCGGAAGATGCGGCGATCCGGGACGTGGTCAGGGTCCAGGAGGAGATCGGCCTGCAGGCGGCGACGGACGGCGAGTTCCGCCGCACCTCGTGGCACATGGACTTCATCTATCAGCTCGGCGGGGTGACCAAGACCGACGAGCAGATCCACGTGAGGATGCACAACGCCCAGGGCGACAGCGAGTTCACCTCGGCGGGCCTGGCCGTGCACGAGAAGGTGCGGCTCGCGGAGCCGATCTTCGCCGACGACTTCCGGTTCCTCGCCGAGCAGACCACCACCGCGGTGCCGAAGCTGACCATCCCGTCGCCGAGCATGGTCCACTACCGCGGCGGCACCGCGGCCGTGGACCGGCAGGTGTACCCGGACGTCGAGGGGTTCTGGGCCGACCTCTCCGCCGCCTATGCCGACGAGGTGAACGCGCTCGCCGACCTGGGCTGCCGCTACCTGCAGCTCGACGACACCAGCCTGGCCTACCTCAACGACCCGGCCCAGCGGGCCGAGATGGCGGCCAAGGGCGAGGACGCCGACCACCAGCACCTGCGTTACATCCGCCAGATCAACGCCGCGATTGCCGACCGGCCGGCGGACATGAGGATCACCACGCACATGTGCCGGGGCAACTTCCGCTCGTCCTGGGCCGCGGAGGGCGGCTACGACTTCGTCGCCGAGGCGCTGTTCGGCGAGCTGGAGGTCGACGGCTTCTTCTGCGAGTTCGACGACGAGCGCTCCGGCGGGTTCGCGCCGCTGCGGTTCGTCCCGCCGGGCAAGCAGGTCGTGCTGGGGTTGGTCACGACCAAGAACGGCCGGCTGGAGGACGCCGACGACCTCAAGCGGCGCATCGACGAGGCGGCGAAGTACGTGCCGCTCGAGCAGCTGTGCCTGTCGCCGCAGTGCGGGTTCTCCTCCACGGTCGAGGGCAACACGCTCAGCTTCGACGAGCAGGTGGCCAAGCTGCGGCTCATCGTGCAGGTCGCCGAGGACGTGTGGGGCTGACCCGGTACACGCTGACGGCCGCCGATCGCTGCGGTTAACCTGCGCCGATGGACGAGGGGCCGAGCGGGTGGGGCATCCCGTTGTACGAGCGGGTGCTCGCGGGAGTCGCCCCCGGCGTGGCCCTGCTCGATGTGGGGTGTGGGACGGGCGCCTTCGCCCGGCTGGCCGCCGACCGTGGCGTGCGAGTGGTGGGCCTCGACACCGACCGGTCCGCCGTCGCGGCCGCCGCGGAACGCGTGCCCGAGGGGGAGTTCCGGGTCGGGGACGCCCACGACCTGGGGTGGCCCGACGCGGCCTTCGACGTCGTGGCGGCCGTCCAGGTGCTCGCCCACGTGACGAACCCGCTGAAGGTGCTCCGGGAGGCGGCCCGGGTGGTGGGCCGGGGCGGCACCGTCGTCGTCACGGTGTGGGGTCGGGAGCAGGAGTGTGACGTCCGGGCCTTCGGCGAGGCCCTGGCCGGGTTCCTGCCACCGCGCTCGGCCCGGCGTGCCCCGGCCGGCGGGCCGCCGCTGACCGAACCCGACCGGCTGCGCAAGCTGGCGGGCCTCGCGGGACTGGAGGTGGCGGCCGTCGACGAGGTCAGCTGCGCGTTCCGCTATCCCGACGACGACGCCCTGCTCGGTCCGCTGCTCGCGTCCGACATCGGCCGGGCCGCGGTGCACCGGGCCGGTCCGTCCGCCGTACGGAAGGCGGCGCGGGACGGCCTGGCCCGATACCGCGAACCGGACGGCGGCTACCGCCTGGACAACCTGTTCCGCTGCCTCACCGCCCGCGTCCCCTAGCACCCGCCGCCACCCGAAACCGCGTCAAAGCTCCACAACACCGCGCGGAACGGCCCCGGGAGCGCATCAAGGCTCCACAACGCAACGTGGGACGGCCCGGGAG